>NZ_FCNT01000012.1 GCF_900021155.1 Alistipes sp. CHKCI003
GAGCGGGCAGGGGAGGGGCGACCGAATCATTTCGCCGAACCCGATGCAAAACCGTTCGTCCGGGCACCTGCCGAGGCGGGAAATGGAAGAAAAAAATTCGACGATTTCGCGACAGCTCATGAAACTCGGACTTTTGCTGGCGACGCTGCTGACCGCACGCATCGCAGCGGCAGGCATCCTGCCCACGCCCTCGCACATAACGCACCGAGAGGGCGTTTTCGTATTGGACAGCGCGACGACGATCACGTTCGATCCGCGGCTCGGCCAGCTGGCCGCCTACCTCGGCGAACGGCTGGGGCTCCCGTGCGACGCCGCGCGCTCGTCGGATCGGGCCCTCGTGCTGCGGCTCGACGAGGGCTACGCCCCCGAAGCCTACGTGCTCCGCATCCTGCCATCGCGCATCGAAATCGAGGCAGGCGACACGGGCGGCGTCTTCAACGGCATGCAGAGCCTCTTCCAACTCCTGCCTCCCGAGGTCTATGCCCGCACGCCGGACTACCCCGTGCGGCTCGGCTGCTGCGAGATCGCCGACGCTCCGCGCTATGCCTACCGGGGCATGCACCTCGACGTGGCCCGCACGTGGATCGGACCGGAAGCGGTGAAGCGCTTCATCGACGGACTGGCCTGCCACAAGATCAACAAACTGCACCTCCATCTGTCCGACGACGAAGGGTGGCGGATCGAAATCCGCTCCCACCCCGAACTGGCCGCCGTCGGCGGCTTCCGCGGCGGGGATTCGCCCGTGCGGCCCGTCTACGGCAAGTGGGACGAGAAGTACGGCGGTTACTTCACGCAGGAGGAGCTGCGCGAGCTGGCGGACTATGCCGCCCTGCGCAACATCGAGATCATCCCCGAAATCGACCTGCCGGGCCACAGCCGCAACATCGCCCGCGTGAGGCCCGAGATACTCTGCCGCTACACGCCCGACACCTCCGCGTCGAACGGCTACGACGAGCGTTCGGCATGGTGCGTGGCCCGCGAGGAGAACTACGCGCTGCTCGAAGACATTCTGGGCGAGGTGTGCGCGTTGTTCCCGTCGCCCTACATCCACATCGGCGGCGACGAAGTCGAGGCGTCGCAGTGGAAGCGCTGCCCCGACTGCCGGGCGCTGATGCGCCGCCTCGGGACGGAAGATCCGCACCGGCTGGAGGAGTATTTCATGGAGCGCACGGCCGCCATTCTGGCCCGCCACGGGAAGCTGCCCGCCGTGTGGAACGAGGCGGTGCGCACCGGCACGCTGCCCCGCACGACCCGCGTCCACGGCTGGGAGAGTACGAAGGCCGTGCGCGCATCCCTCGCCGCGGGCTATCCGACGGTCGTCATGCCGGCGCAAAGCTTCTACTTCGACATGAGGCAGACCCCGCACGAGGAAGGCCACAGCTGGGCCGCGGTGTTCGATGCGAAAGAGACCTACGAATACACTTTGCCTGAGGGACTTACGGCAGACGAACGGTGCCGGATTCTGGGCTTTCAGGGTGCGTTCTGGACCGAAGCCTACGTCTCGCACGAACCCGAACGGCCCGACTACCTCGATTTCATGTGTTATCCGCGCATCTGCGCCCTCGCCGAGCAGGCTTGGCACGGCAACGCGGAAGGTTGGGAGGCATTCAGCGAGACGCTTCGGGAGGAACACTACGACCGTCTGACGGCAATGGACATCCGCTTCCGGCTCTTTCCGCCGGTCGTGCAGTACGGCGAAGGCGCACTTACGGCGACCGCGCCGGACACGGAGGCCGAGCTCTATTACAGGTTGGAGGGCGACACCGTCGAACACCGCTACACCCGTCCGATCCGCACGGACGCACCGCACCGCTACCTGTTCCGTGCGCGGCAGGGCACGGGGCGCAGCGCCGAGGTCGGCGCCGCGGCCTACTACCGCACGATCGCACCGGCGCTGACGCTCGCCACCTCCATGGGCGAGAGCCGGCGGATTCCCTATGCCAATGTCGAAAAATACCGGGGCGTCGCCCGCACCGCCCGCGCCTGCCGGCAGGGCGACTGGATCCGCTACGACTTCGCCGAACCCGTGCGGTGCCGCGAAGTGTTCCTACAGACGGGACATCTGCAGGTTCCCAAGACGATCGTAACGACCGGCTATGCCGAAATCTCCTACGACGGCACGCACTTCGAACGGGCGGGCGAACTGGAGAAGGGGAGCGTTACGCTGCATCCCGCGCGACCGCTGCGCTCGGTGCGGATCGTCTCGACGTGCGACGACAACGGCTGCGCGTTCGTAACCATCCAGCCGCCGCGGATCAAACCCGTACTCTGAACCGACAGCACGCGCCGCAACCGAAGCGCCGCAGCTGCCGGACAAGAGACGCGGCAGACGATCGGGTCTTCGCGCAGGACGAGAACGGCCTGAGAAACAGGTACCCGTATCCGAATACGCGCATATGCCCGTCCGTCGCTAAATCGTCCGGCGGCCCGTACTCACGGCAGGCCGCCGCATTCGAGCAGACGCCCCCGCGCGTCGTCGAATGCGGGCAGCCGTGCATCGCCGCACTCACTGTATCGCTCCCGCGTCCCCGCAGCCCCGCGACGGAAGCGCCCCTCCGTTACGAACCGGCAACTTCCGGCGGAACAGAGAACCCGCGCACGCGGATTCGCGCCGCTGCTGCCGACGCTCTTCCCTTCATTCCCTGAAACGCCCCGATGAAGGCGCACCCCGCATTTGCGGGCGGAGCGGCTTCGCCGGATCCGTGTCCGGTATGCCCGCCCGGGCGGTCGCGGCCCCTCCGGTCATGCCCCGATCCCGGCACCGACCGCGGACAACGGTCTCGATTCGTCGGTGCGGGCGGGGGCCTCGACCCCCGACGACCTGCGGCCGGGAAAAACGAGGGCGGCCGAGCGGTATTCTGCCGTGCGGGGATCGTACGTTCCGAATCGGTCTCAAGCGGGAGCACGAACACGGAAAAGAGAAAGGGCGCCCGACGAGTTATTTCAACCCTGCGGGAATTGCCCGTTCGGAAAAGCTTTCGAGCGGCCGTACCATGGAAAAGGGCTGTCCGACAAGTCGCGGACAGCCCTTCAGCCTCGCCCCGCGGCGGCCGCTACCCCCGCACCCGGGCGCCGCAGCAGTGCTCGAACTGGCGCGTGAGGTTCGACATGACCTTCTCGATCGTCTTCTCGTCGAGCGTGCGCTCGCGGTCTTCGAGCACGAAGCCCAGCGCATAGGATTTCTTGCCTTCGGGGAGCTTGTCGCCCTCGTAGACATCGAAGAGCGTAACGCTCCGCAGCAGCTTGCGCTCCGCGGCGAACGCCACGTCGCGCAGTGCGGCGAACGTTACCGAGCGATCCACGAGCAGCGCCAGATCGCGCCGCACCTCCGGGAACTTCGAGAGCTCCTGTACGGCGATCCTATGTTTTTCGGTCGAGTGCACCAGCACGTCGAAATTCATCTCCATGAAATAAACCTCCTGCTTCAGATCGAAACGGCGGCACAGCCGGGGGCTGACCACGCCGATCTGCAACAGCTCCCTGCCACCCAGCGACAGCGAGAGCCCCTCGGCGAAGAGGTCGCTTTCGAGCGGTTCGGTGCGCAGCGCATAGATGTCGATCCCGAAACGGCGCAGCAGCTTCTCGGCCACGGCCCGCAGCGTGAAGAACGACGCGGCCCCGGGGCGCTCGTTCCACGACTGCACGACGGCGTTGCCCGTTACGGCCGCCGCGAGGCGGAAGGTCTCGCAGTAGGGAGCGAGGCGGTCGTCGGCGTTGCGTCGCGTCGCGTCGTAAAAATAACAGTTGCCGAACTCGTAGAGCTTCAGGTCGGCATGGCGGCGGTTGACATTGAGCTGCACGGCCTCCAGCGTATCGAACAGCAACGTCTGGCGCATCACGCCGAGGTCGGCGCTCAGCGGATTGAGGATGCGCACGCAGCGTTCGGCCGGATAAGCGGACAGCCCCTCGTAGTAGGAGGCTTTCGTCAGCGAGTTGGACATGATCTCCGTGAAGCCGTTCGCCGTGAGAAAATCGGCCGCCCGATCCGCCAGTTTCTCCCGATTCGGTTTGGGCGCATAGGAGAGGGTCGAATGCACGTGTGCCGGAATCTCCACGTTGTTGTAACCGTAGATGCGGAGGATGTCTTCGATGAGGTCGGCCTCCCGCCGCACGTCCACGCGGTAGGGCGGGACGGCCACGGTCAGCACCCCCTCCTTTTCGGCGAGCACCCGCACCTCCAGCGCCCCGAGAATCGTCCGGACGGTCTCGGCGGGGATGGGTTTGCCCACGAGGGCGTCGATCCGCGCGAACGAGACGTCGAATACGAAATCCCCGGCGGGCTCGGGGCAGATGTCGATGAGGTCGCTCGCGATCTCGCCGCCGGCCAGTTCCCGGAAGAGCAGGGCGGCGCGCTTGGCGGCATAGACCTGCATGCGGGGGTCGATGCCGCGTTCGTAGCGGAACGAAGCGTCGGTATTGAGCCCGAAGCGCTTGGCCGTTTTGCGCACCCACACGGGGTTGAAATAGGCACTCTCGATGAATACGTCGGTCGTCCGGTCGGAGATGCCCGAATCCAGACCGCCGTATACGCCCGCGATGCACATGGGGCGCTCGGCGGAGCAGATCATGAGATCCCGGTCGCTCAGCCTGCGCTCCACGCCGTCGAGCGTAACGAACGGCGTCCCTTCCGCACAGGTCCGGACCACGATCTTGCGCCCCTCGATCTTCGATGCGTCGAACGCATGGAGCGGCTGGCCCAGCTCGAAGAGCACGAAGTTGGTGATATCCACCAGATTGTTCTTGGGATGGATGCCCGCGGCACGCAGGCAGTTCTGCATCCACTCGGGCGACGGGCCGATCTTGCACCCCTTGACCGTGATACCCGCATAGCGGGGCGCCGCCTCGGCATTCTCCACGACGATCTCGATCGGCAGATCGCGGTTGTCGACCCGGAAGGCCGACACGTCGGGCCACTTCACCTCGGTCGGCGTGCCGTGGGCCGTCAGGTAGGCCGCCAGATCACGGGCCACGCCGATGTGCGATGCGGCGTCCACCCGATTGGGCGTCAGCCCGATGCCGATCAGATAGTCGTCCTCGATCCGGAGATACTCCCGGGCCGGCATGCCGACCCGCGCATCGGCAGGCAGCTCCACGATGCCCTCGTGCGACGTGCCGATGCCCAGCTCGTCCTCGGCGCAAAGCATGCCGAGCGACTCGACGCCGCGGATCTTGCTGCGCTTGATCTTGAACCGCTCGTCGCCGCCGCCGGGGTAGAGCACCGCGCCGACGGTGGCGCACAGCACCTTGAGGCCCGCACGGCAGTTGGCGGCTCCGCACACGATCGGCAGCGGTTCGCCCGTCCCGACATCGACTTTCGTGATATGCAGGTGGTCCGAATCGGGATGATCCTCGCACGCGAGTACTTCGCCCACCACGACGCCCTGCAAGCCGCCCCGGACGGTTTCGACCTTTTCGAAACTTTCGACTTCGAGACCGATGTCGGTCAGTATCACCGCGATTTGTTCGGCCGTAAGGGTCGTGTCGAGATAGCGCCGCAGCCAGTTGTAAGAGATATTCATATCGTTGGATCTATATGTTATAGCCGGTTAATGCGGACAAATATACGAAAAATTTCCGGACCCGCATGCTTTTCATCGTTTAGCGCCGCGGGACCGGGCCGGATCCGCAGCCTCTTCCGTGCGTCCGCCCCGTCGGATTCGAAAAAAGACGGAGAGGCGGTTTTCCCGGAATCCGAAACGGTATTCGGCGGATCAAAAATCGCCGTTCTTTCGTTCGCCTTCCGTATGGCCGCGCCCGAATAGGGCTCCGGAGGCATCCGCAGCGCTCCGTAATTGTTTTCCGGCTCCGTTTGCATATGCCCGCGGCATTTACTATCTTTGCGAGGAAAATTTCCCCGTAAAACAGGATGAAAAACATACGCAACTTCTGCATCATCGCCCACATCGACCACGGCAAATCGACACTGGCCGACCGCCTGCTGGAGAAAACCAATACGCTGGGACAGCGCGAAATGCAGGCGCAGGTGCTCGACGACATGGAGCTCGAACGCGAAAAGGGCATCACCATCAAGAGCCACGCCATACAGATGGAATACACCGCCCGCGACGGGCAGCGCTACACGCTGAACCTGATCGACACCCCGGGCCACGTCGACTTCTCCTACGAAGTCTCGCGCGCGATCGCTTCGTGCGAGGGGGCGCTGCTCGTGGTGGACGCCACGCAGGGTATTCAGGCGCAGACCATTTCGAACCTCTATCTGGCCGTGGGACACGATCTGGAGATCATCCCCGTGCTCAACAAGATCGACGTCGAGTCGGCCATGATCGACGAAGTGAAGGATCAGGTGATCGACCTGATCGGCTGCCGGGAAGAGGAGATCCTGCTCGCCTCGGGCAAAACGGGGCAGGGCATCGAAGAGGTGCTGGAGGCCATCGTGCACCGCATTCCCGCTCCGAAGGGCGACGAAGACGCACCGCTGCAAGCGCTGATCTTCGACTCGGTGTTCAACCCCTTCCGCGGCATCATCGCCTACTTCCGCGTCTTCAACGGCACGCTCCGCAAGGGCGACCGCGTGAAATTCTTCAACACCGGCAGCCGCTACGACGCGGACGAGGTGGGGGTGCTCAAGCTCAAGATGCAGCCCCGCGACGAGATCCGGGCAGGCGACGTGGGCTACATCTGCTCGGGCATCAAAAGCTCGGCGGACGTCAAGGTGGGCGACACGATCACCTCGGTGGAGCGTCCGGCCGCCGAGGCCATCGCCGGTTTCGAGGACGTGAAGCCGATGGTCTTCGCGGGCGTCTATCCCGTCGAGGCCGACCAGTACGAAGACCTCCGCGCTTCGCTCGAAAAGCTGCAACTCAACGACGCCTCGCTCACCTTCGAGCCGGAGAGTTCGCTGGCGCTCGGCTTCGGGTTCCGCTGCGGGTTCCTCGGACTGCTGCACATGGAGATCATCCAAGAGCGTCTCTACCGCGAATTCGACATGGACGTGATCACCACCGTGCCGAACGTCTCCTACCGCATCACGACCACGCAGGGCGCCGTACTCGAAGTGCACAACCCCTCGGGGCTGCCCGAGGTTACGAAGATCGCCCGGATCGAGGAGCCCTATATTCTGGCGCAGATCATCACCAAATCGGAGTTTCTGGGCAACGTCATCAAACTCTGCATCGACAAGCGGGGCGTGCTCAAGAACCAGACCTTCATCACGCAGGACCGCGTGGAGGTCAATTTCGACATGCCGCTGTCGGAGATCGTCTTCGACTTCTACGACAAGCTCAAAAGCATCTCCAAGGGCTACGCTTCGTTCGACTACCACCGCACGGGATTCCAGCTCTCGAAACTCGTCAAACTGGACATCCTGCTCAACGGCGAGCCGGTCGACGCCCTCTCGTCGCTCATCTATGCCGACCACGCCTACGACTTCGGCCGCAAGATGTGCGAAAAGCTCAAGGAGCTGATCCCGCGCCAGCAGTTCGACATCGCCATACAGGCCGCCATCGGCGCCAAGATCATCGCCCGCGAGACGGTCAAGGCCGTGCGCAAGGACGTAACGGCCAAGTGCTACGGCGGCGACATCTCGCGCAAGCGCAAGCTGCTCGAAAAGCAGAAGAAGGGCAAGAAGCGCATGCGGCAGATCGGCAACGTAGAGGTTCCGCAGTCGGCTTTCCTCGCCGTGCTGAAAATGGACTGACCCATGAAAAAGACCCTCATCGACCTCTTCGAATCGTCCGTCGCGAAATACGGTGCGAAGACTTTTCTGCTCGAAAAACACGACAAGCGGTTCGAACCGCTGACCTATGCCGAAACCCGGGTCCGGGCCGTCGAAACGGGAGCGGGGCTCGCGGCGCTCGGCATCCGTCCGAAGGACAAGATCGCAATCCTCGCCGAGGGGTGCAACGACTGGATTGTGTCGGAGCTGGGAATCTTCTACGCCGGCGGCGTCAGCGTGCCGCTCTCGGTCAAACTCGAAGAGTCCGACGACCTGCTGTTCCGTCTGCGCCACGCCGAAGCGAGGGCGCTGTTCGTCTCCAAGCTGCAGCTTCCCAAGATCCGGCGCATCCGCGAGCAGCTGCCCGCGGTAGAACACATCGTCGTCTTGGGGCACATCGAATTGCAGCACGGCGAGACGGCGCTCGGCACCCTCCGCCGCATGGGCCGCAGCCACTTGGCGGCGCACGAAACGGAATTCCTCGAAACGGGCCGCGCCATCCGCAACGAGGATATCGCCACGATCACCTATACGTCCGGCACCACGGCCGACCCGAAAGGCGTGGTGCTCACGCACCGCAATTACACGGCCAACGTCGAGCAGTCGCTCACGCGCATCGACATCCCGTCGTGGTACCGCACGCTCATCATCCTTCCGCTGGACCATTGCTTCGCCCATGTGGTCGGATTCTACATCATGATCGCCTGCGGCGCTACGGTCGCCACGGTCAAGGTGGGTCAAACGCCCGCCGAGACGCTGCGCAACATCCCGCAGAACATCCGCGAAGTGAAACCGCACTTCCTGCTCTCGGTGCCGGCGCTGGCCAAGAACTTCCGCAAGAACATCGAAGCCTCCGTCCGCGCCAAGGGAGCGCTCGCCGAACGGCTGTTCCGGTTCGGACTGCGCACGGCCTACGCCTACAACGCCGACGGATACGACCGAGGCCGCGGATGGCGGATCGCGCTGGCTCCGGCGGTCGGGCTGTTCGACCTGCTGCTGTTCCGCAAGGTCCGCGAGGCTTTCGGCGGCGAGCTGAAATTCTTCGTGGGCGGCGGCGCGCTGCTCGATTCCGAGCTGCAACGCTTCTTCTATGCGATCGGCATCCCGATGTTTCAGGGATACGGCCTTTCGGAGGCGACGCCCGTCATCTCGACCAACTCGCCCAAGAAGCATGGGCACCGTTTCGGATCGTCGGGCAGGATCCTGATTCCGCTGGACGTGCGCATCTTCGACGAAGAGGGGCGCGAACTGCCGCACGGGCAGAAGGGCGAGATCGTCGTGCGCGGCGAAAACGTCATGGCGGGCTACTGGAAGAACCCCGGAGCCACGGCCGAAACGCTGCGCGGCGGATGGCTCCACACGGGCGACATGGGCTACCTCACCGAAGACGGTTTTCTCTATGTGCTGGGCCGGTTCAAAAGCCTCCTGATCGCATCGGACGGCGAGAAGTACAGTCCCGAGGGAATGGAGGAGGCCATCGTCGACAAGTCGCCGCTGATCGACCAGATCGTCGTACACAACAACCAGAATCCCTACACCACGGCGCTGGTCGTCCCCAACCGCGAGGCGCTGCTGCGCGAATTGCGCGGACTGTCGGGCCGCGAACGTGCGGAGGCCGCGGCCGACCTGCTCGGCGCCGAGATCGGCAAATACCGCAAGGGCGGGGTCTGCGCAGGCCAATTCCCGGACCGCTGGCTCCCCTCGGCTCTGGCGATCGTCGACGAGCCGTTCAGCGAACGGAACGGATTGGTGAACAGTACGATGAAAATCGTCCGCAACAAAGTCGAGGAGCGTTACAGGGAACGTCTCGACGACCTCTATACGCCCGAGGGCAAGGCGCTCCGAAGCGAAAAAAATATCGCCGCACTCGAAAAACTCTTGGGCTAAGGGTTGCAAATATCCGGAATTGGGATTATCTTTGCCGAAGCAATTCGCCCGGTGGGCGGTTGCGCTCTGCGGAAATAGCTCAGTCGGTAGAGCATCAGCTTCCCAAGCTGAGGGTCGCGGGTTCGAATCCCGTTTTCCGCTCGCGAGGTCCTTTACGAAGGGCCTTTTTTGTTGGATAAGGTTGTGGGCAAGGCTGCGCAGCATGAAGCAAACGATTTTGTATGTCAATTACATGCAGGACCGTTTCGTTTTTGTGTCGCAACAGGAGACGACAGCCTAACACCGTCTGACCGTGTGATTATTTCGGTGGCGGAATATTTTAATTCCCACCCGATGATGGCGGATTTTCCTATTCTTATGCAGGGGTCCATGTAGGGTTCTGCATGGGGATATACGGAAATGCAAGGGACACCAAATCAATCGACGAGGTATGTTTTCAATCACATTCAAAGGTCCCCAAGCTCCGCCCCCCCAAATGGTCAAGTTGGAAATGGTCTTTTACAAGACCGGTTATAACCGCATTCCGCGAGTAGCCGATGTTACCGGGGCCTGCAAGAACTGGGATAACGAGTCCCGGAATTTCACCTCCTCCAGCAGCGAATACGTCGAGAAGAACCAACCGCTGCCCGACATCAGGGGGGGGGTAAATACATATCCGTTGCCGAGCAGTGGGAACGCGAGGAGCGCAATTTCCCGGTATTGCAGTGGGCCGATTGTTTCAAGTCCAAAGGCGAGGAGAAAGAGAAAAAAAAGACGAAGATGCTGACCGTCTCGCAACTGCTTCAAGCCCGCCCCGATTATTTCGAGAACCACGAGAAAATCAAGAACGGCAAGCTCGTCAAAAGCGTCGGTACCGCTTCGATGTACAAACAGCTCCGCAATTCGCTCGCGAACTTTGTCCAAACGAAGTTCCGCAAGGAGTTGTCCCGCTACTATTTCACCGATATTACTCAGACCTGTCTTCTGGAGTACGTCGTCTTTCTGGAGAAACGGGGCATCGAGAACGGAAATAAGGCCGGCCTTCGCCAGCTTCTCCGCATGTTCCGCGCCCTTGTGAACCATGCCGCAGACGAGCTTCACATGTACGGGGCCAATCCTGCGATTTTCGAGTCCGCGGCAGAAAAGATGGCACGGGGATAATTCGAGGCGAAGGCAGTCAATGCCAATATCATCCGTCGCATGGAATTTATGGGCCGGAGCCTCTTTACCGAACAGGAGCGACCGTGTATCCACCTCTTCCTTTTCAGCTTTTACAGCCGACGGCATGGCGAACGTCGATGTCATCAACCCGACGTGGGACATGATTAACGAGAAGGAGGGCGCGATTGTCTATGGGCGCACGAAGTTCCCGAAGCTGGCCAAGCCCCTGCTCATCGACCGGTTCGCAGAAATAATCGACAAATACCGAGGTACGGGAATCGATGACTACGTTTTCCCCGTTTACACGAGGAAGCACCAGACAGACAAACAGAAAATAGGGCGTCGCAGCGGTTTCTCTTCGCAGGTCAGCGAAACGCCGGATAAGGTCTGCACGGTTTGGGGCATCGACGAGGAAATGACGCGGTACACGGCACGGGGAACTTTCATCTCCAGCGAGCTGAATGCCGGAACCATCATCTTCCATATGGCCGAGATGGCCGGAAACAGTGCCCGGACCATCGAGAAACACTACTACAAGAACACGAAGCAGGAGAAACTGAGGCTGCGCATGAACGCCCGCTACGGCGGCCGGAGACAACAGGCGACCGTACAATAGAACCGCAGAATGCTTGAGGTCGAAATACGGATCGCAAGCGAACAATGCACGAACCGCTTTCCCCGGCAAGAAAATGCCGGGGAATTTCCGCAACAGCCCTGTTCTCGCAGCAAAGCCAAGTGCCCCCGTAAGAAGCCAGACTGAGAAAATTCGTAATTTTCACCGGCGGTACGCTCGAACTCCTCTTACTCTTTCAATAAGGGCATACCGGCTATTTCCGGTATTTCCCAAGCTGTCGCCGACGGTCTCACGGAAAAGTCTTATTCGTTCAACGTGAACTTCCATGCGCAGCAGCAGCTCTCGTCGGTCATCTCCGGATAGCAGCTGATGCACTGGCAGGCGATGCGGTCGTCTATCGTCCGGGCGAAGCCGCTGTACTCGATGACACCGACCGACTTGCACGGGTGGAACTCCATGCCCTTGCGCTTGCGGGCCGTCTGCACGAAGCAGTCCACCATGCGGTACGTCAGCGTCCTGCCGTCTTCGCCGAACACGAAATCCTGCTTGTTGATGTGGGCGTAGAAGCGCAGTTGCAGGGCTTTCGCCAGCCCTTCGAGGCCGGGGCGCTCCGGCAGGCCGAGAAACGCTTTGATGCGCCGGGCTTCCGTCGCGGTATATACTTTCCATGCTTCGCAGTCGTGGTACATGGCCTCGTCCATGCCGAATTTGCGCTCGACAGATTGGAACCACACGCCGTCCATGGCGAGCCAGTTCTTCGAGTAGGCTTCGATCAGGGAGATGAGCTCCCCCTTGCTCAGCGAACTTAAAAGGTCATTCCGGTTCATGTTGTTCTTATTTTTAATGTTGGGGTTCAATTTTCACGGCAAAAAATCATTGCCTTGTTTTCGCTGCAAAATTAGATGCGGGACGGTGTAACTGCAATAAGTGGTAAATTTATCATCGGGTGAATGTTTTATCACCCGACAAAGTTTCGTTACCTTTGCGGGCATAAGATTGCGAACGAGTCGGACATGAAATACGAACGGAAAATACCCATCGACCTCGGATGCGGCGTGAGCATCTATCAGATCATGGCGGGCGGCAAATGGAAGCCCTACCTGATCAACTGCATGAACCGCGGCCTGCGTCGCCCCAGCCAATTCCTGCGCATCATTCCGGGAGTCAGCAAGCGAGTGCTTGCGCAGCAGCTGAGCGAAATGGAACGGATGGGAATAGTCGTCAGGACGGTCTACCCGGAGACACCGCCCCGCACCGAATACGAACTCTCGGAGACAGGACGCTCGATTATCCCGATCATCCGGATGATGGACGAGTGGGGCCTGAAGCACAACAACCTGTTCGACGAGATGGGGAAATACAAAGAACCGGACCGCTGAAAATCCGCGATGACGCCTCCAAGACCGCGTCCGCTCAAGGAGCCGGTCTTTTTTCTTTTCTTCCGCACCGGAGCTTCCGTAACCGCCCGCCTTCCCCGAACCGCTATTCTTTGACGTAACTTAAACAGCATCAAAGAACGGAACTGTTTCTCAAACGCAAGTACAAGGCGGAAACCTATACCATCGGCAACCCCTATATCGACGGCCGCTTTTTCCGCCACACCATCGAGGATAAAGTACGTGAATTGCCCGCCCGCAGTCCCGATACGCCGTGCGACAACCGGAACATCCCGCAACTGGTGCTGGGCGGCGGCGCGGCCGGCAGCGGGAGGTTCTTTGCATCAAGTGTCTGGCTCGTGAACGGCTGCAACCGCTTTCCCGACCTTCGCGCCGCGGCGGCCCGCAAGACGCTCAAGAGCCTGAAGGAGTCGACATAGAACACGATACGCACGGTCATCAAGCAGTGGGGGGGGGCGGTGAAAGACGAGCACTACCACATCAACAACGTGGCGGGCACGCTCCGCTTCCGGAACGACAAGCGTGATTATCATGCTCGACCTGACCGATCGCCCCTCCGCCCCCGACTTCGGGCGGTTCGGCTCGACGGAGGCGACCATTGCCGCGACGAAGCGTCCGAAGTCAGCCAGAAAACCGTCGAGGTGCTCTTCTCACGCCTGCGCTGGAAGACGCACGAGACGTTCAAGGTCTCGAAGATGCTCCTTACGCCCAACCCCACGACGAACTGGATTCGCAGCCGCTTCGTACAGAACGACAACGGCGAGCGGGCAACCTGCCGCGAGGGGGGGGGCTGCGTCCCGTTCTCCGTGTGCGACAATCCCGACATCGCCTCCCGGCCGACCTACGAGTCCACGCTGAACAAGATCAGCGACCATGCGACGAAAGACCGCCTGCCGTACGACAACTGGGACTTCGTGGAGGTCAACGACACAGCTGTTTACAACCGCTTCGACGGGGCCCTGCATTTGGTCACGGGACTGCGGGCAAGGGCGTATGACCCGTCCCGTCCGCCGATTACCTTGGTGGCTTTGCTGCCGTTTGTTTCGGTACACATACAAAAAAAAGCGCGCCCCGAAGCCGCACCCATTCAACCCTAAGCATATAGTTCGCCTCTGAATGTCTATCCCGGAAGATTACTCGACCGAGATTCTTTACATCTTACCACGAAGGCGGGGTGCTGAAACCGATATGAATCTATAAAAATACTGGAATTATGACAAAAGCAGACATTGTTGCGGAAATTACAAAGCAGACAGGAATCGAGAAAGCGGTTGTATCTGAAGTGACTGAGGCTTTCATGGAAAATGTAAAAGACGCGATGGTCGGCGGAGACGAGGTATTCCTGCGCGGCTTCGGCAGCTTCATCATCAAGCGCCGGGCAGAGAAGACGGCACGCAATATCTCGAAAAATACGACCATCATTATTCCGGCGCATAATATCCCTGCTTTCGAGCCGGCCAAGACATTCATGGCGGCCGTGAAAGACAGCGAGTAGCCCCGTTCAATAGGCGAAAGGCCGATATATCCGTACATACGCAGTTTCCGGTTTTTGATAATGGCAAGGCGGCATAGAGTATATGCAAGTATATAGTTATCAATACTGGAAACTGCGTCTTATTCTTTAGTTTACCGTTTCATCCTTATCGGGCACGCGCTTACGACCGCCGTGCAGGCAGATGCAATCTCGTCCTTTTCCTCAGTTTGCAGGAATCGTTTTACAGGCAGACCGGTTCTTCGCCAGCCTTTTCGTCCGCAGCAGATAGTATATGAATCCCAGCGTAATCAGGAAATCTATTCCGCCGATGACTGCAAACACCCCGATTAACCCCTGACAGGCGGTATAATATCCGATAATCACCGCGAAAACACTCCGTCCGATGCCATTGCAAAGAATGATAAACCTGTTCGTCCGGCTTAACGGATCGCTCGAAACCGCCAACACGATAACCCCGATCAGCACCAAATCTATGCCTGCGGTATTGATAAAAAGCGTGTGAAATATATCGGACGGTATCGAAATATCGTTACCACCCAATCCCATAGAGGCATTCAGGCGGTTGAAGAAAGAAAGGTACGATTCATATACTTTGGGGACGATAAACAGGAAGGCCCCGACAATATTGAATATTCCGCTGAATCTGAGCAGCCGTTTGAACTGAATGACGCTGTTTTCCATTTTCGAAATCTTATAATGAACGAATGTTTCGTCTGTATGTTTGCAATTCCGCTTCACCGATATTTTCCCTCATCTTCCTTAATTCGGCCAAGATTCTGTTCTTGTCTTCGGGCAAAAAACCGTTTATCGGAACGGGATTGGATACGGTATCGGCGAGCAACGTCGTCCTGTTTTCGAGATTTCCGATGAAAGTCATCAGCTCCTCCAGTCTTTCGTGCTCGGGAGATACCGCATAATTTCCGTTTGCCACGTCCCCGTAAAGTTCCGATCCGGGAAACAGGGTCAAGGACACTACGGATATGATGTACGGTTTCAGCCGGCTGAATAATTTTGCGCTCGCCAAGGCGTTCCTCCGTCCATTCCCTTTCCCCGCAAGTCCTGTCAGGTAAACGATATAGTATTCTATTCCCGCTTCTTCCAATTTCCTGCACTGCTCGAAGGTGTCCTGTGCCGTATTCCCTTTATTCATTTTAGCCAACGTCATGTCGTCGCCCGTCTCCGTTCCGATGGAAAGGCCGTTGAACCCGTAGCTGCGGAGTTCTTTCAGTTGCTCCACGGTCTTGTTCTTTATGTCGGAGATTCGGGAGAATGTGCCGATTTGGCAACGGGGAAGATAGTCGTGGACGGTCATGGCGAGTTCTTTCAGCCTGTCGAAACTCAATGCGAAAGGGTTGGCACCGGTTAGAAACACGCGCCTCGCCCGCGGCTGGTAATGCCGGATAATCTCCAAGTCCGACACGATCTCGGACATGGGCGATACCCGGAACTCAATTCCCGGGTACAGACTGCAAAACTTGCATCGGTGGTGGGTACATCCCACGGTTGCTTGCAGGAGTACCGAACCGGCTTCATACGGCGGTCGCCATATCGGCCCCGTAAAGTGCATTTTTTCAATATCCATTCTAATTCTCATTTAATGGTTTGCCGAACCCGTATAAACCTTTGAAAAGATTATGGTTCTGTTCGTATATTTAATTACTTTTGTAAAGGCAAAAGTAAACAGGAAGCTGATATAAAAAAAGAACTAACATGATTGTCATATAATTACATCAATGTTAGTTTTGCTGAATACCACGACACTAAAAATGAGAATTTATGGAAAATAATTTTGAGGAGGCAGTCTGTCCCGCTTGCAGTATCATCGACAGGTTCGGGGACAAATGGTCCTTGCGCATTCTGATACTCCTGCATACTCACGGGACAATGCGGTTCAACGAGATATTCAAACACATGCCCAACATATCCCAGCGGATGTTGTCCGTTGCCCTGAAATCGTTGGAAGCGGATAAATTGGTGAGCCGAAAAGCATATCCCGAAATCCCGCCGCGGGTGGAGTATGCGTTGACGCCGCTGGGCAGAAGTTTGATTCCACCACTGGAAGGGGTTATCCGATGGGCGATTTCCAATGCCGACGAAATACTGGAGCACCGGAATAAATCAGGCCGGAAATAGATCGTTTTTTACGCACTGTTCTTATCGGGCACGCATACGACCGCCGCACCGGAAAACACGACCTCGGCGGCTTCGTCTTCCGTGAAGACGCCTTCGGCCGCGAGCTGCTGCATGCGCAGGCGTCTATCTGAAACCATATATCATGTCCCGACCATATACAAGGCGAGCAGGTTCCCGTCCAATTCTTTGGAAAACGCTCGGATCAATTCGCGTTCGTTCATGCTTCGGTTCGTTTTCGTTGCATAAAAAACGGCGACCATGTTTCCGATGGCCGCCGTTTGGCTGTATGGTTTCGGGGTTTTCCGTCAGAAGGCGAGGACGGGGCGCACACCATGGGAATTTAAGTCTTTCTGGACAATGCCAAACGATATGCCATTCTTGCCCGAATCACAACTTACGCCCTATTTCCCGTTATATTCCGATGAAGTCCCAAAATTACCGCGGACAAATTCCACTTTGCCTTCATTCGTCGTCTACCTCGACCCGCATTTCCTCCGTCGGGAACAACACGTTGGCGAGCGGTGTGGGGAGCGAGGCGGTTTCCGTCGGCAGCAGGTTCATCCGGCCGAGGTTTTCGAGCAGCCTCTCCAAGATGGTCGTCGAACAGCCGCACGAGAAACAATGCGCCCTGAAGGGTTTCTTGCGGGCCGTCTCCCCTTCGATAAAACTCCCGAACTTACCCTCTTTGCCGCAGAACGGGCTGCGGGCGATGAGGTTCTTGCCCCCGCCGTCCGTGCCCCGAGTTCCGTCCGCAGCCCGGCCACCAGCAGTTCGTATTCCTGTATCGAGATATACAGCCGCCCGAAGCGGAAACAGATTGGCAAAAACCTGTTTTTTCAAAATAGGATACGTTTGAAAGAAAATTCCGGCAATCGGAAATGAATATGCTACGTGATAGTTATCACCGCTCATGAAAATCCTGCAAATCCAAAATGCGATTTTAATTTTGCAGAAACACTCCGATGCAGTATCTATACACCGTATGATATAGTATGTTTTACTCCTAAATTTGATCGATTGTTGACAGGTGATTTTTCTGTCTTTATTAGGATGTGTATTACCCCGACAAGATAAACTGAAGTCAAAATTTGAATTGCTTTGATGTAAGATTATTCCTGTACTCCGACGGCGGCATTCCTATCCGTTTCTGCACATAGCGACTGAAGTAGGAAACGGAAGAGAAATTCATACGCTCGGCAATCGCAGTCAGCGGCAATTCCTTTTGACGAAGCAGGCGGGTAATCTCCTGAATGGTGAAGCGGTCTATCCAATAAGTAGCCGGACGGCCGCTTACCTTCCGGCATATTTCCGACAGGTAGTGCGGGGTAATACAGAGACGGGAAGCATAAAAATCAAGGTCACGGTTTCGCATATATTCACCGTTGTATAACAATTCAATGAATTTACGCAACTGCGAAGCGGTATGTTCAGAAGGCTGCAACACATTCCGGCTGCGGGCATGTATGTCGTAAAGGTCGAGGATATGCGCAGTTAACAGGCTGCCCAATAATTCCTCGCGGAACAGATGTTCCTTTTCTTCCATACGCATACGGAGATACCGCAGGGCGGCTTCGCATATCCGGAAGTCGCGGGCAGAGAGTTTCATCACAGGATTCTGCAGGAGCGACAGATGCCCGACGATACCGTAATTGCTGCGGATGGCGATCGAGGCGACGAACGCTTCCGAAAGGCTCATCAGAACGCCTCCGAAATCGTCGGATGCGGAGAATCCGGATCCGAATTCCGCATTGGGCAGGATGACGTAATCGCCCGCTGCGATATTGTAGCGCGTGTCTCGAAAGGTAAACCCCATATTGCCGCAGCAGCAAAGAATGTGTACGGTCTGTCCGGCATAGCGCAAGGCGTTGAAATCCCGCAACGTGTCGGCAAAAACAATCCCATCGAAGTCCGTCTGCTCCATAACTGTCTTTCTTTTGCTGCAAAAATAACTGGAAGCCACGAAAAGTGAAAATTCCTCCTCGAATTTCATAACAGCGGGACAACAAGAGCGCGGTAACTTTGCGGCAGAAAAATCAAATCAAGGAGATATGAAAGACGTAAGACTGAACAACGGGGTGAGGATGCCAGCCATAGGCTTCGGCGTGTTTCAGATTCCCGAAAACGAAACGGAACGGGTCGTAACCGGTGCCATCGAAACGGGCTACCGGCTGATAGACACGGCAGCCGCCTACTTCAACGAGGAACAGGTGGGCGATGCCATCCGCAGGTCGGGAGTGAAACGTGAGGAGTTTTTCATCACCACCAAACTGTGGGTGCAGGACTATGAATACGACGATGCGCTGCGGGCGTTCGACCTTTCGATGAAGAAGCTCGGACTGGACTATCTCGACCTCTACCTGATGCACAAACCCTACGGGAATTACTATGCCGCATGGCGGGCGATGGAGCGGCTCTATATGGAGGGGCGCATCCGAGCGATCGGCGTAACGAGTTTCTCTAACGAACGTCTGCAAGACCTTTTCCTGCACAACGAAATAAAGCCTGCCGTAAATCAACTTGAAACGCATCCGTTTTTCCAGCAGCAGGCGGCCAATACTTTTTTGCAGCAGGAAGGCATCCAGCACGAGGCATGGGCGCCTTTCGCCGAGGGGCAGAACGACATTTTCAACCATCCGGTACTGAAAGAAATCGCCGCACGGCACGGTAAGGGCGTCGGGGCCGTTATCCTCCGCTGGCTCAACCAGCGCAACATCGTGGTCATCCCCAAGACCGTGCGCAGGGAACGGATGGCGGAGAATTTCCATATCCTCGACTTCACGCTGTCGGATGCGGAAATGGCAGCCATAGCCACGCTGGAGACGGGCCGCAGCCCGATTTACGACGACATGGACCTGCCTACCGTGAAGGGGATAGGGCTGCATAAGATCCACGAATAGACGAAACCGAAAAACAGAGGAGTATGTTACGTCATGTATTCATCATCAATGTCAAAAAAGGGATTCCCGATGACGTGGTAGAACAAAAGATGGCCGAAATGCGTGCCATGAAAGAGAAGGAAACGGTAATCGAAGGCATCACGGTAGGCCGCACGCGCGGACTGTTCGGACGGCCCGATGCCGTGATGATGGTCATCGACCTTAAAGACAAGGCCGCTTTCGACGTATTGATCCGGAGCCGGACACACACCGACATTGCGGAAAAAGCCGGAGAGGCATTCGACATGCAGAGCGCCGATATCGCCCAAATAGAATATTAACCCATAAAACAGAATTATATGCAGACTGTAAAATTGAACAACGGCATCGAAATGCCGGTATTAGGATACGGCGTTTTTCAGGTATCGCCCCAAGAGTGCGAGCGTTGCGTGCTCGATGCCATCGGCGCAGGTTATCGGCTGATAGACACGGCGCAGGCGTATTACAATGAGGAGGGCGTGGGCGCAGCGGTCGCCAAATGCGGCGTGCCCCGCAGCGAACTGTTCCTCACGACGAAAGTCTGGATTACCAATGCCGGAGAGGAAAAGGCCGCCCGCAGCATCCATGAATCGCTCCGCAAGCTGCGCACCGACTACATCGACCTGCTGCTTATCCACCAGCCGTTCGGCGACTATCCGGGAACATGGCGGGCAATGGAACAGGCTGTACGCGACGGGAAGGTACGCGCCATCGGTCTATCGAATTTCTATCCCGACCGCTTCGTGGATATGGCCGAATATGCCGGAATCAAGCCTGCCGTGAACCAGCTGAAGACGAACGTGTTCAGCCAGCAGTGGGATGCCGAAGCGGAGATGAAGCCTTACGGGACCCGTATCATGGCTTGGGGGCCGCTGGCGCAGGGAGATCCCGACCTGACCACTCGTCCCGCGATGGCAGGTCTTGCGGAAAAATACGGTAAAACGGTGCAGCAGGTCGCCCTGCGTTACTTGGTGCAGCGCGGTATTATCGCCATTCCGAAAAGCACGCACCGCGAACGCATGGAGCAGAATTCGGACGTGTTCGACTTCGCCCTGACAGTGGAAGAAATGGAGGGCATCCGTCCGCTGGACAAGCCTGCCGACTTCCGCTGGTCGCACCGCAACCCGGAATTGGTGAAGTTCCTGTTGAATTACGACAAACAGTTTAACCCGGATAACAAGAAATGAAATACGGAATCATAGGAACGGGCGGTGTGGCTCATGCTATCGCCACGAAATTGATCGAACTCGGTCATGAAGTCATGATGGGAGCACGCAGCGCTACCAATGAAAAAGCTGTAAGCCGGACGAAGAGCAATGGCGAACGGGCTTTTAACGGCACTTTTGCCGATGCGGCCCGATTCGGAGAAAGAGTATTCAACTGCGTGCAGGGCATTCACTCGCTCGAAGCCCTGCACGCTGCCGGAAAAGAAAATCTGAACGGGAAACTGTTGATCGACTTGGCAAATCCGTACATCTACAAAGACGGACATATCGCGCTCGATTCGAGGTGGAGCGGTACAACCAGTTTGGGGGAAGAGACGCAAAACCTTTTGCCGGACACGAAAGTCGTGAAGACGCTGAACTATCTCTGCAATCACCTGATGGTTCATCCGGGACAACTGCCGGATGCCATTACGGGCTTCTATTGCGGCAACGATGCTGACGCAAAAGCCGAAGCGGCGGCACTATTAAAGGATTTCGGTTGGGAGGATACCCTTGATTTGGGCGACATAAGCATGTCGCGCTACACCGAAATGCTCGGTGCGTTCTGGCCCGCTGCCCTGAATGCTACGGGGAATATGGAGTGGGGATTCAGGTTAGTAAGGAAACAATAAATAAGAAAAGCATGAAGACAAGAAAACTCGGAAATATAGAAGTATCGGCAGTCGGATTGGGCTGCATGGGCTTCACGCACGGCTACGGCGCGTGCCCCAGCGAGACGGAGTCCATCCGGCTGATACGGAAAGCCTACGACGAAGGCTGCACCTTTTTCGATACGGCTGAAATATACAGTTGTTACAAGAACGAAGAACTTGTCGGAAAAGCACTCAAACCGTTCCGCGACAAGGTGGTAATTTCCACCAAATTCACCCCTGCAACTCTGCCCGGACAGGAAAGACCGGAAGGCAAATTAAGCCGAGCAGGAATCCGGCAGGCGGTGGAAGGATCGCTGCGGCGGTTGCAGACCGATTACATCGACCTTTACACGGAACACCGTGTCCCGAAAGAGAGCGATCCGGCCGAGGTTGCGTATTGGATGGGCGAGTTGATACGGGAAGGCAAAATCCGTGCATGGGGACAGTCCGAGCCTACGCTCGAACAGCTCAAAGCGGCCCATGTCGTTACACCTATAACAGCCGTGCAGAGCGAATACTCGATTATGGAGCGTAAGTGGGAGGCCGACGTCATTCCTTATTGCAAGGCTGAAGGCATCGGCTTTGTCGCTTATTCGCCTATGGCAGGCGGTTTCCTGAGCGGCAAGTATCGCCATGCCGCCTTTGAGGGCGACGACGTGCGCCGCGTCATCAGCCGCTACACGGAGGAAAACATGCAGGCCAACGCTGCTTTGCTCGACCTTATCAACCGCTATGCGGAAGAGAAGCATTGCACCGCCGCACAAATCTCTTTGGCTTGGGTGATGTATTCCGGTCATATTGTTCCTATACCCGGTATGCGTAGCGATGCCCGTATTCTCGAAAATCTGGGTGCTGCGGAAGTGGCGCTTACCGATGCCGAGTACGCCGCCATGAACGAGGCGTTGGGGCATATCACCATACACGGAAACCGGACAGACGAGGATATCGCCAAGTTGGGGACTATCGAAGGAAGCCGGCAGAAAGTAGCAAAGGCGGAGCGATGAGAACGAATGATTAAGCAAACCAATTATCAAACAATAATTATGTACGAATCCTTAAATAACAAAGTCGCCCTCGTAACCGGAGCCGGAACAGGTATCGGAAGAGCCATCGCCCGACGTCTGGCCGATGAAGGTGCTAACGTATTGATCGTAGGACGCACGGAAGCGACACTCGCCGAAACAGCATCCCATAGCGATAAGATAACCTTTCTTGCTGCCGACCTTGAATCGGAAGCCGGGATACAGGCGGTGGTTCAGACTGTCGGCGAGCGGTACGGCCGCCTCGATATTCTCGTCAACAATGCCGGATGGGCGCCCGTCACGCCGTTTGCCGAGATGAAGATCGAAGAATACGACAAGGTATTCGCCATCAACGTGCGTACCGTCGTGATGCTTACCCATGCCTGCCTGCCGATGATAAAGGCGGCGAAAGGAAACATACTGAACATCACCACCACGATGACGACCAATCCTATCGCAACGATGGCGAACTATGCCGCCTCGAAATCGGCCGTATATACCATGACCCGTGCATGGGCAAAAGAGCTGGCACGCGACGGCGTGCGTGTCAATTCGCTCGGCGTGGGGCCTATCGAAACCCCTATCTACGGCAAGACCGAGCTTTCGGACGAAGCCGCGAAAGCCCACAAGGATATGGTAACGAAAAGCGTGCCCCTCGGTCGAATGGGACAACCCGAAGAGGTTGCCGCTGTCGTCGCTTTTCTGACAAGCGACGAAGCCAGTTTCGTAACCGGAGCCGACTATAAAGTGGACGGCGGTGTAGGTGCATAATAAACAATGATAATCCGAATATAATATGAACAATGTTTTAATCATCAGCGGACACACGGACCTTGCAACGTCGGTGGCCAACAAGACCATCCTCGAAACGCTTGCCAGACGCTTGCCGGAAGCCGAAATCGTAAAGCTGGACGAACTCTATCCCGACTTCAAAATCAATGTGGAAGCCGAACAGCAACGCCTGCTCCGTGCCGACATCATCGTGTTGCAGTACCCCCTTTTCTGGTACTCTGCCCCTTCCCTGTTGGAGCGTTGGATGGAAGAGACCTTCCGGCACGGATTCTCGCACGGCAGCACGGGCGACAAGCTGAAAGGCAAGAAACTCGTTTTGTCCTTCACGACGGGAGCACCCGAAACGATGTACGGCCGCGAGGGGGCGATGGGCTATGATATCGAAGATTTCCTGCCTTGCTACAAGGCTACCTGTCGGCTTTGCCAGATGGAGTTCGCCGGATATGTATATACAGGCGGCGTAAGCTACGGCAACCGGACCTCGCCCGAACTCATCGAACAGCAGAAGATTGCATCGGAGCAACATGCACAACGGCTTATCGAGTTGTTGGAAAAAACATCCTACCGTTAATTTAACGGATAGTTTTTCTACCGTCCACTAAAATTGTGGACGGTAGTGTGTCTATTTATATAAAAGATATAATTTACCTTCTTCGTTTATAAGGGATATGTTCTTTTTCTTTATCATCATCCCTCCATCCCCGGTCGTTGTCGCTTCCGCCACCTCCACCGCCGGATGCGGGTACAATATGCGGTTGCATAACCAGTTCCTCAACCGCTTCTCCGATATTTGGGACAGGGAGAAATCCGCTGTCCGATGAACCGTCCGTTCCGATAAGGCCGCTTGTAGATTCGTTTGTTGGCCCTTGTCGGTGAATCTACCCGTCTGCATCGTCAGTCCCTTGCCGTCCCCAATCAGGCAGTGGTGCGGATATACAATAGGACTGTCGGCAAATACCGACCCTTTCCGCATTCAGCATTCAGCCTTCAGCCTTCGATCAAGGCTTTTGTAGGTCATGGAACGGTCAATCCGACAACCGCTGAAAGAGATATTATCGCAGATCCCCCCCCCTTGATTCTACCATCGGTTTTACTGGTAAAATCTACTGTGATACCTTTTTCCGACAGGTACTCTTTCAGCTCCTTCCAGTCGAGCCTCTCAACGCACCATCGACGGTATCATGGATACGGTACTTGACCGCATTTTCCCCCTGAGCCGATGACGGTTCACCTTCTTTTTATCCTTGCCGAAGGTTCAATCTTATTCTCTTATAAGGTCGCTTATCTCTCGGAACAACCTCCTGTTTTCGTCGGCGATGTACTGCGGTCGTGGATATGGGCGAAGTGCGCCAGCTGGTTCAGTTTGTTCGCCATACCGGCCAGTGCGCGGAGCGCATGCACTACATCTTGCGGCACGGCTTCTTTGACATAGACGTTGCCAGTTCATAGACAATCTCGGAAAGAGGCTTACCGATCCGTTTGCGTTGGAACAGCAATTCGGCATAGTTCTTTCTGGCGAAATTGACTTTGGCGGGACAGTCCCGTTTCATTCATGGCGGCAGTTTCGGACGGCCGCTTTTCTTCGTTTTATTGCAGCGTCTATCAAAATATGTTTGGATACTCATGCCGTTTTTTCCTTACTACGGTGTCCGGCGACTCTTCGGTACGCCCCGGAGGTTTTGTGTCCCACAAAACTTATACTTGCTCCCAGAACGCATTCCCACATCGGCATACGCCCGACACTTAAAATAAAATTCGAATTATAACTTAGTCATAATTACGATATATTCTTCGGTCATAGTGCTAACATTAGCCCCTTTCTTATTAGAAGGACTGGTTTTGCTTGGCATTCTTTTATTAGGAATGGAGCGAACATAAGTAATTTCGTGCTTGAAACCATGTTTCTCAAATATTTCAGCAGTAAAATAATCCAATGGAATTTGTACGTCTTTTACGGTTCTGTTTCCGACAACATAACAAACTCGGCCTCCCTTTCTAATAACACCAGCCACATTCTCGATAGACCGAGAATACTCGTCTAAAAATGTAGTGACCTCGTAATATCGTTTTATGTCAGATTGTTTTATCTGTTCCAGTTCCGTCGCCAAAGCAACTGTGTCTATGGAGTCGATTTTCTTAGGCATCCCCCCCATAAGGGTCCGGTCTATATTTTTCGCATTAGGAAACCGAAACCACTCACCTGCCCATCTTGAGAATTGTCCATAAGCAACGGTTGTCCGACTGTCTCCATAGGGAGGCGAGGTTACTACCATATCGACACTCTCTTTGGCTAATAACGAATGGGGTATCTCATACACACTGTTGCAGTCGGATATGTTTACCGTAAATTCCGAAGCATCTTTTAAAAAATTGTTTAAACCATCCAAATTCCGTTTTATTTTATCTGCGATCAAAACGAATGGATTCGGATTATAGGTCGGAATTTTATTGGCCTCAATTCGATAACGTTTAAACTCTCCGTTCCGAGTAAATGAAACATCTCTTATGGTTTCCGCTAATGCAAGATTGAAAAACGATTTGGTAGCCGCGAATTCCATACTGTCGATTACCGATGATAAGTATTTCAATTTTATTAAGTTCTCTTTGCTATACCAATAGTCATGTTTAGTTATGTGCTTAAAATCCGTTTCTACATATTTCCAAGCGCTAATATCAAAACTATCTATCTTCCTTAATATATAATTAAATGATTCTTCAACCTCATTGATATTGAATTTAGTCGTCTTGACTTCTGCAATAAAACGAGCCAACGGGTTGACATCTATTCCTACCGAATCAATCCCTTTTATTGCAGCCTCAACGAGAGTTGTTCCTGACCCCATATATGGGTCCAGAATCATACTTACCGAACCTTCAGGAGCGAAATCGCAAATTAATCTCCTTGCAATCTGCGGAATCATCATTGCAGGATAGTTATGATAGCAATGTGTATATTCTTTAGTATTTGAATCCCTAAAATCCCAATCTGACGTATATTCTCTTCTATACATTGTCTCAAATATTTTTGCAAATATAAGAAATTACTCTCAATATGAGAGTGGATTAAACTTTTTTGTTTCCGATTTTTGCTCTCAAAATGAGTGCAATATTATGGATGTAAAGAAAACAGACTATCAACTAAGAATTATCAATACCTTAAAAGAGTTAAGACAAAATCAAAATATGACACAGGCTCTTGTCAGTGATCTTTTGGGGATAAATAGCTATGGACAAATCGGAAACATTGAAAGTCCCAAGTTTCCACATAAGTACACTCTTAAGCAAATAAGTATCTTGTGTCGAGAATTTAGTTATCCCATTGAATCCGTGTTCCTTAATGAAGAAGAGCTTAAACTGGATAAAAATGAACTTGTAAAACGTTTAATTGAAAAATTAGTAGAATATGATGGATAAGGAGCTGATCGTTAGTGAATTTAACAGAATCAAGGCTTTGGGGTATCTCAAAAGCCGCAGAACTCATAATACGGGTATAGGCAAGACCTTTGAGGATTATCTCGGTGTCGATGAGAATAACAACAAAGCTCCTGATTTTGCCGGATTTGAGGTTAAAAGCAAAAGAGCCGAAACAGCATCGTACTTGACTTTATTTACAAAAAGTCCCTCTCATCCACCCAAAGTAAATACTTATTTAAGGGACAAATATGGGGAAAATTATAAAGATAATCCTAATCTAAAAAGGTTACACACTTCAATATTCTCCAATAAATGTAACACTTATAGAAAAATTTACGGCTTTATTATAATAAATGACAAAGTCAACCAAAGAGTGGTTATAGAAGTTAGGAATTTTCAATCTCACGAAGTTGATAGATCTGCTTACTGGACTTATGAAGAACTGGATATGTGCTTAAACTCTAAACTTAAGGCTCTGTTTTTTGTGTACGCAGATTCAAAAATAGAGAATGGAGAGGAATATTTTCATTATACGAAGGCGGAGATTTATTTAAAACCATCTATTAGTAAACTACTACAATTAATTGATGAAGGCAAAGTAATGATAGATATTCGTATCGGATCATATAAAAGTGGCAAAAACAAAGGTAAGCCCCATGACCATGGAACTGGTTTTAGAATAAAGCCAGCGGATTTATATTCTCTTTATGAAGAAAAAATAGAGATACAGTAATACGATTTGTATAGTTAATCTCCCATAGCTGTTTAAATTTTAACATTGCAGAATTTGTAAAAAATCATTATCTTCGCTATGCAGTATGGAAAAGCATTGAGGCGTAAGGCAATCTCAACGAATCAATGACCCAAAAGCGGACAATCAATCACAACATATTGATATATAACACGGAAACGGAATAGGTTCGAATCCCGTTTTCCGCTCGCAGAACAGACGACCGAATCCTTGCGGCAGGCCAATCACCTTGTCGTGAGGATTTTTCGTTCGTGGCGGCCGACGGATAACGGAACGCCCCGGCCGACGGGAACCGTGCGATCCGTGGCTGCGATACGGACCGTGGCCCGGCGATCCGTCGCCGGATCGGCAGGGGCCGGATTCGGATGCGACGGTTTCTCGACGGGGCCGTTAACCGACGGTTTGCCGGATACGTCCGCCGCATCGCCGGACGGACGGTCGGAAAACCGGCAGATCGGTATCGCGCCGGCATCGCCGCTGTGCGTCGAGACCGCCGCGGTCGCAACGAAAGCCCCTGTTTAGGAGCACTCTCCGGATGCGATTTCATGGGATCGGGTTCCGTGGCCGCGCTGCAAAACATACGTTTCGATCATGGACGGCTTCACGATGCAGGCATGGGGAACGCTCAGGAGCAAACAAACGACATTCCGCAGGATGAAACGAGCGAATCGGACCGGCACTCGAAACGATCGCTCGAAAGTGAGCGGTGGCGAAACCGCATTCGCCGCCGCATCCGAAATGGACGCGACGCATCGCCCCAGACAGAAAACGCCGTGTTCCGCAACCGAAGGATCGCACTTTGCGTTAAATACAGAGAACCCGTCCAAAATCCGACAGCCCAATTTCCCAATAAACTCGATCGGGCCTCGAATACGGAAAATCAACCGTAGGTTTCAGGGATTCGGATCTCGCGTCCGGAACATGCGATGCAGGAAGACACGGGGCATGGCAACGATATGCGGGAAGGCCGTCGCAACGGACGGCCTACGAAAACGCGGACCCGGACATCCGGCCGCGGCATGCGGATACGAACCGCGGGAAAACGATTGCGCCTCCACACTCTCTCGCCGGGCTATTCATTTTGGCTTCGAATTTGGAGTCGGCAGAGCGTATAAACCAAACGGTATCGTCATGCCAGCCAAAAGTGAAAAACAACGCAGGCTCATGGGCGCGGCTCTGGCCTATAAACGAGGCGAAAACAAACATCCCAGCACCGAAGTAAAACACGTCGCCGAGAGTATGACCGAGCGCGAGTTGGCCGATATGGCCAAAAAGCCCCTGTCCGACAAAAAGCCGAAATAGACGCGGACGACTCTCCGAGGTCCGTCGCCGAAGGCGCCGGTCCGGTTCTTTCCCGGACCGGAGAACGCCGCGTGCGCCCGCCGGGAGTGCGCTCTGTCGGCACGGCCTCTCCGCCGAGCAGAACGGCGTCGGGCAGACGCATCCGGATGCAAACAGGATTTCGGGTAGTTTTATCCGTAATACGTATCACACGCCATCGGGTGCGGGTGCGTATCTTTGTCCGTGAAACCGGAAGCCGAAGTCCCGGTGGCGGAACGGGCGTGCAACCGCCCCTCGGCCGGCGACAGCCGGACCCGGTTTCCGAACTTAAATAAATGGTATTATGGCGAAAAAAGTATTGATACTCTCTTCGAGCCCCCGCAGGGGCGGCAACTCGGACACTTTGTGCGACGAATTTCTGCGCGGAGCCGCCGATGCGGGAAACGACACCGAAAAGATCTTCCTGCGCGACAAGAACATCGGCTACTGCACCGGATGCGGGACATGCAGTCTGTACGGAAAACCCTGTCCTCAGCAGGACGATGCCGCCGAAATCGTCGGAAAGATGGTCGCGGCGGATGTTATCGTCATGGCCACGCCCGTCTACTTCTACACGATGAGCGCCCAGATGAAGACGCTCATCGACCGCTGTTGCGGACGTTACACCGAACTGAAAAACAAAGAGTTCCGGTTCATCGTAACGGCTGCCGAAGACGACCGCCGGAAGATGCTGCGCACGGTCGACACGTTTCAGGGCTTTCTCGACTGTCTGGACGGCCCGACCGTCGGAGGCGTCGTCTACGGCACAGGCGTCTGGCACGCGGGAGAGATCGCCGGCAAACCGGCCATGCGCGAAGCCTACGAAGCCGGGAAAGGAATCCGCTAAACGTCCGCCGCCATCCCGCATGCGCTGCGATCCGCCGCGAACGCAAGACCGCCGCACGGTCCGACATCCGTCCGGTGCCGTTTCGCGCACGGAAGGCCGCCGGATAGATCGACGGGACGGTTACGGAATCGAAGAGTAGGGTATGGATCGCTCCGGTCGGGGAGGGTCCCCGACCGGAGCGATCCGATGCGGAGCGGCCGCCTACTTCATCAGAGGCAGCTCCGCGAGCATGTTCCGGAGCTTGAGCGCTACGCGCGGCATGGGTTCCGCGACAGTAAGCCCTACCAGCTCGTGTTCGGCGGCAATATCGCGGATGATCCGCACCGCCTCGTCGATCCGCAATCCGTCGGGCTCGACGCCTACGCCGGCAACGATCTCGGACGGATCCAATACGTCGAGATCGAAATGTACGACCGCTTTCGACGCCCCCGAACGTTTCAGCCAATCCGAAACGGCCGAACGATCCGCCCGGACTTCGGCCGGAGCAAGCCCTGCGACGCCCAGCTCCTCCTGTCGCCGCTTCATCCCGTCGTCCCAAGAACGCACGCCGACGATCAGAGCCTTCGAAGCGTCGAATTTCGCGGGCAGCAGCCGCATGAGCTGCGGATCGCCCAGCCCCAGACAGGCGGTCAATGCCATCGCGTGATACCCCTCGTAACCGTCGAAGGGCAGCGTAACGTCGGGATGTGCGTCGATCCAGACGACGGCGACATCCCCGCCGTATTTCGAGGCCAGATAGGTGAACGGCACCACGCTCACTGAGCATTCGCCGCCGAGCGTAACGATCCGGTCGGGATCGTACTCCCGCATCAGAGCGAGTGCCGCTTCCGTCTGTCGCAGAATCGCCCGATAGCCGCTGATCCCGTTCTCCGCGGCACGGTCGTCTCCGTCGAGCGCGACGGGAACCTCCACGATCCTGTCGGTGGTCGGGGGAGCGAGCATCGCCAGAAGATGCGCTCCCAGATAGTATCCCCGCGCGGCGTCCTCCGGAGGAATATCGGGCATCCAATGCGCCACGACACCTCCCTGCCACTGGGGGTAGAGCAGGCGGACGATTCGTTTATCGTCGTTCATAATCGTCGTGAATTTCAGCAATTTCATATTTATCAGCAGGACGCTGCGGCGCGGCCGGCAAACGGACCGCCCCGTCGGCATACACGCGGCAGGCCCCCGCAAAGATAACGTCCCGAAAGGATCCGTGCAAATCCGCAGCCGCCATGCGGTCCGGCAGGGCAGACCGAAGCAGGGAATATCCTCAGTGCGTTTTTCGGCCCTATCGTAAGATAAAAAGACGCAAACAGAACAAATTCGGCTCCCGCCGTTGTTTTTACGGTCGACAATGCGTAATTTTGTTCCGATAATATATAGCGTTTGCTATTGTTTTGAATCGAAAAACGCCAATTTTTCCTACAATCTCAGAAACAATAGGTCAAACGTCTGCGCGAAGCGTAGGCGTTTTTCTTTGTCGAGATTGGGTAAAAGGCGTACCTTCGATTGGCAGAGAATGCGCCTGCGTCTTTTTTCGTCTCTGCGCATGTCTCTTTCCGGCCGATTGCATTTTTCAGGCTCGTCATCGTCCCTCCGCATCGGGCTCTTCCAGACTCCAGCCGCCGCCCAGCGCTTTGTATAACTCCACCAATGCGAGGTGTTCGTCGCGCACGGCGTTGCTCACGCCGATCTGCGCATCGAAATAGCGTCGCTGGGCATCGAGCACGTCGAGGTAGTTGATGCTGCCGCTCCGGTACTGGAGGTTGGCCAGCTCCACGTATTTGCGTGCGGCATCGCGCAGATTGACCTGCAAGGCTGCCGTGCGCCGTCTGTTGCGGTAGGTAACGACGGCGTCGTCCGCCTCCTTCAGCACTTCGAGCACTTTCTTTTCATAGGCATAGCGCGCCTCGTCGTAGGCGGCCATCGCAGCACGGTATTTGGCCTGCTTGCGGCCGAAGCCGAAGACGGGCGAAGCCAGCCCCCCGATGACATAGGAGAACGGAGAGCTGAAAAAACCCCTGAGCTCATTGTTCTCCCAACCGCCGGTCAGCCGGAACATCAGTCGGGGGAAACGGTCGGCATAAGCCACTCCGACACCGGCCATCGCCGCACGAAGCTGCTGCTCGGCCGAACGCACGTCCGGCCGCCGCTGCAGGAGTTCCGACGGCAGCCCCACGGGCAGGCTGTCGGCCAGCTCGGCCTCGATGTCCAGCGAACCGCGTTCCACACTCCGATCGGGATTCTCCCCCATGAGCAGCGCAAGCCCGTTTTCCGTGATTTCGATCCGCCGTTCGAGATCGGGGATCAGCGAAGCCGTCGCGGCATATTCCACCTTAGCCTGCTGGTAGACGGTTTCGGACGTAAGCCCCCCTTCGAAACGAATCCGCGCCTGATCCAGCCCCTCGCTGCGGGTGGCGAGCGTGCGCCGCACGATGGCAAGTTCGTTGTCCAGCGCGATCAGTCGGAAATAAGCCGAGGCCGCCTCGGCCACGAGCGTCATGCGCATCGCACGCCGGTCCTCGACCGAAGCGAGGTATTCGGCCGCTCCTTTGCGCTTGGCCCAGCGCAGGTTGCCCCAAAGATCGAGTTCCCACGAAACCGACGCCTTCAGTCCCAATTCGGGATCGCGGACCGACGATTCGCCGTAGTAGTCGTTCGTCTCGTTATCGGCCGATACGCCAGCCGTGAAATCGGGCAGCCGGCCCGCCTTGTCGATGCGGTACATCTGCCGCATGCGTTCCACGCGCGCTGCGGCGGCGAGCATATCCTTGTTTTCGGCCAGCGTGCGTTCGATGATCCGGCGAAGGACCGGATCGCCGTAGAACTGCCACCAGCCCAGATCGGCCGCCGTCAGCGAATCGCCGTCGGCGCCCGCAAGCCGTTCGGGCAGGTCGAGCTCGGGCGTCTTGCAATGCCGCACGGGCGAGCAGGCAGCGAAAGCCGCCGCAGACAGGAACAGGACAATCAAACGTTTCATCGTTTCAATTTAGCTTTGATCCGGTAAATCCATACGAAGAAGAAGGGCACGAAGACGATGCCGAAGGTGATTGCCACCAACATGCCGAAGAAGACGCCCGTGCCGATGCCCTGACGGCTCGCCGAACCGGGCCCCGAGGCGAAGACCAGCGGCAGCAGACCGAGGATGAAGGCCAGCGAAGTCATCACGATGGGGCGGAAGCGCAGACGTGCGGCCGTCAGCGCGGCCGCTACGGCGTCGCGCCCCTTCTCGACCTCCTCCTTGGCGAATTCGACGATCAGAATGGCGTTTTTCGCCACCAGACCCACGAGCATCACCAGACCGATCTGGAAGTAGATGTTGTTTTCCAACCCGCAGAGCCAGATGCCCAGATAGGCTCCGATGCCGGCCACGGGCAGCGAGAGGATCACCGCCACGGGCACGCTCCAGCTCTCGTACTGCGCCGCGAGGAACAGGAAGACGAACAGGAAAGCCAGCGCCAGCACCACGCCCGTCTGCCCGCCCTCGTGCTTCTCCTGATAGGAGAGGCCGCTCCACTCGACGCCCACCGACGACGGCAGCCGTTCGCGCACGATCCGTTCGAGCGTCTCCATCGCCTGTCCGGAACTGTAACCGTGGGCCGCCTCGCCCGTGATGGTCGCAGCGTTGAACATATTGAAGCGTTTGATGGTACCGGCACCGGTCGTATAGTAGGTCGTGCCGAGCGACGTAACGGGGATCATCGTTCCGCCCGTACCGCGCACGAAAAAGAGATTGAGGTTGTCGCGGCGGGCGCGGTAGGGGGCCTCGGCCTGAATATAGACGCGGTAGATGCGGTTGAACATGTTGAAGTCGTTGACGTAGATCGACCCCGTGAAGGCTTTCATCGTCGAGAAAATGTCGGACATCGAGACCCCCTGCATGCGGGCCTTGTCGCGGTCCACGTCGAAGTAGAGCTGCGGAATATCGCCCTGCATCGACGAGGCGAGACCGGTCAGCTCGGGCTGTTTCGAAGCGTAAAGCATCAGCGTATCCACCGCCCGCTGCAAGTCGGCATATCCCATGTCGCCGCGCGCTTCGAGCACCATCTCGAAACCGCCCGAGGTGCCGAGCCCCGGGATGACCGCGGGCGTCGAAAGATAGACTTCGCTCTCGGGGTAGCGGCGCAGTTCGGCGCGCACGCGGGCCATCACCTCGTCGATACCTTCCGATTCGCGTTCGTCCCACGGCTTGAGGATCACGGTGAGCTGGCTGCGGGCCTGATTGGTCCCCACGCGCGGGCTCGATCCCGTAACGTTGAGCACGTATTCCACATCGGGATCGGCCATCAGAAAGGCCATCGCACGGTCGGTTACTTCGCGCGTGCGTTCGATCGTAGCCCCTTCGGGCAGCTCCAGTTCGACCGTGAAATAGCCCTGATCCTCCTGCGGCATGAAGCTCTGAGGCACGAGACGGTTCATCAGCCAGATCCCCACGAGCACGATGCCGAATGCGACGAACATGCGCCGCGAATGCGCCAGCGCCCCCTGAATCATGCGGCCGTAGAAGTTGTTGCTCTTCGCCAGCGCGAGGTTGATGCGGCGGAACAGACGGTTTTTCTTCGCTCCGCTGTCGGGCCGCAGGAAGAGCGAACACATCACCGGACTGAGCGTCAGCGCCACCACCGTCGAGATGATGACCGACACGGCGATCGTGATGGTGAACTGACGGTAGAGCTGCCCCGTGATGCCCGAGAGGAAGCTCACGGGCACGAAAACGGCGCAGAGCACAAGCGACATGGCCACGAGGGCGCCACCGAGGCCGCGCATCGCCTTCTTGGTCGCCTCGTAGGGCGAGAGCCCTTCTTCGTTCATGATGCGGTCGACGTTCTCCACCACGACGATCGCATCGTCCACGACGATACCGATGGCCAGAATCAGTCCGAGCAGCGTCAGCATGTTGAGCGAGAAACCGAAGATGAGCATCACGCCGAACGTACCGATCAGCGAGATCGGCACCGCGACGATCGGGATGATCGTGGCGCGCCAGCTTTGCAGCGAGAGGTAGACCACGACGATCACCAGCAGCAGCGCCTCGAAGAGCGTGCGATAGACGTGGTGGATCGACTCGGAGATGTAGGTAGTCATGTCGAAGGGAATCTCATAGGTGATTCCCTCGGGGAAGTTGCGGCTGATTTCGTCCATCGCCTCTTTCACCGACTCGGCGACCTCCATGGCGTTGGCTCCGGGCAGCATGTTGATATTCAGCACGGCGGCATTTCCGCCGTTGATGCCGCTCTCGGTGCTGTACGACGAGGCTTCGAGCGAGATGCGCGCCACGTCTTTCAGACGGATGATCGACCCGTCGGGGTTGGCCCGCACGACGATGTCCTCGAATTCGCCCGCCGACGAGAGGCGTCCCTGCGCCGTGATGGGGATCGTTACGTCCACGCCGTTCATCGGCGCCTGTCCCAGCACGCCGGCCGCCGACTCGCGGTTCTGGTCCTTGAGCGCCGACTGCAAGTCCTGCACCGTAAGACCGAGGTCGGCCAGTTTGTCGGGCATCACCCACACCTGCATGGCATAGTAGCGGCTGCCGACGTTCGAGATGCTGCCCACGCCCGGGATGCGGCGCAGCATGTCGAGCACGTTGAGCGTCGCGTAGTTCGACAGATAGATCTCGTCGAACTTGGGGTCGGACGAAAGCAGCGTGATGGTCATCAGCTTGCTGGCGGCCTGTTTTTCGACCGATATGCCGTTCTGCACGACTTCGGCCGGAAGACGCGCCTCGGCCTTTTTCAGACGGTTCTGAATGTCGACGGCCGCCAGATCGGGATCGACCGAAATGTCGAACGTTACGGTGGCCGAGAAACCGCCCGAATTGGAGCTCGACGACTCCATGTAGATCATGCCCGGCGTACCGTTGAGCTCCTGTTCGATGGGGGTGGCCACGGCCTGCGTTACGGTCTGCGCGTCGGCACCCGGATAGGAGGCCGAGATGCGGACCACGGGCGGCACGATCTGCGGATACTGATCCACGGGCAGCAGCGCCAGACCGATCGCGCCGACGATGACGATCACGAGCGACAGCACCGTCGAAAAGACGGGCCGGTCGATGAAAAAATCGCTCTTCATGGGCTACTCCTCCTCTTCGTTTCGGGGTTCGGTGCGGGCGGGCACGGGCTCCGCCTTCATGCCGTGGCGGAGCTTGTGGTATCCCTCCACGACGATATGCTCGGCCGGAACCAACCCGCGCTCGATGATGATCGTGTTGCCCAGCTCGGGGCCGGTCTCCACGAAACGGCGTTCGACCACGCTGTCGGGCCGCACGACATAGACATAGGCTCCGCCTTTCTCGATTTCGACCGCTTTGGTCGGCACGACGACCGCATTCTCGCGCACGTCGAGCAGCAGGCGCACCTTGGTGAACTGTCCGGGCAGCAGGATATGGTCGGGATTGGCCATCTCGGCGCGCACGGAGAAGGTGCCCGTCTTGGGATCGACCTGCGGATCGGCGAAATCCACCAGACCGCGGTAGGGGTACTCCGAACCGTCGGCCAGCGTTACGGTGATGTAGGGGTCCCATTTGCGCAGGGTGTCCTTATGACCCAGATTGACGTTGCGGGCCTTGCTGCGCAGATAGTCCAGCGCCGTCATGCTGAAATCGACACGCACCGTATCGCTCTTCACCACCGTGGCCAGAAGCGACTGTCCGCCCGGACCGACCAGCGTGCCGATGTCGGCGCTGCGCTCGGAAATATAGCCCGAAATCGGGGACTGCACCGTGGTGTAGCCCAAAGTCATCTCGGCCTGCATGAGGTCGGCTTCGCCCACCACGACGTCGGCCGCGGCACTCTCGTAGGAGGCGATCGCATTGTCCAGATCGAGCTGGCTGGCGGCGTTCTGTTCGTAGAGCGGGCGGATGCGGTTGAGGTCGCGCTCGGCCTTCAGAGCTTGCGCACGGGCCTTGTTGAGCTGGGCCTTGGCCTTGTTCACGCGGGCGCGGTAGACCTTGGGGTCGATGATGAAGAGGGTCTGGCCCTTCTCCACATAGGTGCCTTCGGCGAAAAGCATCCGTTCGAGGAAGCCCTCCACGCGGGCACGGATCTCGACGAACTGCTGGGCGCGGATGCGGCCCACGTAGTCGCCGTAAATATTGACGTCCTCGGTTTCGACGGGCTCCACCTCCACCACGGGCAGTTCGACCGCCGCGGGACGCGGCCGGAGCAGGAAGACGAGCAGAGCGACGACCGCGGCCGTTCCGCACGCGACGGCGATCCACTGCCGGCGGGTCGGCCGGAAGCGGACGCGGGATATTTTCGAGACCGTTCGTTTCAGATTTTCCGGATTCAGTTTCGATAAATCCGGTTTGAGTTTATCAAATCTCATGAATTCATTTGTTATGGGTTAAACTCATTCCGTACCAAAGGCCGGACCAATGCCGCGTATCTGCCATAATCCGCATGAAAAACAGGACCATAAGGCTGTAAAGCCCTGCAAAGAAAGCAATTTTTTTGTGGAATTGCGCCACACGAGCGTGGAAAAATTCCACACGTTCCGTTCGAAACGGGAAAAAGAAGCCCCTACGACAAAAAAGTCCTCCCCTCGGGGAAGACTTTTTCACACACAAACATTAACAATACAAACAATGCGAAAACGGCTATATTTCTCTTTCATTGTCCACAGTGCAAAGGTCGCACATTCCGCCGAGCCGCACAATCGCCACATTTGCGTATTTTCATGCGCGACGGAATCCCCATAAATAGGGATTCCGTCGCGCCCGTCGTCTCCTCAGCCGTAAATCTCGTTCAGCAGCCGCGCCAGCCGGTATCCGCCTCTGAGCAACTGGGTCTCGATCGTCGGCGTGAACCGGTCGACATAATCGTAGGAGATCTCCGTACCCTCGGGCGTCTCGGCATAGATGCGCCGGCAGATTTCGTGCGTCTCCCGCATCCAGTCCGATGGCTCGCCCGACTGCACGAAAACGATTTCGTCGTCCGACAAGCGGTCGATCTGATCCTGCCACTCCGAGTAGCTCCAGCGGCGGGCCGCCTCGACGATCTGCGTATCCCAGACCGTATGCAGGTCCGTCGGAGTTCCGAAAAACGTTACGGACAGCATGTTGCCGCCCAGATCGCTCAGACGGCCCGTGTGCATGGGACAGTGCATGTCGCCCACCAGATGAATCAGCATCTTGAGCGCCGTCGCCTCCTCGTCGGGCTCCAGCCCCCCGTCCCTGAGCTTTCCGACCAGCGTCTCGATCGCCCGCAGGACGTCTCCGTCCGGATTCTTCGGCATCGTCTCGTAGGTGTACCCTTCGTCGATGTTGAGGTAGTGCCACGTCTTCGTATGGGCGTACTCGGGCCGGTGGCTGGCATTGTCCATCCAGTTGGCGTAGTAGACGGGCGAACGGCCGTCCAACACCTTTTCGATCCGCTCGGCCGCCTCGGGCGCGAGGTGGCATTCGGCGATGTACGCCACGACGTCGTGGCCTTTCTGGCCCCATGCCAGCAAGCTTTGGGCCGTCAGCAGACAGCCGACGAGAAGCAGGAATTTTTTCATGGTATCGGTACTTATTCGAAGGGATGACACCCCGCCTTTCGAGCCTTGCGAACGTCGCACGCCGCACGCAAAATCTCGCGGCCGCAGCCGCCGGAAAGGCGCCGGAGAAGGACGGTTCTCCGCACGGCCGCCCCGCGAGCAGGAGCTCAAGGGGCGGGGCGCTCCGCGTTTCAATGATTCATCGTGGCGAGGAACTCTTCGTTCGTTTCGGTCTGGGACATCTGCTTATGCAGGAACTCCATGGCCTCCACGGGTGTCATGTCCGAAAGATATTTGCGCAGAATCCACGTGCGGTTCATCACCTCGCGCGGAAGCAGCAGATCCTCGCGCCGCGTACCCGACGCGATCACGTCGACGGCGGGGTAGACGCGCTTGTTGGCCAGCTTGCGGTCGAGCTGCAACTCCATGTTGCCCGTACCCTTGAACTCCTCGAAGATCACCTCGTCCATCTTCGAACCGGTGTCGATGAGCGCCGTGGCGATGATCGTGAGCGACCCCTTCTCCTCCGTGTTGCGCGCCGCGCCGAAGAAACGCTTGGGCTTGTGGAGCGCATTGGCGTCCACGCCGCCCGAGAGCACCTTGCCCGATGCGGGCTGCACGGAGTTGTAGGCACGCGCCAGTCGCGTGATGGAGTCGAGGAAGATCACCACGTCATGACCGCATTCGACCATGCGTTTGGCCTTGTCGAGCACCATCTCGGCCACCTTCACATGGCGCGATGCCTGCTCGTCGAAGGTCGAGGCCACCACCTCGGCCTTCGTGTTGCGGGCCATTTCGGTTACCTCCTCCGGACGCTCGTCGATCAGCAGCACGATGATGTAAACCTCGGGGTGGTTGTCGGCTATGGCGTTGATGATCTGCGTCATGAGCACCGTCTTACCCGTCTTGGGCTGCGCCACGATCAGTCCGCGCTGGCCTTTGCCGATGGGGGAGAAGAGGTCCACCACGCGCGTGGAGAGGTTGTTGTGGCCGTTGCCCGTGAGGCAGAACTTCTCGCTCGGGAACAGAGGCGTCATGAACTCGAACTGCACGCGGTCGCGGATGTACTCGGGTTTCAGGCCGTTGATCTCGTTCACGCGCACCAGCGGGAAGTACTTCTCGCCCTCCTTCGGGGGGCGGATCGCGCCGAGCACCGTGTCGCCGGGCTTGAGGCCGAAGAGCTTAATCTGCGACGGCGACACGTAGATGTCGTCGGGCGAGTTGAGGTAGTTGTAGTCGGCCGAGCGGAGGAATCCGTAGCCGTCGGGCATGATCTCCAGCACGCCTTCGCCCTCGATCTCGCCGGCGAAATCGTCCTTGGTAATCACCTCGTCGTCGAGCGACGGCTGAGGCTGCTGCACGGCGGCGGACGCTTCGGCAGCCTCGGCCGACGGTTCGCGCACGGGCTCCTCCTCCGTGCGGCCGAAGACATCGTCCGTCCCGGGTTCGGCCGGCGCTTCGGCCTTCGCCTTGGGCTTGCGGCCCCGGCGCTTGGGCTCCGCCTGCGGCGCCTGAGTGCGGAGCGTCTCCCGTCTGTCGGCCGGCGCCTCGCTCCGGAAGAGCTCCTGCGGCTCCGCCTCCGCTCCGGGACGGGCCGCAGGCTCCGGTTGTTCCCGCTGCACGGAGGCTTCGCCCGCCCCCTGCGACGCAGGTTCGGTCTTGGCGATACGGGGGCGGCGGCCCCGTTTGGCGGCCTGAGGCGCAGCGGGTTCCGCAGCGGCAACGGTTTCGCCCGCAGCGTTCGCCTCCTCCTGCGGAGCGGCCGCAGCGGCGATCAGGTCGAGTAATTCGCGTTTTTTGACCATGACGTTCGACAGTCCGAGCGCTTTGCCTATTTCACGCAACTCGGCAAGTGTCTTGCCTTCGAGTGCATTCTGATCCTGCATATTTTCTGTTTTCAAATTGATTTTCATCGCCGGACGGTTGTCCGGCTGTCGGAATTCGTATGCAAAGATAGTGCATTATTTCGAAATTCAAAACCTCCGACTCAAAAAAACCGCTCACGGTCAACGCGACAGAGGCTCCGCACCGTGCCGCGCCGCGAGATCCCGGTACCTTTCCAGCCGGAGTTCGCACAGGCGTTGTACGATCCCGCCCATCCGTTCGACACGGTCCATGTGCGTCTCCAGCTCTGCGGGATCGACCGTGAAGCGCACGTCGTAGGCCGCCCTGCGGATAAATCCGCGGAGGCGCGAGGGCGTGAAGAGGCGTTCGGTGCGGTCGTCGTCGAAGAGGAGCATCAGTTCGGACGAGAGCGTGCGCATCCGCTCGTGCATCGCCACCGGATCGTGGATGCCGAACTCGCAGCCGTGGTAGACGTAGAAGAGCATGTGGTAGAAATAGACGGCCGCCTGCGCCGTGAAGAGAGCCGCGGGACGCAGGTTGTAACCTTCGGCATACTCCGTGTTGGCCCTCTCCAGATAGAACATCCCCATGTCCGCGAAGGTGTCGTAATAGAGTCTGGCATCGGCATAGGCCGCCGCGAAGTTGCAGGATTTCGGACGCCGGAAGTAGTGGCGGTCCTTGCAGTAGAGGAGAATGCCTTCGCGGTGGCTGAAGTAGAGAAACGGCGTGTTGTGCGACTCCACGTAGCTCAGCGGCAGCACATAGAGATTCATATAGCGGATCTTACGATGGCGGACAGGCATCTGGTAGCGCAGGTAACGCTTGACCTGCACCCAATCGTAGACGGGGCGTTCGCGCACGACCAGCATGAGGTCGTAAGCCTTCGGATCGCTGAAGGGCGTGCCTCCGGCCAGTTTGCCGAAGAGCAGGATGTACTCCGGATCGAAGAGGCCCTGCGTGAGCCAGCGGACGATCTCGGCGGCCTCGTCGGCGTCGTAGCGTGCGCCGTCTCCGGCGGCACCCGATGTCGGTTCCGGCGCGGACTGTCGGGCCATCCCCGTTTCGAAGAGAGACTCCGGCGCAGGCTGCCGGGGCGCAACCGTCTCGACGATCCGGTCCGGACCGGAGCTCACGCCGGGAGCCGTGCAGTTCTCCGGCCCACACTCCGGCCCCCGGTCCGATTCGAGCAGCGGACCGCCGTCCGGTTCATGTTCGGCATCGCTATACGGTTCGTATTCCGTGTCGCACTCCGGACCGCCGACGGCTCGGCGGTCCGCACCGGATAACCGGCATGCGGCGTTCGCTGCCGCCGGGGCCGGGGATTCCGGCATCTTCGCGGCGGACCGCACCGGCTTCGATGCGGCTTCGGGGTTCGGGTGCGAGACCGATGATTCGGATTGCCGCACGAGCTGTTCCTGTGCGGCCGACGTGTTGTTTTCCATTGTTGTAAGGCGTTTTAATTCGACAATAAGAGAGCTGTCCCCGCCACATCCGCCGGATGCAGCGAGGCATGAAACAATGTTCGGGCAACGGTTCGACTACTCGGGCGGACGGCAGCTTTTGCGGGGAGTCCGGTCGCAAGGCGACGGCAGCCCGCGGAGGCTGGCCTTTCGGCTTGCCGGCATCGGAACGCCGGCGATGTGTACAGTTCGCATATATATAAAAAAAGTGCGCAGCTGCGAACTGTACACATCACTTATTTCTAAGATTAGGTAAGTACCATTCACGGACGAGTGCCCCAACGGTTCTGCGCATAGGATTGCATGTCGACTCACCTAATGCTATTTAGAAATATCAATACAGTTCGCAACGACAAAGATAATAGATATGTTTCACACAGCAAGAAAATTCGGGAAAATTTTATCAACATTCGAAGAAACCCCGACCGTGCGGCGAACGGGAAGGTCGTGCCGGCGGAACACACGTGCAGCCGCGAACTGCGCGCTTCGCTCCGTTCGGCACCGGGGAAGCGCCGGTCGCAGCCCGGAGCGGCCCCCGACGGCTCTGCGCGTCGCAGGTCCGAAAAATAGAAAAAACGACGAAATACATAGCAAAAAAAGGAAGATGGGAAAGATTTGCTATATTTGTGTATATTTTATTTTATTCATATAATAATATATACTGTTTTTTACATTACTTCCTATCCTAAACAAATGAAGCGATGAACTTGGGACCCCACTATTACGACATTGCAGAGGCGCTGGACAATATGAAATTTACAAGGGAGCGCGAAGATGCCAACAGCAACGGCCGCGTTCAGTACGTAATCAAGAATCTGAACAGACTGAGAAAGGCCGTATTGCTGGTGCGCGACATCCCGTATCTCGGGCCGCAGATGCATACCGTCGTGGAGCACCCGCTCTTCAAAAGCCCGCAGGACGAGTACACGTTGAGTACGACCGAATACCTCGAATTCAAAACGCTGATCGAGAAATTGAAGAACAAGTTACAAGTGCTGAAAGAGATCGTCGAAACGGACGGACTGTCGGATCTGCACGATATGCTCTCCATACGGATTCCGGCGCTCAATACGTTCGACGAGCTGAGCAAAGTGGCGGACGAACTGAAGAAGTCGATCGAACTGCCGTTGATCGACAGCCGGGTCGAATCGAACGTCAAGATCGTCGGAGCCGATCGGGGTTCGATCATTTTCTACGTCAGTCTGGGTGCCGCGGCGGCCGTCAAACTCATCGGAGTGATCTGCTGGAGCGCCGCCGTGATCCGGCGCAAGCGCGCCGAGGCCCGCATACTCGAGGAACATGCCAAAACGCTGCAACTCAAAAACGAAAGCCTTCGGGATCTGATCGAGGCCCAACGCGAACAACTGAGGAACATCACGCAGGGAGAGGCGGAACGGATCGTCCGCACGCATTACGACCAAAACGATCCGGAAGCCGTCGAACGGTTGAAACTGTCGATCAACAGCATCAGCGAGCTGATCGACCGGGGCGTAACGATCCTCCCGAACGGCAACGACCGCGAGACGCTCAAATCCTTCCCCGATTATTCGCAGCTCAGCCTGATCGAATCGACGATCAAGCAACTGAAGAAATCGGCCGAAACCCCTTCCTGACGCAACCGGAGCACGTCCGGACCGACAAACCGCCCGTTTTACTGAATTTCAAACAACCCAACGATGGCCAAACCGCGCATATTCATCAGTTCGACCTTCTACGATCTGAGGCAGATCCGGCTGGAACTGGACAAATTCATCGAGAACCTCGGCTACGAACCCGTACGCAACGAGGAGGGAGACATTCCCTACGGCAAAGACGAGAAACTGGAGGCTTACTGCTACAAGGAGATCGGCAACATAGACATTCTGATCTCGATCATCGGCGGACGTTACGGAAGCCCCTCTTCGATTCGGGAGCAGAAGAGCTATTCCGTGTCGCAGATGGAGCTCAAGACCGCCCTGAAGGAGGACAAGCAGGTCTTCATCTTCATCGACAAGAACGTATTCACCGAATACGAAACCTACATCCTGAACAAGGACCGGGAGATCGTCTACAAATACGCGGACAATGTCAACATCTATAAATTCATCGAAGAGATCAAGTCGCTGCCGCACAACAACAACATCAAGGGATTCGAAACGGCCGAGGACATCACCCGCTACCTGCGCGAACAGTTCGCGGGGCTCTTCAAGCAGTTTCTCGTCGACAACAAACGGATCAAGGAGGCGCTCGTGCTGAAAGACATCGAGAATACGGCCAAAACCCTGCGCGAAATGATCGACTACCTGAAGGAAGAGTCGCAAGGCAAAGATCAGGAGATCAACCGCATCATCCGCATCAACCATCCCATCGTCAAGAAGCTACGGGAGCTGCTGCGCATCGACTACAATTTCTACATCGAAGGTCGCGACGACCTGACGTGTCTGCTCAAAGCACGGGGCTTCAGGCAGATGGGCGATACCGGAAAGACCGGTTACTGGATCCGCAGCATCAGCCGCGCCGAACAGGGCAGGCACTACGTGCGGCGCATCTGCATCAGCGACGAACTTTTCAACGAGGACGGATCGCTCAAATACCTCCGGCCCGACGACTGGCGCGACGATTTCATCACGGCGGAAATGCAGCCCGAAGGAAACGACAATCCGATCTGGGGTATGTTGTCCGACCGTTCCCACCCGTGAATCCGGAGATCCGGCGAAGCCTTCCGAAGCACGTCCGAGAAACCGCGATCCGAGAATAAGCGCCTCGCGCCGGTCTCCCGCGATCGGCCCCGGGGATTTCCGGGAGCCGCCTGAATTCCGAATCGCCGGCGATTCGTCGGACGCCCGGCTGCCGGCGGGAAAAAGGGGAGGGGAGTAAGCCGCCCCCTCCGGCGGGCGAACCGGACCGGCTCCGAAAAAAACGATCGGATACAGACACGGACAAATGCGAAAAACCGCGCGCTCCCGGCTCGGAGCGTGCGGTTTTCCGCATCCGTACTCGAAGCCGGGATCGAACCGGCACGGCCATTGCTGGCCACAGGATTTTAAGTCCGGCGTGTCTACCTATTCCACCATTCGAGCGGCCGTCTCCCGCCGGAAGACGCGGCAAAAGTACGAATTTATTTACGAAACGCCAAATCTATGCAGCTTATCATCTCCTCCGTCCGGTCGGGTGCGAACCAGCGAATCTCCCCGTCGCGCCGGAACCACGTGAGCTGCCGCTTGGCGTAACGGCGCGTATTGCGCTTGATGAGCGCCACGGCCTCCTCGCGGGTGCACGTGCCGTCGAAGTAGGCGAACAACTCCTTGTAGCCGACGGTTTGCAGGGCATTGAGGTGCCGGAAAGGGTAGAGCGCACGCGCCTCGGCTTCGAGGCCGGCCTCCATCATCAGGTCCACGCGCCGGTCGATCCGCTCGTAGAGCACCTCCCGCGGCAGATCGACGCCGAGCTTCACGATCCCGAAATCCCGCTTGCGGCGCACTCCCGTGCGGTATGCGGAGAAGGGGCGCCCCGTCTGCAAACAGACTTCCAGCGCCCGCAGCACCCGTGCGGGATTGTCGCGGTCCACCCGATCGCAATAGTCGGGATCGAGCCTGCCGAGCTCTTCGACGAGCGCGGGAAGCCCTTCGCGCCGCAGCCGCTCGGCCAGCGCCGCACGCAACGCGGCGTCGGCCTCCGGCAGATCGTCCATGCCTTCGCAGAGCGCCCGCACATAGAGCCCCGAACCGCCCGCGGCGATCACGGTTTCATGCTCCGCAAACAACCGCCCGAGCAGAGCCAGCGCCTCGGTTTCGAATTGTCCGCAACTGAACTCCCGGGTGATGTCGAGCGATGCGATAAAATGATGTTCGACCCGCCGCAACTGACCGGCATCCGGCTGGGCCGTGCCGATCGGCATCCCCCGATAGATTTGCCGCGAATCGGTCGAGAGGATCGGCGCCCGGTAGTGTTCGGCCAGCCGGATGCTCAGATCCGTCTTGCCGGAAGCCGTCGGTCCGACGATCACGACAAGCCGCCCGCTACTCATCGTCGTAAGCGTCGTCGCCTTCGAATTCGCGGAAGTCGTCCATCGCCTCGTCGAACATCGACCCCTCCTCCTCGTCGGCGCGGGTTTTCGAGGGGTCGTACTGGTCGGGCGCCTCGGCCCGCGCGAAGATTTCGCGCGGGTACTCGGCTCCGGCCTGCGCTTCGGCGGCACCCGTCAGCTCCAGATAGTAGGCACGGTCCCCGAACAGGTCGAAGAGATAGATCAGACGGTCGCGGTTGCTGTGGAGGATCTGCCCGAGCGCGATGCGCTCCATCGGCTCGGGCCCTTCGCCGTTTTCGGCACCCATGTCCATCAGGGTAAATTCGCGCAGCCTGTTCCAGCGGTCGTCCGCCGTGAAGAACGAAGCCATGCACGGCTCGTATTCGAGCGAGCGGAGGAGAAAATCGTGGAATTCGAGCAAGGTCGTATCGTACGATACCTCATAATCGCGCACGAATCGGTCGTTTTCGTCGCTCAGCATGCGGAAACGGAATACCATCGACCTGTTTTCAGACTTTTTCATAATTACAAATATAACATTATTTCCCGAGGCCCGCAAGAAATTCCATCACATCGCGGTCATCCGGATAATCCGTCAGCGCCGGCCGCTGCGCACAGCCGAAGTCCGCACGCCGCGAATGGGCGATGCACTCCGAGACCACGCACTGCAATTCGCCGTCGTGCTCCGCGAGCCATGCGGCGACCTCCGACACATCGTCGTAATACGTATAACAGATGCAGCTCAGCGCGGTCGGGAAGGCCCGCCGCTCGACCATCACGGCCGCCCCGAGGTCGCGGAACGGGACGCCCTGCATCACGAGCACCGCTTTCGTTTGCACGTAGTTGCGGCAGTACTTCGGATTCATGCGGAGCGGTGTCGGCCGCCAGCCGCATCCGCGCGGGAGAAACACGAGCGACACGCTGCGGCAGCCGAGGCCCGAGTAGGCGAACAGGTCGTCCGCGAGCCCTGCCAGCTGGCGTTCGGTCTCGCGGCCCGAGAGGACCGCGACCGACTGCCGGCTGCCGCGCAGCAGAGCGGGAAGAGCGGCATAGCGGGTCCGGAAAAAGCGGTTGGCCCGATCGCTGCCCGTGGCGATCACGGCGTCGGCCTCCGTCTCGGCGCCGTCGGCGAATTCGACCGCCGCATCCGGATCGATCTCGCGCAGCAGGGCGACGACGTACTCCAGCAGCGGACGGTCTTTCGACGAAGGTTTGACCAGACAGCGGTGTCCCGCCGCCACGACGCACAGCAGATCGAAAAAACCCACGAGCGGAATATTGCCGGCCATCACCACCAGCACCCGCCGCGGCTCGGCCGCGGGAACGGGGTAGTGCGACAGCCACGACGCGAGCCGTTCGCGCCGCAGCATCCCGTCCGCGACGGCTGCTGCGGCCCGCCGAATATCGCCGGACGTAAACCAGCCGTTCGCGGCTTGCGCGAGCTCCGCGGCCCGCCGCGAGGCTTCGTCCTGCCCGAAACGGACAAGACGCCGTCCCAATTCCGTAAAGAGGTCCAATGCGTTTTTCATCCCCGCAAAGATACGATTTCGCCGGAAATATTGTTCCGCAAGGCCGGGTTTAATCGGCGGTTCGACATTCGTGTCGTCGCCGTGCATCCCGCTCTTCACGCCTCGGCTCGGAAACGATGACGGAAAGAAACTTCAGACAGGCGACCGGACACCGCCCGCAGTCATTACCCGACCGGCGGTGCATCTTCGGCAGCAGACGACGGAACCGAGGCAACCGTCCGCTTTGACCTGAAACGCACGCCTTCGGCCTTCGACTCGCACGGTTGTGGCAGATCGTGCGGGAAGCGCAGCGCCGCATCGTACCCGCCTTGTCTCGCGCAGCAACCGAAGCCAAAATCGACGGCAGCCTCGCACGGGGATACGACACAAGGCTCTTCTTCGAAGAGCCATCGGAAGAGCACGATCTCCAACAACGATTTCCGACCTAAGTATACACCCCGTCCGGTCCCGGCCCCCGACCCTGCACCGACCGGCGATCCGGACCATACTCATAGCACAGGTCTCGGGGCATCGCTCCAGCACGACCATCCGCAGATCGACGAAGCCGTACGCAAAACGCGGACACCGCCCGCAGAGGCGGAAGCCGAACGCACGGGGATGCCGCCCTGCATGCCGGAGGCCCGGCACGCGGGAAATGAGGTACCGGCTTCTCGACGAACGTATGAAAGTATTCGGGGAAAACCTCTTGCGCACGAAAAAATTTGCAGAATACGCTCGAAAGATTTGGATATACGGATTTTTTCACTACCTTTGCACTCGCAATTCGACTGACAGGGATTGCGTACTGCGGAAATAGCTCAGTTGGTAGAGCGCAACCTTGCCAAGGTTGAGGTCGCGGGTCCGAGTCCCGTTTTCCGCTCCGGGAATCAGCAGTTTCAGAAATGAGGCTGCTGATTTTTTGTTTGCATAGGGTGGAAATACAGGACCGAAACAGCCTTTTCAGGCTCGCCCTCTTATCCCCTCTGCATAATACGACCCGTCGAATCCCCCCCCTCCTCCGGCCCCCGTACGGAAAATGGAAAAGACCTTCGGCCGCATCCTGAATGGCCGAAGGTCTATTTCGAGGCGTTGCACGTCATCACTCTATCTCCGCGTCGTCCGCGGGGCGATAGACGGCGCGGATACGGAATACGGTGGTGCGCAATGCCTTGCCGTACGGACTTGCCGGTCCGAGCGACGAATCGTAATATTTATACGCCCCGCTCTCCTTGTGCTTGATAACTCCATCGACCTGATGGGCCATCGTCGCCCGGGCATAACTCGTCGCCTCCGGAGTACCGAGTCCCCGTTCGGCTTCTGCCGCTGCGCAAGACCAGTAGAACGAATTCTGAAACTCAGGAGTGGAGGCGTAATAGGTAGTCAGCATATTTTCCAGTTCACGAATGGAGGGCAGATACCAGCGCATGTCTTCATAGCGGATGTAGCCGTTACGGTCGGTCTTGTTCTTACGGTAACAATACTCCGCTGCCGTGGAAGGTCGTACATCCAGTTCCATGGCTTCAAGGGGTTCATCGGGATAGTATCCTGCCCAAACCTCTTTCTGAGAATAGATTCCCCGCTCCATCAGGATTGCCATTGTCCCTTCACGCCCTTTGAAAATATTCTCCACGGCATCGTATTCGCACAGAAAATGGGTAGGAAGAATACCCGTATGTATGTACCCCATATCTTTCGGCCCCCATGGCAGCCCGTCGTAGACCTGATCGCTCTGCCATGCAGAGAGCGGGTCGTAATAGTCCAGATACTCTTCATAGGCTTCCGCATAGATGTAATACTGGTGTTCGCCGCCATCCTCCACGTTGACTTTCAGCAGTCCGTGCTGTTCGATCGTGATGGTATGGGGCTCGCCGACCTGCTTGCCGTTTTCCTTATAGGTCAGCACCAGATCGGCCGAACGGTCCTTCGTGCTGATATTTTCGTCCACATAGATATAGATACGGTCTCGATCGCCCAGATCCTCGTATTTCGTATTGTTTTTCAACTGCCCGGGATCGGTCAGCAAATCCGAGGTGAAGTATTTCCGTTTGCCCGTACCGGCAGCAAATTCCTGCCTCGGGTGCTCTATGTAAAGATCGCTGTCGTCCGTTTTTCCGCTCTCCATTACGGATTTGGGCACCCTCTCGATACGCACCCAGTTTTTGGCTTCCGGATCTTTCACCTCGATATCCATCGTCGGGTTTTGATTCTCATCGAACAGATAGACATCCAACGGCGTAACATTGAAATGGGCATCCATGTTCTTATGCCGCAATATGGAGATGTAATAGGGGTTGGTCGCCTCCACGTCGATACGGGCATCGAACGTTACGTCGCCGGGCAGGTTGCCCGCTCGGGTAATGCCGGCGATCGTTACCCGGTTGCGGTACTGGTGATTCCGTTTGACATTGAAATCATCCACCGGATCGCCGCCGAGATAAATCGTGCAAGTGGCGTTGTAAACGATACCGTCGGCATCGGTAAAAAAGCCCCCGACTACTATATGCGTAGCGGGTATCACCTCGCCGGTATCCTCGTTTCTCGCCAGCAAAGGCTTGTAGCACTGATAAGCCTCCGGAAGCGTACCTGCCGGATAGGAATATTCGGCAGGGTATTCCTTGTACCCCGGCTCGCGCAGGTTCTCGAACACGTAGAACGAAAGAGTCGCCTCGCCGCTCTGGTTGTAGATAATGTCCTGTGTAGGATCGAGCACTTCTTTCATGTCCTTAACGTCGTCGGCTTCTCCGTCGCCGTCCGGATCGAGGTCGCTTTGCGGCACGTCTCCGTCCGTAGCCGTCGGAGCGATGAAGGGAACGGCGGTAGCCATGTTGCACACCTCGTATTGCGTCAGGTTCAGCGACGGCAACCCGCCGACCGCCCCGTTCGCGGAGGAGATCTTGAACGAAAAATCGAACCGTGCCATCAACGCCTTCATCGCGATGACGACCTCGCCTCGCTCTTTCGTCAGGTCGACCTCGGTTTCCGATTTTCCCACCATCGGCATGCCCGATTCAGGCAGTTCCACAAGCGTTCGATAATCGACGGGCCGGTAGCGGAAATTCTCGAAAGCCTTCAGATCGGGTATTAGCTCCGGATAACCCTCGTCCGTCATCTTCCCGAATGTCCCCGGCTCCACGTTCGCCACCACGTACACGGTGGCACCGGATGCCTCGACGGCATCTGCGAAACCGTCGTTGTCTATAAGCAGCGTGGAAGTGCCCGTAGCGGTCTGGTATCCCTGAAACCGATGCTCTCCGTCCTGCTTCGCCGACAGGTACTCGCCGTTCGGCCCGAAAAGAAAGACGTGGAGCGTCTTGATTTCGCGCTCGGCCTCATTCTTCGGATCGGAGGCACGGGTAACGACGCTTTCGGGCGACATGCTCTCCGCCACGGCCGTCAGACGGAAATTCCCGTCATGCCCGAAGCCGCTCCGATCGGGGATCTCGTCTTTCGAACACCCCGCCAGACACAATGCCGCCGATACTGCGGCCGCCCATAAATGCCCGCAGACATAGTTCCGTATGCTCGTTTTGTTGTTCATATCCGCTCTTTTATTCGAAATCCAAATCGCTGTCGCCGCCATCCTCCCACACCTGATTGTTGTCCACCACGAAGTTCAGGACGAAAGCGTCTCCGATAAAATTCAGTTCCACGGTGTAGATCGTACCCGCCTGCGGGAAGAAGTCGGCCACGCTGCCGATATATCGGTTCGTGTGTACCTCGCCCATGAAGGTATAGTCCAGATATATCTCTATATCGCCCAAATACGGATTCGCAGTAGGATTGGACACCAGCATCAGCACTTTGTCTCCGAGGCGATCGGCCGATTGGTGGGCCAGCACCTTGACGTCATCCGTTTCGTCCGAACCGTCGAGGAAGGCAAACGTCCCGCGGAACGTCTCCTCCGGATAGGATTGCCCCTTGTCGATGTCGATTTTGACGGAACGGTGGAAGGTGCCTGCCAGCCGCAGCCCGTGAATGACTACGCCGTGCGTCTCGTTGTAATTGTTCGCCTTGAAGTTCAGGCCGACCAACATGTGATAGAACCGCAGGTTCACATGTCCGTCGCCGCGCGTTGCATCCATCGCAGCAGCAACCATCGCATCCGGTATCTCCTCCATCGTGCGCGGGGTCTCGACCTCACCGCCCTCGAAAGGCATGGAGAACGTCAGCGTGGGGGCGCCCATTCCCTCCGCAGTCTCGGGGGTAACGGCGAAATATCCGCCCTCATACGGATAGTAAGCGAAAAAACTGTAAAGGTAATCCCGCGGTTCGTACCAGCGTTGCTGCATGCCGGTATAGTAGCAGGCCGAACCGTTGTACTCGACTTCGGTTTTGTAGAACAGATGGGGCGTGCTTCGCGGGGCCTTGGCTTCCCACGAGTCCGTCCCCGTATTGGGGTCGAGGCCGGTGTTGTCGCCCTTCTGCGCCAGACAGTAGCCCAGCACCCCGAACGAGCCGCCTTCCGGGAACTCGTCCAAAGGCCCTCCGGCCGCCCGCGACGACAGACCGCCGCCCGATGAGACGTCCGGAATCCCGAAACGGATCGACTCGCCGGAAAGCACCGCAGGAGCCGTGTATTCCGACTTTTCGCAAGAGAGCGTCGCAACCGTCAGGGACAAAAGAAATATCGTCTTTATCTTCATAGGATGTATGCTGTTAAATTCCGAATATGCGCGGCAATCACTCCACCGTGATGCTGCCGCCCGAAGCGGAAATCCAAGGCACCACCTCCGGCCGCTCGAACAAGATGTATTCGCCGCCTATCGTGAAGGTGTAGCGGTAACTTCCGCCGGCCGCCCACGCGGCGAGGCCCGCTTCGGCAAGGTTTACGCTCTTCGTGAGGATGTCGGACGTGCTGCCCGCCTCGGTATACCGGTATCGGATCTCCAGCGTGAAAGCCTCGCCGACACTCTGCGGCAACAGCAGCAGGTCGTCCGTGAATACGGACTGTCCCGACGCCGTCAGCTTCAGTCCGGCGGTATTTTCGGCAAAAGGCGCATCGGCAGTCGTGGGCTCTCCGGGCGTCCACACTCCGTCCTCGCCGGGCCATACCGTGCAGCTGCCCCCTTTGGGCATCCCGAAAAGTTTCACCGAAACGATTTCGGCACTCACGCGCCCCGAAGCCGCCAGCGCGGGATCCACACGGCCTTCGATGCGTACCTGCGCAAGCAGATGGCGGAAGACGAAGGTTACGGGCCGTGCGGGCGGAGTGTATCGGAGGTCCGTTTCCTCCGCCGCCATCAGATCCGCGGACTGCGTGGCGTCGAAATCCGTAATTTCCATATACGGACTTCCTCCCGCACCCGTAACTTTCAACGCCGATTGCAGCTCATACGGATAGACGGCGTAAAAATCGTATGCGGCACCGTTTCTCCAGAATCGCAGGTTCGTGTATCCCCATTCGCCGTTCTCAAGGGTTACGGATTCCTGTTCCAGAATCAAGGACGGAACGCCCCCCGCAGGGGTTTCGCGGGCCCATACGGCAAAGCGGTCTTTCTCGGCGAACTCGGTTACCGCGGAGCGTGCGACGTTCGTCGAGAAGCCGATGGCCTCGTCCTGCGCGACGGTTCCCGCGCCGCTCTTCGAACAGCCGGACAATAGCAGCAGACCTGCCGCCAACGTTCGTGTCGTCGATATATTACGATTTTTCCACATAGTCTTCGTTCGGTTCAGCTCTTCATGCGACCGGAAAGGGACCGTTCCCGGCGAGCCGGAAACAATCCGGATTTGCCCGGAAGGTTGCCGAGGCGCGAAAACGAACATTCAACCCCGTCCGGTCAATAACCGGAACCCGTCTTACGGCGGTTCCGAAGGTCGTGTTTTTATTCTTCCGACACTGGTATTTCTAATTCTACATCATCCTTACTCGGCGTCCATTTGTCGACACTCGGCTCTTCGAACTCGATATATTCCAAATTGACGCTCTCAGGCGTGATCGTGGCGACGTAGTTATAACGATAGCCTTTCGCCCACGCTGTGGTCGTCTCGTTTGGAAGATTGACCGAAATTTTGTCCTTGGAGGCAATAATTTGGCCGTTTTGATCCTTGACCTCCACATCGAAGGTAACGCTGACCGTTCCGACAGACTGAGGAATGACGACGATTCCGTCGCTACTGCCCGCGGCCGAGATCTGCAACTGATCTGTAAGAGCGAAAGTACCATTTCCTGTCGCCGTGTCCCAGTCGCCTCCGAAATTCTCGTCTCCTGTACCGGTTATAGTGTTACCGGTAAATGTCGCCTGCGTTGCGATACCTGTTACCTGAATGTCGCTGACGTTAACTTCGGAGGTCTTATCGAACCCGTTTTTGAAAGTAAACTGAACATTCGAGAGCAGATGCTTGAAAATAAGAGCAATGGGCTCATTGCTCTCTGCCTGTCCATTTTGGGTATAGGCCGCATAAAGCAGATCCTCCTGATTGTTTTGATCGGAAGTGTACGTAAAAGTAAGGTAGCCGTTATCGTTCAGCCCCTCGGCCGATACTGCATTCTCCGGGGCATAGGCGGCGAAAGTGTACGTCGCGCCATCGATCCACGGGCGCTGTCCTCCTTCGTAAGTCCAAACATTCTCCCCGCCTCCCTCGGTAACTTTGTCGTTGGTGAATACCGTCACCGTGGATGCATCATCTTTGGTGTATTGCCCGTACACCCAAAATTCGGACAGGTCATCGATCTCTGTGAAGGCACGGGTCTCGGTGGAATATCCGATGTAAGCCCCGTCGAAACGGATGCCGGCTGTCTCGGGCCTCTCGACCGTCTCGGTCTTGCTGCAACTTGCCAGAATCGCTGCGACTCCGGCAATCAAAAGAAAATTCCTTCTCATCTTTTTCGCTTTTAATAATGGTTTGTTGTATGAAAAACGTACTTATCCGTAATCTTCTCATCGGTCCCGTCTCAGTCCAACGGCAACACGATATCTTCGCAATCGCCCCAGCCGTCGATATCCACATCGAATCCGCCGCCGCCTTCGGCCTCGTCGTCCGTGATAACGAGTCCCGAGACCGCGATGACGCCGCCGCGGGGCTGCGAGGCCACCTGATCGGTTACGTCGAACTCGAAGATTTTGACTTTTCCGTTCTTGAGCCTCACCTCCAGATTCAATCCGTACTTGCGCTCCGAACGTCGTCCCCGATACTCTTCGGGGCTGAAATCCGGAACTCCGAACGACGCGACGCGCGCTTCCGGCCCGAACTCTTTCAACTCGCAATCGTAGAGGATCGTCGCGGCCTCCCCGCCCGTCCGGCCGTCCCGCAGGTAAACCGCCTCGGCCATACCGGCGAGCGCTCCCCGCGCCAATGCCACGTGCTCCAGTCCCGCATCGAACTCGTAGCGCACCAAATAAGTATAGACCAGCGGTTGCAAATACGCCGCGAGCGCTACGGGGGCCGAAGTTTGCGCGGCCTCGTGCTTTTCGATCCACTCCCCGTAGAGCATGTCGGGGGCATTGACCGTCCGTTCGCCGCCATGCGTCTGGCTATATGAGGAACGGGTGCGCGTGCGGGTGGTGGCCGAAGCCGTGGCCCACGAATCCATCTCGCTGAAGACGATATAACGGGTGTCGTCGTTGCAGAACAACAGCGACTTCGGTCCCTCGCTCATCGGCAGCAGCCCGCCCTCCGCGGGCAGGTGGCGTTCCGAGCGCGTCCCGTCCGCGTTATAGACGAAAGCGGCGATGCCGGAGGCCGGCTCGGGACAGAGCGCTTCGTACGCGCAGCAAAAGACCTCTTCCGCCCAGTTGTCGTCCCAGTCCATGCCGTAGTCCCGCTCCCAGACGCACTCCCAATCGGGCCGCACCTCGACACGCACGTTCAGCCCGTGCAGTTCGTGGTCGTAGCACAAATCCTTGCGGCAGCCGCACAGCAGCGCTCCGAGACACAGCAGCAGCCCGCCTTCGTATAGATACCGGCTCATCGCGCACCTCCTTTCTTATTTACATTCCACAGCCGCCAAACGAGAGCGAATTTGAGTTTGACAGGACCGAAGTAGTTCGTGCGGCTGGTTTGCTGATAGACATAATGCCCGTCGACGGGCAGGTACTCTTCGTATTCCGTATGCAGGTAACCGATTCCGATCCCGGCTTCCAGCGAGAGACGGCGCCCGATGGGGAACATGTAGCCGTAGCTCAGGCCCGCCATGACCGCTTCGCCCTGATAACCGCGGCCCCCGTTTTCCAGATCGTACCAGCTGCCGCCCGCAAAAGCGCCTATGTAATGCCCGTGCCACGGCTTTTTCGTCCCGAACCAATAGCGGGCCTCGGGACTGATCGTAGCGATCTGGTAATATTTGTGTTTCGAGTTTTCAGACCACCAAGCGACCTCGCCCTCCAGATTGACCGACCAGCGGTCGTCGATGCGGTACTCCACCTCCAGCGAAGGCATCAAAATCGCGTCGTAAAGCAGGTTGGTCTTCAGGGCCAGCCGTTGCAGCGGTTCCCGCTCCTCGGCCTCCGGCCCCGAGGCGGCCGGCACACTGCCGGGGAGGGGACCGGACGCCGGAACCGGTTTCCGCGCGAACGCAACGGCAGGGGACACGGCGGGAACGACAGGCGGCAGCTTCTCCTGCGGCAGCGAATCGACCGTGCAGACCACTCCGATTCTCGAATTGCGCAACTGGGGAAAGAAACGCTCCTTCAGGAAACGGTAGGCCGCGCCGCCCTTCAGATCCATCAGTCGTTTTTTCCGTCCGTCGACGATCCGGCCCTGACCGTCGTAGATCCAAAGGGGGATGTTTCTCAGAATGTCCAGCACCTCTTCCCGGGCCGGAACGAAGGGCGCCGTCTCGACCATTGCGGCCAGTGTGCGCCAGTCGACCCCGTCGGCCCGCACGGTAATCAGCGAATCGGGAATCGCCGTGCGGGTGCGGATGTACGTCAGGACGTTTTGCGCACGCTTGCGGCTCAACCGGAGATTGGCCCCGTGCAGTCCGTCCGGCGACGCATTGCCTTCTATCGAAACGGACAGCAGCTTCTTAGTCGTGTCGGACGAGAGCGCCTGCAACCGTTCGACGAGTTCATCGAGCGTGCGGCGATTGTCATGCAGCGAAAGATCGAGGGTGGAATAGCCATGCCGGAAATAGACCTGCACCGAATCCGCGACGGGACGGGCCTTCACGGAGCCGCCGCAAAGGAGGATCAGGAACAATACGTATATATTCCGAAACTTCATATCGTATTCAATTCATAATCCGACACGGTACCCGCAGGTAATGGACCGACATGAATCGACATACGATGACACCCATTTATCGAACGGATACGTTACGGTTTATTCGTTCCTTAAATAAGTATATAGGAAAAAGGAAGGTATAATCCGAAAAAGGTCAGGAAAAAAGGTGTCGCTAAAAGGTTGAATTATAATTTTTTTAGAAATATTTTTGACAGATAAATAAAAACTCGTTACATTTGTGCGTAAAAACCAACGATTTAACCAACATATAATCGGTCGTTCCGGCCGGGTTTCGGACCGAAGGCACCGTAAAACCGTCGCATGCCGAGGCTTCCGGCCGCTGTGCGGTTCGAGCGTTTTGTCATGCACCGCATCTGCGAATCGCATGCAGAGGGCTCCGGCGAGGGGGGAGGGCAGGCAACCGTCCGAAGCCTCCTCGCCCGGCGACGGGCGGTTCGAAACATTCATCCGGGAAGCCGGTTCGCCGCCCGCCGTTTCCGCCACGGGCACTGCGGCATACGAGCCGCCTCGCAGACGGTTGTTGCCGGACGATCGCGGACCGGCGGCCTATCCGTCGCATCGGCCGACACGCAGCGCATTCGGCCCTATTCGGGCCCGTTCGAAATCGCCCCTTTCAGGGCAGGCGGTGTTCCACGCCCCGAAATGCGGGCGAGGCTGCGGCGAAACGGATTGCCGGCGGAAATCCCCATCCCGACGCCGTTCGCGGTCCTTACCCGACTGTCGGAAAACGATAAAAGAGGCTGTCCGCGACTTGGCGGACAGCCTCTTTTTCATACGACAGCGGCTTCTATGCCTCTGCGGACGACTCCAGCGCAAGCAGCGGAATGAAGAGGAAAAGCCCGAAGAGCACGATGCCCGCCATCCGGAGCAGCCGCTTGCCCGGCGGCATGCGGCGGCGCAATACGGCATATACCGCGGCCAACAGCGCCCCGAGCCCGAAAGCGAGACAGGAGAAGTCTCCCAAACGCGGTTTCACATATCCGTCGAGCGGCGAGGTGAACGAAAGGCTGAACGGGAAAAGATATTCCGCACGCCGCTCCCACGCTTCGGGAGCCGATTCGGGTGCGTATGCGTCGACACGCGAGTAATCGCGTGCATTCACGGCCACGAGCCGTTCGGTGCCGAGGCCCTGCAAGATCACCGTCCAGTAGAACATGTCGCCGACGATCATCATCCCCTCCTGCGCGGGGTCGAACGTCCCCACGGGCAGTTCGTGCAGCGAATAGTCCCCGGTTTCGAGGGCATAGAAACGATCGTCCTTGTCGACCAGAAAACCGAACAGCCGGCGATCGGCAAACTCCGTAACGAAAATACGACGGATCTCCAACGAGGGGGATATGTCCGTGCGGCGGACGAACGGGCGGCCCCGAACCTGCTTGAGGTGATAGACCTTAAACTCATTGTCCGCAATAAAATACCCGTTGTCATACTCCTTGCGGGTCGATGCGTTGCCGGCGACCACGCGGGCGGGGAACGCGAAACCCTCGTCCCGCATGGCGCGGGTGAAGGCATCGCTCTTCTCGCGGTCGAGGGTATTGGTCTCCATATCCACGAATTCGATCCCTTCACCCGTGATGCGGAACACGTCGGTCGGGGATTTGAAATCGACCCGGGCGGGCCTCGATTCCAGCAGTTGGTAGAGCCCGGGGCTGCGGCGGTTGATCTCGGAAGGAGAAGTGCGGAAGATGAAGCCCGAACGCTCGGCGTCGCCGACATCGACCGCAACGCCCTCGATCTGCGACGGGAAGCGCCCCTCGGAGGCGAGCTGGCGGTAGTAGAACATCGGAAGGATGCTGTCGAACTGTCGCTCGGTGTAGGTATTGCCCTTGAAATCGCGTCCGACGACCTTGCCCTCGGCGTCGTACGAAATCGACGCGAAGCTGTGCGTTATGCAACTGTAAAGCGTGAACGGCGACCATGCGGGCGAAGCGAAAAGGAACGTGTAGAACCACGGCAGCAGCCATGCCAGCAACAACACGGAAACGAGGAGCACGCCGGTCTTGATAGTCTTTATCATAAGTCTGTTGTTTTCGTTTAATCCTGACATCCCTGTTTGAACCGATGCACCGAGAGCAGAGGGAAAAACAGTACGCACAGCAGGAGCGCACAGAGCCACGGCAGCATGCCGTCGTAAGCCTGCGGCGACTCCGAGAGGAAGAAGATGCGGCAGACGCCTGCGGCAACCAGCATGTCGGCGATACGCCGCCGCCACGTCGGTTCGAGGCACACCCAAGCCGTGAGCGGATAAAGCGTCAGTCCGGCCAGATACCACGGCAGCGCCGTCAGCAGGATGCGGGCGACGAGTTCGGGAGCCAGCACGGCGCGAAAGTACGCCCACAGGGCGAACGTCTGCGCCGCGTACAGCACGACGAGCGCCGCGAGTCCGGTGCCGGTCATGAGCAGGATCATCCTCCGCTGCGGGAAAGGCAGATGAAGGGTGAGCTTCAGGCGTTTCTGGGCCATCTCGGGGACGAACTGCACCAGCGCCGTGAGGATTCCCAGCAGCACGGGCAGGTATTGGAGGAGGTCGATCAGTACGACCTCCTTTTCGAGCATGACCTGCCAGATGTGTGCGGCGCCCTTGAACGTTATCACGCGCTGGACGCGCAGCAGGGCGTAGGCGGTGAATCCGGCGAGGAACAGCGCCGCCACGAAGCAGAACCAGCGCATCTTGATCCACTCTTTGTAAAATATGGCTTTTATCATAACGTCGTGGTTTAATATTTTCCGGTCAGCCCGATAAAGGCATCTTCGAGGTTCATCGTTTCGGCTTTCAAATCGCCGCAGGCGATCCCGGCACGTTCGAGCACGCCCCGCACCGTCGCGGGCGAATCGAACGAATAGAGCTCGGCACGCCCGTTCAGCACGGCGGGATGGTAGATGCCCGCGCCGGCGGGAAGATTCATGCTCCCCTGCGGGGCTGCGAAGGTATAACGCCGGAAGGTGGCGAGCAGCTCCGAGACAGGCATCTGCACGAGGATGCTCCCGTAGTCCATGACGATGCAGTCGTCGACGAGCTTCTCCATGTCCTGAACGATGTGCGAGGTGAGGAATACGGTCTTCTCCTCGCTCTGGGCATACTCGCGCAGATATTCCACGAACAGGCGCCGGTAGCCGGGGTCGAGCCCCATCGAGAAGTCGTCGAGCACGAGCAGTTCGGCGTCCTGCGCCAGAATCAGCCCCAGCGCCACCTGCGAACGCTGACCGCAGGACATGCGCGAGATGCGCTGTCCCGGCGCCACCCGGAGCTTCTCCATCAGGCCGTAGTAGGCGTCGCGGTTCCAGCGCGGATAGAACCGCGAATAAAACCGCTCGATCTGCTCGATGGTCATGAAGGCATACTGCACATGCCCCTCGATGAGCAGCGCGATGCGCGCACGTGTCGCGGGACGCATCGTGCGGATGTCCTCGCCGAAGATCAGGCACTCCCCGCTGCGGGGCTGCAGATAGCCGCTCAGGATGTTGATCGTGGTGGTTTTCCCGGTGCCGTTCTTCCCCAAAAGTCCGAGGATCCGCCCGCGCGGAACCTCGAAACTCAGGTCTTTATAGATCAGCCGCTCCCCATAATAATGGGTCAGGCTGCGGCATTCGATTACGGAATCCGTCATGCAGGAATCAGTTCTTGAGCGACGGCGAGGTCTCGGGGATGAAATCCGCGGTCGAATCGTTCGTATCCATGTAATAGGGCGAGGAGGTCGTGCTCACGCTCTTGCGGCGGACGCTCTTGCCGAAGCGGGTCTCGTCGCCGTCGATCTTGCCGCAGTAGGTCCAGCCCGCATCGAGCAGCGGCGAAGTAACGATCCATGCGAACGACTCCTCGATCGACAGGTTCACCGCGTCGATGATCCACGAATTGGGAACTTTCCAATAGTCGTCGCTCATGGGGAATGTGCCGTAGTCGGGAACGACCATCTCGTACTCGACCGTATAGGCATAATCCGAAGCGAAACTCTCGGCGGTTACGCCTTCCCCCAGACGGCCGATCGCATACGTATAGAAACCGCGGTTGTGCCACGTCCAGAAATCGTCGGCGAAAAGCGTCGTTACGTTGGGTACGTCGGGGTTGTCCATATCTTCGTCATCGAGCGTGTTGAAATACTCGAACGTCGCCCCCGAGAGGTCGAGCGACAGCGAGTTGAACTCGGTGTGGTCGATGGCCGTGTCGGCGATGACGACCGAAGCTCCCGGAGCTACGGGGTAATCCGTACCCGAACCGGGCAGAATGAGACCGCTGTCGACGGAGAAGTAGTCCGACATGATGTCGGGCGTGTAATCGTATTTTTCGACGGTCATGAAGGCCGACTTGAAGATCACCAGTCCGTCGGCATAGAGCGTCCGGTCGGAGTTGTTGGTGATCTTCATATACTGGTCGCCGTAGTAGGGCATACCCTCGGGGGTCTCGGTGCCGGTGTAGAAGATCTCCTCGATCACGAAATCGTCGGATTTCATGGCGGCGACGGTTGTCTCGATGGTCAGCACGTCCGACGCAGCCGACACGGCGACCCCTTCGCGCGATGCTTCGATGTCGCGTTCGGCCGTATTGCCGTCGAGCGTATAGGCGATCTGTCCCGACACGGCGATGTTGTACGTCCCCTCTTCGAGGGTTGCGACGACCTCGTAAGCGCCGGTCTCCGCCTCCGTAAATTCGGTAATGCGGACTTCATCGCCCGTTTCGACCCGGGTGAAGGCACAATCGACGGAAGTCAGTTTCGGATCGGTCAGACTGATCGGCATGTTCAGCCGGAGGGTGAAATCCACGGGTACGACCTCGGTTTCGGGTTCGTCGTCTGCGCACGACACGGCGCCCGACAGCATGCCCGAGACCGCAAGTGCATAGAAAAGATGTTTGATACTCATAGGTTAAAAAATTATGTAAGTGAATGATATTCGTTTCAAAACGCGATGCCGCAGACGATGCGCGCCCGGTGCGCCGAGGTGCTGTCGCCGTACAGTTCGCCCCCGTAATCCGCTGCGAGAAAGAGCGAGATCCGACGCCGCAGCGCATAATCGGTCCGCAAGCCCAGATGGAATGCGGCGGCATCCTGCCGCCGGCGGTCGTAGTCGTGCCGCACCATGCCGACGAGCGGCGCGGCGAGGTCGGCGACGGGAAGGGTCAGTCCGGATTTCAGGCAGGCGACATATCCGCCGCCTATTTCGAAGCGGAACGACAGGCGCCGCCGCTGGAGCGCATAGCGGAAATCCGCACCGCCGCCGGCCTGCGTCAGTTCCATGTTCTGAGCAGGATAGAGGTAGTCCGACGTCCGATGCAGGTACGCGGCCCACGGGCAGAGGTACCACGCACGGTCGGCCGTCTCGACGCCGACTACGGCCTCGGCGCATCCCGTGAGGCTGCCGTATTCGAACAGCGTGAGAAAGCCCAGCGTCTCGCTTCCCTGCGACGAATTGTTGTCGTCCACGATGCCTTCGTCCCCGCGGCGGTAGTCGTAACGCACCTTCAGGGCGACACCCCAGTGCAGGCCGTCTCCCGTATCCCTCAGCCAAGCGGCTTCGGCACGGAACGCCTGCGGAACGACCTTCTGCAAAACCAGATCGGCACTGCCGGGCAGCTCCTTTTCGATCCGCAGGTATTCGTATCCAGCCACGAGGTGCAACCCCACGCGCTCCGCATCGGGCACCAGCGCGAGCGTCATACCGCAGCCGTTGCCCCGATAACGGGCTTGGGAATTGGCGTTGCCCTCGAATCCGGCATAGTGCGACCCGAGCCCCGAGAGGTGGTAAACGCCTTTCTCCCCGGCGGAATGGGCATACTGGATCTTTTCGCCCGACTGCTTGTAGACGCGCAGCGAGGCCGAAAGCCCCAGACGGTATTTCCCGATCCGCACGGAGCCGCCGGCACCCGCGTCGATGTCGATGGCGACGTTGCGGATGCGGGGATCGTGATCGCGGTATTCGTGCAGAGCCCGGGCATCGGCTTCCAGCGCCCAAGTGCATCTGCCGCTGCGATGCCCGTAACCGCCGCCGAAGACGTACTCCTCGGAGGCGAGGTCGCCGCCGATGGAGTCGGCGACGACATAGGGGAAAACCACGTCGTAGTCCGACGAGACGTTCCACACGACGTTGCGCACCGTGCCGCGCCGATAGCCGGCATTGCCCCAGACGGTACTCTTGTCGGAGAGATGCTCGTAGCTCTCGGCCGAGAAGCGTCCGAAATCGTCGCCGTCGCCCTTCTGCTGTTCGAAGGCCGTCTCCTCGCGCCGCATTTCATAGCCGACCGATATTTCGGAAAGCGAGCCGACGAAGGCTTCGCTGCGAAGTGCCGGAGCGGCATAAGCCGCAGCCGCGAGCGCCGCCACGGGCGAAGCATGTTCGCGCTGGGTGCGGAACAGCGAGACGGAATCGGCCGGCTGCGTAAAGGCGGCGACGGCATCCGTCATTCCGGCCGCAGAGAGCAGCAAGATGCACAGGAGTCTTCTCATCGTTCGGCGGCGTCCGCACCTGCGGACGCGGAGTTTTCGTACCAGAGCAAATCGATGCGAACGGTTTCCCGATCGTCGAGCAGCGCCGCACGTGTATCGGCCGTTACCTGCCGCATGTACGATTCGCCGGTGGATTTGACAATATATTCGACAGTGCTGCCGCTGCCGATTCCGATCGAATAGATTCCCTTTTGCAGGCGCACCGAGAGCACTCCGTCGCGGAAGTCGGACGAGGCGATCGACCGTCTCGTGTTGGCGTTGGTGAAGACCGCCGTAGCCTGCAAGCGCACCATTTGCAGGGAATCGGGCAGCTGGACCGCGAGCGTCGCATCGGTAAACAGAGCCTCCGTATCCTTTTCCACGCAAGAACAGAGCACGGCGCCGCACGACAGGAGGGTTAAAAACATTCGCTTCATAGCGTCATAATCTGAAATTGACCTCCATGCCGAAATAGGGCGAAGCATGACGACGCACGCGCACGCCGTCGACCACATAGCTCGGCATGTAATTGAACATCTGCGTAACGAACATGGCCGCCATCACCTTCTCGCGGAAAAGTTTTTTGGTAACTTTCAGGTTGGTAGTCATGTAGAAAGGCACGTTTTCCCACCGGTAAGCCGCCTCGTTGTAGGAGCGGATGAGCCATTTGAGCAAAGGATCGGCGGCCGACTCGTCCGTATAGGCATGGACCGCTCCGTCGGGGCCGAAATAAGCGAACGGGCGGCTGCTTTTGAAACCGTTGTACTGCCGGTAATGCCACCGGCACTGGAACGTGAACGAAAAGCCCAGCCCCAGACGGGGTATGTCGGTGTCAATCATGAAATTGGTGTGCCACATCTCCCGTATATAATTTCCGTCGGAAGCATAGATTCCGGTGTAGACCAGCGACTTGCCGTTGATGACCGTCTCGGGGTTGTAATATACCGGATCGCTGTTGTCGTATTCGGTGCGGAACCATGCGCCCGTGATCGTCAGGCGGGTGCGCAGCGACTCGATACGCTGCGAGGAAAAGGTGAACTCGACGCCCCGCTTGCGGGTACGGCTGCCGTTCGTAACAGTCGCCGACGCACGCACCAACGTATCGATCGTATAGGGCATGCCGTCGAGCGAAGGAGGGCCCGTAAGCTGCGTGTCGTCCACTCCGCTGTAATCGTACTGCTTGCGGGTGTAGCTCGCATAGCGGTTCGCCGTGCGGAAGCCCGACTCCATATCCTCCTCGAAATAGGTGAACGACAATCGGTTGCCATCCAGTGTGATGTCGCCGCGCACCTCCCATTTGAAATTGCGCGCCGCACCGAGCGAATAGTTCGTCGGATCGACGACATAAGTTACCATGTTGATGCGGCGGAAGGCGGGATCGGAGTGGTAGTAATTGAGCTGCTGGAAATCGTAGTAGAGCGGGGCGGGGTAGAGCTGGCTCATGGTCGGGGTTTTCGTGTGCCATCCCACGCCGCCCGAAACGGCGGTCTCCAGCGTGCGGCGGCCGAGCTTCGCCGCCGGGAAGGAGAAGCGCACGTTCGCACGGGGATCGAAATAGAATCGCCCCCGCAAGGCATATGCTTCGGAGAGGTTGAGCATGGTCGTAACGCGCACGCCGGCCATCACGTCGAGCCGCGAGCGGCCGAGCTTGACCGACGTGTCGTCCTCGACGAACAGACCGAGATCGTGCTGCGCCGGAATATCGCTGTATGCGCGCGGCCGCGTCGAAGCGTCGGACGAGAGAGGCCGCAGCATGTCGTAGACCTGTCCGCGCCCGAGATTTTTGTCCAGCGACCAGTCGGCACCCGCGATGATCGTGCTGCTGGTCGTGGCGCTCTCGATCCCGAACTTCGCCACAGCCTTGGCATAGGCGTTCAGGGGTTGTCCGTCGACCGTCAGATCGGCGATGTAGCTGGGTTCGAGAAACTGGGCGTCGTGCTCGCCCGGGGAGAGACTGTTGGGCACGGCCGTCGGGCGCGTAACCTGACAGAACTTGCGCCGTTCGATACGGTCGCGGGAGTAATCGACCGAAGCGACGACCTCCAAGGCGCGGAAGAATCCGTCGTCCTTCGACATATAGTCGAAATCGGCGCTCAGAGCGAAGCGGTTGTATTCGGATTTGAATTCGTCGAGGTTGCCGTTGTTGCTCTCGGGATCGACCTTGCGGTTGTCGAACGATCCGGTATAATCGAGATTGGTCCCCAGTGCGATCGTATGGCCGGAAAAGCCGTCCCATGTCTTGTGGACACGCAGCGACCCGGTCAGACGCTTGTAGTTTTCGAGTTTGTTGCGGGGGTCGGCCTTCGAATCGAGCAGGTCGGCGCCGAGGTTGACCGTAAGGCGGCGGTCGGGAATCTCGAATCCCTTGCCCAGATAGAACAATTTGCTGTCCATATCGGCCTTGAAACGGGCTGCGAGTGCATTTCCGCCCCGTTTGCGCTCGATCTTGACCAGTCCGCTGGTCAGATCGCCGTACTCGACCGAGGGGATGCCGCGGACGATCTCGACATGCCGGATCTCGTCGGTCGAAATCGACCGCATGTCGACACCTTTATTTATAAAGGTCTTGCGTTCGAGCAGCTGGTCGATCCCGGGAACGTACTGCATGTTGGCGTCGTTGCGCACGGGTGCGCCGTCGATGACGAAGGAGGTGCCGAGCGACGAGGTGGCGTAATCGTCGTCCGAAACGCCGATCTCGCGCAGGTGAATCGTATTGGGTTCCGACAGCTGCGGCGAAGAAGAGGAACCGCCCGGAAGCAGCGCCAGCAGGTCGGCGAAACTCGACGGCTGGATGTGCTCCATCGCCTTGCGGTCGATCGTCGAAGAACTGGTGCCGCCCTTCGATTCGGAGGCCGTAACGACGACGTCGCGGATGGCGAAGGCGAACGCACGCAGCCGCACCTCATAGTGCGACGGTCCTTCACCGGCGGATTCGACCGTCATATGCCGGGTCTCATATCCGACATATGCGATGCTCGCATCGTACAGGCCGGCCGGAAGCGCGAAGGTGCATTTTCCGGTAAAGTCGGTCGTCGCGGCATGTATCTTGCCGCTGCCGCGAGCTTTCAGCTCGACTGTGGCGTATGCCAGAGGTTCCGACAGGGTGTCCGTAACCTCGAACTCGATCTCGATGCCCGCAGCGGGCTGGCCGTATGCCGGAGACGCCAGCAATGCCATACCGAAAAAATATGTCAGACAACGCAAGAATCGCATCACAATTTCCATTCGCAAAGCGAGACAAAGGTAGGCACGACGCACAAACGGAGCAATCGTCAGTTTTAGGTATATTTCCGGTCCAATCCGTCGGCAACCATGCACCGATGCGGCCCCCATATACCGAAAACAGGGGACGACGGGGCGCAAAAGCAGCATCCGGACGGAAAAGAGCGGATGCGGAATCCCGCACGCGAGGGGAGGAGCCGTATGCGGCCGCACTGCCGACGGGAGGGAAATCGGATGCGAAAAAGGGCTGTCTTACACGTTTTAGACAGCCCTTTTTCATCCATACTGTATTCGGGAACTTTTCCGAATACGCAATTCCCAGAGGGTTGAAAATACTTGTTGGACAACCCTTATTCAATCGTACCGCCATTCCGGAGTTTGTCCGAACAGGCAATGCCCGAAGGGTAAAAAACTTGCCGGACAGCCTCTCCCGCTCACGGACGGCCGCTCCGTCTGCGCTGCGCCCGGTCCTTGCGGCGGCACTCTTTTTCGTCCAGCACCTTCCTGACGTCCTCGTGCTCGTCGCGGAACTTGGCGAACGTGTCCCGCGAGATGCCGAAACGCCTGCATATATCGCCGATCGAGCGGTCGCGTTTCAACATGTCGACGATGATATGCCGGTTGTCGAGCAGGATGTTCCTCTTCGTATAGCTGCCTTTCTTTCGTCCGAGCACGGCCCCTTCGGCCTTTCTCAGGGCAAGAGCCTCTTTCGTCCGCATCGAAATCAGGCTGTGTTCGATTTCCGCCACCAATCCGAAGGCGAAGCAGAGCACTTTGCTGTTGATGGTATTGTCGAACGAATACCCCTCTTTGGTCGTGTAGAGGTTGATGCCCTTCTCCAGACACTTGCCCATGATGGCCATAATGTCCGTCAACGTCCGGCTCAGGCGCGACACCTCCGTGATAATGAGCGTATCGCCGTATTTCATGCGCTGCAACAGACCGCCGAGCTTGCGGTCGCTGCGTTTTTTCTTGCCGCTGACGACTTCCGTTACCCAATGGCTGACGAAAAGATTTCTACTGTCGGCGAAACGCCGGATTTCATCCTCTTGGTTAGCCAAGTGCTGTTTGCTGGTGCTAACTCTCAAATAGCCTACGATCATACTTATTTAACTATTTTACGGAAGCTGCATTGCCCCCGTTTTCACCGAGTAATATTAAGGCATTATAGCAGCAAACAGCGTATTTCAGAACAATAATGGTGCAAATGTATGAAAGAAATAGGTCGTTCTATGGCAGAATACGAAGAGCAGACATGGAAATCGGCTTCCGAGGCTGTTCTTTCCCCTGCCTGCAAAGGCTGCTCGACACACCGCACCGACGGACGGCGATCCATGCGCGGGTTCATCGACACGGATTGCAGCGAGACGGGGCGGAGCGCAATGCAGCGGCAGGCCCCGTTCGGAAGCGCCGAAAATTTTTTCGTTCTTTAGCCGCTTGTTTGCAGAACCATAGCCCGACGACGCTCTTCCGAAGGGTCGGCATGCCCTTTTATGGCATCAATGATGTATGTGAACATACGCCCGTAAGGTCGAATGATCGCACGTTCCGACGGCTAACGAGGCGATACAAACGATTACGGTTCAACCGATTTTTTCACTAAATCAACTAAATTTACAAAACTGCCATGAAAAAACAGTACTTTTCCGCCGCACTCGCAGCGACTTTGCTTTTCGCAGGCTTCGGCTTCACGGCCTGCGACGACGATGACGACAATGTCGCTCCCGGGACCCGGCCGACGATCAAATTCGAAAACGTAGTCGCCACGAAAAATTACGTTCAGAGCGGCAGCTTCGACGCCGTGAACCCCGGTGCCAGCACGACCTTCACGTTCCACGCCGCCAAGGGCGAGCGCCTGATGCTCGCGTCCATGTACGGTTATTCGAACGACCTTTTCTTCGCACCCGAAAATCCGGGCATCCGGCTCTTCGACGATTCGGGCGTTCCGTACACGGGCGTCATTGCCGATGCCGTGAAACTCTGGGACAACGGTACACGTGTCAACGAACAGCCCGGGCCGGATGTCAACCATCCGGGAGTGGCTCAGGCGGGCGTCGTAACCGAAGTCAACGGCACGGACGCGGAGGGGCACAGCTACCTGCCTGCCTCCAGCCTGTTTCAGGTGAGCCTGAGCTTCGATGCCGTGCAGTCGCTCTTCACCTGCACGATCACGAACATCTCGGAAGGCACGGCCAATGAGACCCCCTTCTCGGCCGGCGTCTACGTCGTATCGAACATTCTCGACGACAAGCTCGTGATGGACGAACCCTTCTTCAGCGCCGGTCAGAAATCGGGCGCCGAGCTGACCAAGCTGGCCGAGGAGGGCGATGTCGATCCGCTCAAGACGCTCGTAACGAGCCAGACCGGGATCATAACCACCCTTATGAGCGCCATCGTCGTCGTGTATACGGGCGACACCAACCCCATCTACACACTCGGCGAAAAGGATGCGCAGCTCGGTCTGTCGGCACTCGCACAGCGCGGCGACCCCGCGCCCTTGCAGGCTTCGCTGGAAAAAGTACCGCAGGTCCGCAAGATCTACGTCATCAAACAGACCGTGCAACCCAAGGAGAGCATGGAGTGCACGTACGAAGCGGCAGCCAACGAGAAAATCGCTTTCGCCACCATGTTCGGCTATTCGAACGACTGGTTCTTCGCCAACAACGCGGAACTTCCCGCGCTGACCAAAGGCGACGTTACGAGCAAGACGGTGCTGCTGGACGACGGCACGGCCGTGAGCCAATACCCGGGAGCCGGCAATGCGCAATCCATCTTCGACGGGACGGTGATGCCCGAAGACGAAGCGATCAGCGTCGTGGGCGACACGTTCCCGGTACCGTCCGTGGACCAGATCGTGAAGATTACGATCTACTGAGGCCGGACACCGTACCGACCGCAGCCGGAGCCGCACGACGCGCTCCGGTTTTTTTTGCCGCGCACGACGCACGAGGACACGCACGGTAGCGCATACAGCCGCCGCAGCGACGCAAGCGGCATATTTTTTGCCTCCGTACGGTCGTATCAAAACTTTTCGAGCTATGTCGATTCTTCGTTCACAAGAGGGTAAAGGTACCGTCGCCGTCGAAAAACAGACGGCGAAAATTCCTTCGATCGTTTATTTCGCCGCGGGGATGATTCCTCTGGCGGCCTCCGCGTGTCTGATGCACCGCAAACGTCCGCATGCAGCGCTGGCGGTGGGGCAATGGGCGGCACCTCTGCTGATTATGGGGCTGTACAACAAACTGGTCAAAACAGAAGGCCACGACTGACGGCCGCACCGGCGGAGAAGGGGGGGGGAGGTGTCGACGAAGACACCTCCCCCTTCCACGTGTGCCGGAACCGGCAAAATACGAAGCACCGGGCTCACGGCGAAGGGAGTGTGCCTGCCGTGCGATTCCGGGCCGCGATACCGGAAATACTGAAGCGGTCTCCCGTCATGGCACGCGCCGGTCCTTTTCCCGGAGCAAGGCGAAGGAGCCGACGTCCGGACGGCCGCACCGGCGACACGTTTTTCTACCGCGCGAAGAGTTCGCCCCGCCTTCCGCTCCTTAGGGAAACGCATGTCCGGAAAAGACACCGAACGGCGGTACGAACAAAAAGAGGCTGTCCGACAACATTCGGACAGCCTCTTTTTCGGTCGAGCCGTGAGAAAGGAAATGCACCGTCTGCTGCTTTTCGCATACCTTCGTGCCGGACGTTCCCGCAGCTCGCGGAGCGGGGCGGCGCACCCTTTCGCGGCGAAGCGCGCCGGCGCTGCGGCGAAAGACGCCTGCGGACCGCTACATGCCGGTGCCGTTCATCGCAAGAATATAGGCGTTGAGATAGGTGGCGAAAGCCAGCCAACAGAGATAGGGTGCGAACAACCAAGCGGCACCGGTACGCACCTTCGCGCTGCGCACTGCATACAGCAGCGCCAACGCATCGAGCACCACGATGTCGATCATGCCCAACAGCGGGCTGCGGCACACGAAAAACAGGATGCTCCACAGGAAATTGAACCCCAACTGGAAAAACCAAATCGTCATCACGCCTTTGCGCGCATGCGCACCGGAGTTCAGCACCAGACCTGCGGAGATGCCCATGCAGAGATAAATGATGCTCCATGCGATCGGAAAGACGACGTCCGGGGGTGTCAAAGCCGGCTTTATCAGATAGGGATACCAATATTCGATCGAATCGCTCTGCAACCATCCCGCAAGCCCGCCCAGCACGAAGCAGAGGAGCGTCGGGAGAATATATGCCATCGCTTTTTTCATGGTTCGGACGTTTTTAAGTGCGACGTTGCAAAATCGGTGCCCGATTTTTCGCGGGCGGCTTCCGCAGGGGACCGGTCCGCACGGCCCCGCCGCCCCGGGCTCCCGATCACGACCGTTTGCGGTAGCTCGCCGCGGCCCATGCGTTCGAAAGCACCGCGAACACGGCCAGCGCAGCATAGTCGGCCCGCAGTTCGGCGACGGTCGACCCCTTGAGATAGACCGCCCGCATGATTCCGACGAAATAACGGGGCGGCAGAAACCGGGTCAGCGTCTTCGCCCAGCCGGGCATGGACTCCACGGGCGTGATCAGGCCGCTCATCATCATGAAGATCATCACGAAAAAGAACATCACGAACATCGTCTGCTGCATGGTCGACGAGTAGTTGGCCGCAATCACGCCGACGCCCGACATGGTGAAAACGAAGAGCGCGGCGGCCAGATAGACGGCCCCCAGCGACCCCGCAGGCGACAGTCCGTAGACGATCCGCGCCAGCAACATCGCCAGCGTCAGCACGGCGAACCCGACGACCCAATAGGGGATGAGTTTCGCCAGCGTGAAGCTCAGACGGCTGACGGGCGTAACGTTGATCTGCTCGATCGTGCCGGTCTCCTTTTCGCCCACCAGATTCAGCGCGGGCAGAAAGCCGCACAGCATGATGAGGAGCATGATCATCAGCGCCGGAATCATGTAGAAGCGGTATTCCAGCGTCGGATTGTAGCGGTTCTGCACCACGACCGGTTCCGCGAGCGGCTGCAATCCCCGATCGGCGCGCAGTTCGGAGAGGGTCTGCGTCAACGTCTGCATCAGATATTGCATGCCGAGGCTCCCCTTCACGGCATTGACGCCGTTGGCCGAAATCCGCACCCGCTCCGCAGGGCCTCCGGCCGCCGAGCGCCCGAAGCCGTCGGGGACCTCGACGACGACGTCCGCCGCGCCCTCGTCGAGCGCTGCCAGAGCCGCGTCGTAGCGGTCGAACGTACCTCGCAGCGTGAAACAGTCCGAAGCGGCGATTTTCCGGACGAGCCGCTCCGAAGCGGACGAACGGTCGCTGTCGACCACCGCCACGTCGATGTGCCGCACGTCCATGGTCGTAACCCACGGGATGACGAGCATCACCACGAGCGGAAAGAGCAGAACCAGCTTCGGCAGAAACGGACTGCGCACGAACTGGCGCAGTTCCTTGTCGAGTAAAACACGGAGGGTTCTCATCGTCATTCGAGTTTGTCGTTGAATTTCCGGATCGCCGCGGCGGTCAGCACGGCCGTCATCGCGGCGAGGATAGCGACCTCCTTCATCACGGCGGCGAACGGAAGCCCTTCGATCATCAGCTTGCGGACCGCCTCGATGTACCAGCGGGTCGGCACGGCGCACGACACGACCCGAAGGATGCGGGGCATGTTCTCGATCGGAAAGGCCAGCCCCGAAAGCATGACCACGGGCATCAGGAGCAACATGCCCGAGATGAGCAGCGCCGTGGCCTGTTTGTCGGCGAAGGTCGAGATGAGCAGTCCGAAGGCCAGCGCCAGCAAGAGGTAGAGCAGCGACAGGCAGGCGATGCCCGCGAGATTGCCCGACAAGGGAACCTCCAGCACGCAGCGCGCCAGCAGTGGGATCGTCGCCAGATTGAAGCACGAAAGCAGAAAATAGGGCACCATCTTCGCCGCGACGATCCGCAGCGGCCGCACGGGCGACACGAGCAGCACCTCCATCGTGCCCGTCTCCTTTTCGCGGACGATCGACACGGAGGTCATCATGGCGCAGATGAGCATGAAGATCATGCCCATGATGCCCGGCACGAAATTGTACGAACTCTTCATCTGCGGATTGTAGAGCAGGCGCGTCTCCGGAAGCGGGCCGCTCCGCACGTCCGCCGTCAGCACGCTTTGCAGGTACCCCGCACCGGCCGACGCCGTATTCGTGTTCGAAGCGTCGAAGACGAGCTGCACGGCTTCGCCGGCCGCTTCTCCGAGCTCCAGTGCATTCATCCGCCGGTCGTAGTCCGCGGCGAAAACCGCCACGGCATCCGCTTCGCCCGAGCGGAGCACGGCGTCGATCTGCGTGCCGTCGACATAACCGCGAAGCGTGAAACAGGGGTTGGCCGCAATCCGTCGGACCGCCTGCCGGACCCCTTCGGTGCGATGGGGCGCCACGACGGCCACGCGGACGTCGGTTACCTCGGTGGACATGGCGAACCCGAACAACAACACCTGAATCACAGGCATCAGCAGCACGATCAGCATCGTGCGCGGATCGCGCAGAATGTGGAGCGTCTCCTTTCTGACAAACGACATGAATCCCCTCATGATCATTCGGATCGTTTCGCGCCGCGGGCCAACGTGCGGAACACTTCGTCCATCGTCGCTACGGCATATTGTTTTTTCAGCGCGGCCGGAGTCCCCAGCGCACGGATCCGACCGTCCACCATGACCGAGACGCGCGAGCAGTACTCCGCCTCGTCCATGTAGTGCGTCGTAACGAACACGGTCGTTCCGCCGGCCGCGGCTTCGTAAATGAGCTCCCAGAACTGGCGGCGCGTGATGGGATCGACGCCGCCGGTCGGCTCGTCGAGAAAGACGAGCTCGGGCCGGTGGAGCGTCGCCACCGAGAACGCGAGTTTCTGCTTCCAGCCGAGCGGCAGCGCCCCCACGAGCGTGCGGCTCTCGGAGCGGAAATCGAGACGGCGGAGAATCTCCACCGCACGCCGCAGGATCCGCCTGCGGCTCAGACCGTAGATTCCGCCGTAGAGACGGATGTTTTCCAGCACCGTCAGATCGTCGTAGAGCGAGAAACGCTGGCTCATGTAGCCGATGCGGCGTTTGATCCGCTCGCTCTCGCGCATCACGTCGCAGCCGGCCACCGTGCCGCTGCCCGAAGTGGGGTAGCTCAGCCCGCAGAGCATCCGCATGGCCGTGGTCTTGCCTGCGCCGTTGGCGCCGAGGAACCCGAATATCTCGCCCCGGGCGACGTCGAACGAGATGCGGTCCACGGCCGTGAAGCCGCCGAACTTTTTGCTCAGTTCGCGGACGGAAAGGATCGGATCATTCATGGCGCATCAATCGGATGAATACGTCCTCGATTCCCGCCTCCGCGGGGCGCAGCTCCGCATTGCGAAACCCTTTGCCGGCCAGCTCCGCGACGAACCGTTCCGCCGAGAATCCCCGTCCCGGAATCAGGTGGTGGACCGCCCCGAAGGGATAGCACTCCCGCACCCCGTGCGCCGCACGCGCCGCCAGCAGCAGCCCGTACATATCCGGACCCGAGAGCGCATAGAGCGCCCCGTCGAAGCGCGCGGCCGTACCGGCCGGCGTGTCGACCGCCAGCACGCGCCCCTTGTCGCACAGGGCGATGCGCCCGCAGCGCTGCGCCTCGTCCATGTAAGGCGTCGAGACGAGCATCGAGATGCCCTTGGTCCGGAGCTCGGAGAGCATGTCCCAGAATTCGCTGCGCGACACGGCATCGACGCCCGTCGTGGGCTCGTCGAGCAGCAGCACCGACGGACGGTGGATCAGCGCGCAGCACAGCGCGAGTTTCTGCTTCATGCCGCCCGAAAGCTTGCCGGCGCGGCGTCGGCGGAAGGGTTCGATCTGCCGGTATATCGGAGCGATCAGATCGCTGTGATCCGCGATCCGCACGCCGAAGAGCGACGCGAAAAAATCCAGATTCTCGCCGACCGAAAGGTCGGGGTAGAGCGAGAAGCGACCGGGCATGTAGCCTACGCGGGCACGTATGCGGCGTGCATCCCGTCCGATGTCGAAACCGTCGACCGACGCCGTTCCCGCATCGGGCGTCAGCAGCGTCGCTATCAGGCGGAACAGGGTGGTTTTTCCCGCACCGTCCGGGCCGATCAGTCCGAACAGCTCGCCGCGCCCCACCCGGAACGACACGCCGTCGAGAGCCGTCAGCGCCCCGTAGCGTTTGGTCAGCCCCGAAACCTCAATCGCACAGTCGGACCGTTCCATACAAACCGAGTTTGAGACGTCCGTCGTTCTCGACGGCGATTTTGACGGCATACACCAGATTGGCCCGCGAATCGCGCGTCTGGATAGTCTTGGGCGTAAATTCGCTCTCGGAAGCGATCCAGACGACGCGGCCCTCGTACTCGTATTGCTCCGCACCGCCGAAATCGGCCGTTACGCACACCTCGCGGCCGAGTGCGAGCGAGGCGAGCTGATCCGAAGTGAAATAGGCGCGCAGATAGACCCGGCTCAGGTCCGCGACTTTCATCAGCGGACGCCCCACGGAAGCCAGCTCGCCGGCCTCGGCGTATTTGGCCAGCACCGTCCCCGTTACGGGCGACGCGATGCGGCATTTGGCGAGCCGGTCGTCGATCTGCGCGATCTGCAGATCGATGGCCGAAGCGTTCTCGTCGACAGCCGCGGCGTTGTTGCGCAGGGTCGAAAGCGCCGCGTCGAGCTGACCGCCGAGGACCCTGAGCTGCGCGTCTATGTCGTCCAGCTGTTTGGCCGTCGCCGCTCCGTCGCGGAGGAGGTTCTCCGCGCGGCGGCGCTCGGTCCGCTGTTTGGCGATCTGCTCGCGCAGCGCGGCGACCTGCTTCGAAATGTCGGGACGCCCCGACCGCACGGAGGCGCGCTGACGTTCGAGACAGAGCTTTTGCAGGCGGAGCTGCACGGTGTCGATGACGCCGACCGGCCGTCCCGCTTCGAGCAGATCGCCCTCCTGCACATCGAAACTCAGGATCCGGCCCGCCGCTTCGGCCGAGACCGTGATCTCGGTCGCCTCGAAAGTGCCTGCGGCGTCGTAGTCTCCGCTGCGGTCGCAGGCGGCCGCAAGCAGCATTGCGGCGCATAGGTACATTCGTTTCATCGGTTCAGAGTATGTCTTAATTCGCAAATCGTTTTTACGAGTTCGATTTCGTGTGCGCTGCGTGCCGTGGCCGCCGCGGCTTCCTCGGTGATCCTGCGCAGCAGGTCGTCGGTGTCGATCACGCCGTTGTCGAGTTTCGCCTCGGCCGCACGGCGCACCGAGCGGCGCAGCGCGACGATGCGGTCGTCGTCGGCCAGCGCGCGGCGCAGACGTGCGATCTCGCCGCTCTCCCGTTCGCTTCGCAGCCTCGTGTTGAAGAGGAATACGTCGCGCTCCACCTCCACTTCACGGCGTGCCGTGCGGAGTTTGTCCAGCGAGTTCCTCTTCGTGTAATAGGCCCCGAAATTCCACGTCATGCGCACGCCGACCGTCGCATTCCACGACCAGTCGCTTTTCATCATGCTCTCCAGAAAGTCGAGGCCCGGATAGCCGTAATACCCCTGTGCGAAGAGTCCGAAACGCGGCCGCACCGAAGCCTTCACGCTCCGCTCCTGTGCGGCGAGCGCCTCGGCCTTCGCATCGAACAGAGCCAGCTCGGGCCGCGCCGGCTCTCCGGCCGCCGGCTCCGCGGCATCGGGGCACACCAGATGCGCCCGGCCGAGCTCGCGACCGATGAAGAGCTCCAGCATGCGGCGATAGCTGCCGCGCGAAGCCTCGACCTCGGCGAGCTGTTGTCCGGCCGCGAGCAGTTCGGCCTCGACGGCATCGCAATCGGCCTGCGTCGCCGCGCCGTTACGCCGCAGCGAGCGCATCTTTTCCAGATTGCTGCGCAGCAGACCGAGGGTATGGTTCGTCTGCACGATCCGCTGGTCGAGCAGCAGGATGCCGAAATAGAGTTCGTCCACGCGCCCCTCCACCTCGTAGAGAGCGACATCCGCCGCACGCGCCCGCTGCGCCGCATCGGCTTCGGCGATCCGCTTGTCGGCGGCCGTCTTTCCGCCGTCCCAGACGGTCTGGTTCAGCTCCAGCGCGACCTTGTACTGATCCTTGTTCAGCCCGGGCAGCTCGATTCCCTGTCGGACGAGCATCTCCCGGAGCACGTCGGGGTAGGAAGCCACCGCCGTCTGCCACGTGGCCTGCGCCGAGAGCGCGAATTGGGGCAGATAGGCGCGGCGGGCGTTCGAGAGCGTATATTCCCGCGCGAGCCGGATCAGATCGTATCGGCGGATTTCGGGATAATGTTCCCGCGCGAGGCGCCGGCACTCCTCGAGCGTCGGCTGTGCGGCTGCCGCGACGGCCGACAGCAGCATGGCGCATGCGATAAGGATTCGTCTCATGACCTACGATTTTCTAAGCCGCCGCATGACGACCTCGACGACTTCCGCCCTGCGCCGTTCGAAAAACAGACTCCGGTCCGCGGTGTAATCCCCGAGTATGGGCTCGATGATGGGGTAGGCGATGAACGAAAAGACGTTGAGCGAGATGATGTCGAGCATCAGCATCCTCACATCCACCCCCCCCTCCGTTTCGCCCCGGGCGGCCGAAGCGTCGAGCTCCGACTGCAATTCACGGATCATCGCATCGGTGATCCCGCGGATACGCACGCGCATGGCTTCGTAGCGTTCGGGCCGCGAAAAGACTTCGTTGCCGATGAAACGCGGCATATCCGGATTGGCGGCGATGAAATCGAAATGCGTCTCGATTCCCTCCTTCAGACGCTCCAGAAGCGGCAATTCCCGCCGTCCGAAAGCCGCAAGCACGGTTTGCCCCATGAGCCGCAACTTCTCGTCGAGTATGCGGTCGAAGAGCTGTTCCTTCGTGCGGAAATAGTAGTGCAGCAGAGCGTGCGTTACGCCCGCCGCCTCGGCGATCGACGTGGTGCGCGCACCGGCGAATCCCTTGGCGAGAAATTCGCGTTCGGCCGCCTCCAGAATCGCCTGCTCTCTGTTCGGCTGTGAAACAACCGTCGGTTTGCCGTTGTTTGACATTTTTATTTAACAATTTTGTCAATGCAAATATACATTCTCTTTTCCGATTTACAACACCTACGCCGATATTTTTTTCGGTCTGCACGAACGGCACGCCGAACGAGAAAACGGAATATCCTGCATACCAACATGATACGAAAAGAGACTGTCCGCAACATCAGACAGCCTCTTTTTCATGCGTTCGGCTTTCGGGAACACCTTTCGGACATACGATTCTCGAAGAGCCGAACACGATTCGCGGCCAGCGTCCTCGTCCTGCGAAGAGGCAGAAAACCCGTGCGAGGGGAGGGGAGCCGTTCACCGCCAGTTCGTGCCGCCGCAGCCCTCTTTCGGCCGCATGCGTGCGCCTCCCGCTGCCGACCGACCCGACCCGGCGAATCCCTTCCGCCGGCCGGCGAACGATCTTCAGAAGTTGCGCATGCGACCTGCACTGCCGACAAACCGCACGCGGCCGGCCGACCGGACGGCATCCTGCGAACGACCGGTTCGCCCGAAGCGGCACTCTCTCCTTCGCGGGAGAAGGTTACCTGCACCGCCCGGCAGCGGGCATCGCCTCGGCTTTCACTTCGTTCACGAGAACTCTCCCCTCGGCGAAATCGCGGATATTGCGCAACGTCGTGCGGGCGATATTGTCCAGCGCCTCCCGGGTGAAGAACCCCTGATGCGACGTTACGATCACGTTGTTGAACGACAGCAGCCGCGCCAGCACGTCGTCGTCCATGACGCGGTCCGAGGTATCCTCGTAGAAATAGCCGGCCTCCTCTTCGTACACGTCGAGCCCCGCCGCACCGATCCGTTTCTCCTTCAGTCCGTCGATCAGGGCTTCGGTGTGGATCAACTGTCCGCGGCCCGTGTTGACGAGCATCACCCCGGGTTTCATCTGCGAGACCGCCACGTCGCCGATCATGTAGCGCGTCCGATCGGTCAGCGGACAATGCAGCGACACGATGTCCGAACGCCGGTAGAGCTCTTCGAGCGACACGTAGACGATCCCCGCCTCCTTCGCATAGGCCGGATCGGGGCAGAGGTCGTTGGCCACCACCTCCATGCCGAAACCTTTGAGGATGCGGATCAGCTCGCGTGCGATCCGGCCCGTACCGACGATGCCGGCCGTCTTGCCGTACATGTCGAATCCCATCAATCCGTGGAGCGAGAAATTGCCGTCCCGCGTGCGCCAGTAGGCGCGGTGGATCTTGCGGTTGAGCGCCAGCATCAGCGCCACGGCATGTTCGGCCACGGCATGCGGCGAATAGGCGGGAACCCGCACCACGGGAATCCCGCAGCGGGCCGCCGCTTCGAGATCGACGTTATTGAAACCCGCGCACCGCAGCGCGATCAGCTTCACGCCCAAATCGGCCAGACCGCAGACGGTCTCGGCATCGACCGTGTCGTTGACGAAGACGCAAACCGCGTCGGCCCCCTTTGCGAGGGCGACGTTGTCGGCATTCAGATGGCTGCGGTGGTAGCCGATCTCCAATCCGCAATCCCTGCCGATCCGCTCGAACGACTCCCGGTCGTAGGGCTGCGTTCCGAACATCGTTATTTTCATGGCACGAACGACGTTTACGACTACGCAACGGTTACCTCCGGGTCGAGATAGACGTCCTGCACGGCATGCAGCAGCCGCACCCCCTCCGCCATCGGCTTCTGGAACGCCTTGCGGCCCGAGATCAGCCCCATGCCTCCCGCACGCTTGTTGACGACGGCCGTCAGGACGGCCTCCTTCAGATCCGACTCGCCGTGCGACTCGCCGCCCGAGTTGATCAGGCCGACACGGCCCATATAGCCGCAGGCCACCTGATAGCGACACAAGTCGATCGGATGATCCGACGCGAGCTGCGTGTAGACCTCGTCGCGCGTCTTTCCGAAGCCCACGGCGCGGAATCCGCCGTTGCCGACCGGAAGCTTCTGCTTCACGATGTCGGCCTCGATCGTTACGCCCAAGTGGTCGGCCTGCCCCGTGAGGTCGGCCGAAGCATGGTAGTCGGTCCCGTCTTTTCGGAAGGCACCGTTTCGCAGGTAGCACCACAGGATCGTCGCCATCCCCAGCGAGTGCGCGTATTCGAACGCCTTCGAGACCTCGACGAGCTGACGCCGGCTCTCCTGCGACCCGAAATAGATCGTGGCCCCGACGGCGACCGCCCCCATGTTCCACGCCTCGCGGATCGTTCCGAACAAGATCTGGTCGTAGGTATTGGGATAGGAAAGAAGCTCGTTGTGGTTGATCTTCACGATGAACGGTATCTTGTGGGCGTATTTGCGGGCCACGGCCCCCAGCACTCCGAACGTCGAAGCCACGGCGTTGCAACCCCCTTCGATCGCCAGTTTCACGATGTTCTCCGGATCGAAATAGGCCGGATTCGGGGCGAAAGAGGCGCCCGCCGAGTGCTCGATTCCCTGATCGACGGGCAGAATCGAGAGATAGCCCGTACCGGCCAGACGGCCGTGCCCCCACAGGGTTTGCAGGCTGCCGAGGGTCCGGACGTTGCGGTCCGAATCCATCCAGATGCGGTCCACGGCATCCGGCCCGGGCAGATGAAGCGCCCCTTTGTCGATGGTCCGGCACGTATGACCGAGATAGTATTCGGCCTGCGGACCCAATAAATCGCTGATTTTACTCATAACATTTATAGTATTGATGGATGACTGTCCGCGTTCGACGGCAAAGAACGTACCCCGTTGCGCCGGCGGCAAGCCGGCGAATGCCGCCGCCGGATACGGCGAACCCCGGCGGACCGGATACGACGGCTGGGATTCAACACAATAGGGGCGAATTTCCCAAAAATACGGCCGGACGTTCGGTCATCGTGCGCACGACACCCGTCGAATGTGGTACCGTTGTTGTTTCAAAGGCATCGTAAAAACCGTACAAGCCATGGGAAAGTTCCTGTTCCGCAACGACCGCATCATCTTCTCGACCCGTAACAACGGATTCGCCGGGAACGAACGCGACGAAACCCTGATCGAAGAGAATCTCATCGACACCGAAATTCCGACCGACGACCGGATACCGGACGGGACGGACGAAATCGTCGAAGACGACCGGCCCGTGTACGACGAAGAGGGCTACCGCAACAAACCCGGCGTATAGGCGCGACGCTGTGCTCGGAAAAGGACGGGACTGCCGCAGAAAAAGATGAAAAAGGGCAGACTGGAGGCATTCAGCGACGGGGTCATGGCGATCATCATCACCATCATGGTGCTTGAGATGAAACCGCCCAAGCAGACCGCGCTCAGCGCATTGCTTCCGGTACTGCCCGTGTTTCTGAGCTACGTTCTGAGTTTCGTATACGTTGCGATCTACTGGGTGAACCATCATCACCTGCTGCAAGCGACCCGCCGGATCAGTACCGCCGTCCTGTGGGCCAACATGCATCTGCTGTTCTGGCTTTCGCTGATTCCTTTCGTTACGGGCTGGCTTGGCGAAAATCACCTCGAACCCGTACCCGTGGCGTTCTACGGAGGCGTCCTGTTCATGACGGCCGTCGCTTTCCGCATCCTCGAACGAGCCCTCATCCGCTCGCACGGGGCCGGAGCTCCGATCGCGAACACCCTGAACAACAGCCGGAAGGAGCGGGTATCGATCGTCCTCTACCTCTTCAGCATTCCCGTCGCATTTTTCCACATCGCACCGTCGATCGCCTGCTACGTCATCGTCGCCGTCATCTGGTTCATCCCCTCGAAAGGATTGGAGAAAGCCGTGGAAAAATAGACCGATGCGGCCCGCTTCGCAATCCGGCCGGGTGCCCGCACCTCCCGTCCAGCGCGGGGCCGCCGCTTCGCCGCGCCGAAAATTTCTTAACTTTGTACCGCAACTTCGATCCGGTTCGTTTATGAAAGTATTATTGGTCAACGGCGGTCCGCACAGACAGGGCTGCACCTTCACGGCACTCTCCGAAGTGGCCGGAGCTCTCGAAAAGCAGGGTATCGACACGGAGACGCTTTGGCTCGGCGTCGAGCCCGTGGCCGGATGCATCGGCTGCGGACGCTGCTTCGCCACAGGCCGCTGTTTCATCGGCGACGCGGTCAACGAGGTCATCGCCCGCTCCGCCGAATTCGACGGCTTCGTCTTCGGCACGCCCGTACATTTCGCATCGGCCACTGGCTCCCTCACGGGCTTCATGGACCGTCTTTTCTACGGCCGGACAACCCTGTTCGCCTACAAACCCGCCGCAGCCGTGGCGAGCTGCCGCCGGGCGGGTTCAACCGCCGCACTCGACCAGCTCAACAAATACTTCGCAATCAGCAGGATGCCCGTCGTTTCGTCCCAATACTGGAACATGGTGCACGGCACGACGCCCGAAGAGGTCCGGCGCGACGCCGAAGGGATGCAGATCATGCGGACGCTCGGCGTCAGCATGGCGTGGCTTCTGCGGTGCATCGAAGCAGGCCGGGCAGTCGGCATCGGCCTCCCCGAAGCCGAGGAACCCGTGCGCACGAATTTCATCCGGTAGCGGGAGCGGGGACGGCTCCCTCGCCGCAGGCCGATCTGCCGCGCGACCTCCGTTCATTTCCGACAGCCTCCGCAGAAACGCCTCGGCCGCCGAATGTCCGTTTTCGGATTACGAAGCAAAAATCCTATCTTTGCAGATAATCCGCATCCGGCACGCTCCTTGTCCGGGAAAATCGAACCGACCGTAAACCGAACACCGACTCATGAACGCCACGAATCACCTTTTCCGGACAACAATGCTGTGCTGCGCGCTGCTGCTGCCCGTTGTTTCGACAGGCCAGATCGCGGAAAAATCGACCGAAAAGAGCGATTTCCAAGCGCGCACGGGCTTCAGCATCGACAAAAAAGCCGTCGCAGGACTTCACATCACATGGAGCGAAGAGTTGCGCCTCAAGGATGCGCTCGGGAAAATCGATCGCATCTACTCGGTTCTGGCGGTCTCCTACGAATTTTGCCCGTGGTTCAAGGCGGGCGCGGACTACAACTTCATCGCCGTCAAACGGGACGAAGGCTGGGAATTCCGCAACCGTTCGAACATCGACCTCACGGCCTCGTACAAGCCCGCTCCCCGCTGGCGGCTCTCGCTCCGCGAACGATTCCGCATCACCTCGACCAACAAGCGGAGCGATCCGGCACTGGAAGCCAATCCCGCTTGGATCATGCGTTCGCGGCTCATGGCCGAATACGACGTGCGGCCTCTTCCGATCCGGCCCTACGTCTACCTCGAACTCTCGAACACGCTGAACGCTCCGAACATCACAGGCAACTACATCGACAAAATCCGCACCTCGCTCGGGGTGAAATACGCCCTGTCGCCGCGGAGCGAATTCGACTTTTTCTACCGTTTCGACCACAACCGCAGCAAACGTATCGAAGCGGCCGGCGCCGGGCCGGCGAGGTTCGTTACCACCCGCAAGGAGAACAATCACATACTCGGTGTATTTTACGAATATAGTTTCTGATCCGACACAAGGCAGCCCGTCCGAAGCCGCTCCGTCCATACGGCGAAAAGCCTCACAACACTCCCTGCGCACGATTCCGCATCGCCCCCGCCGTCCGGTGTCCCCGGACACGCCGGTGTGCGGCACGGGCGGCGAGTACCGAGTGCAGCGTGCAGAGGGTATGTAGTGGGTATGTAGAGCGTGCGCGGGCAACATCGGACGCAGCCGGCACACGATATTCGGGTTCCGGCACTCGGATCGCAGGACGGAAAAAGGAACAGTCCGCGCCCGAAGCTCTCCGAAAACGGAAACCGCCCCGTCGGGATGTTTCCCGACGCGGGCGGAATCCGGAGAATCGAGGCGAACGGACGACTTCTCCGCTTTTCGCGGCAAAAGTCTTCTCACTGCGCGTCCTTCACGAAACGCACGGAAACGCCGTTTGCGACCTGCGAATCCTGTATGACGGGCACGCCGCCGCCGAGCGTATTGATCTGAAGATATTTGCGCATTCCCGACTCGCCTTCGGTCGCACCCATCAGACAGCCGCGCACACCGAATCCGTTATTCTTCCCGGCGGCTTTCGAATACAGACCCGCCAGCGGAATAAAGTCCGTATACGGCTCCTCCAGTACGGCGACGAGCGCCTCGAAATCGGCCTCTTCGGGCAGTCGCCAGCCGTCGGGACAAAGGCCCTGCGCCGTTTCGTAATCGTACAGCATCCCGTATTTTTTCAGATTCTCGGACGAGGCGTCGGACGGATACCAGCATCCCGACGGATCTCCGGTTACATGCCGCAGGTTTTCCGCCATCCAGATGCGTCCGCCCAGCTCGACGGTGGCATAGGTCTCGTCCATGCACACCATCGTATCGCCGCTCGCATCGTCCCCGCCCGGTTCGTCGTCGGGACTGTCGCCGCCTTCATTGCCGTCCGTGTCGGGTTTCAATTCGCCGCCGGTCTCCCAGTCGGCCACATCGCCGCTGAGCGTCGGGACCAGACGATCCTGCTCGACGACGAGCGAGACGGTGTAATACTTCCCCTGCAACAGCTCGGTGGCCTCGAACGACGCCGACCGGCTTTTGCCGTCGGCCGTGCGGGCCGTCAGCGTCAGAGCGGCCGTCTGCGGAACGACGACAGCCCGATACGACTCGTTGGGCACTTGCGCAAAGGCTTTGATTTCGGCGGCGGGAGCACCGCTTCCGGCCTTCGCGGTCTGTGCCGCGAGGTCCACATCGGCACTGAGCACCGTCCCGCCGAGGCGGAGTTCCTCGACGGCCGAAGCGGTCCGGTTGGTAACGACGATCCTCACGGATGCCATGAGGTGCCGGAAGACCATTCCGACCGCCGACTCCGTGGGCGTAACGTTCGACTTGAGCGCAGACAGCAGGTCCGACGATTCGATGCCGGAGGATTGGTCGGCCGCGACGCTGAATCGGACGGGAGCGCCGTTCTCGGCATAGGGGTAATAGGCCGTGAGCGTGGCCGGATCGGAGGTTTGGTCGTACCAAGCGAGATCGGATGCGGAAAAAACGGTCCCGTCGTAAGACATTCGTACATTTTCGGCATAGATGCCGGAGGCGCGGGTGATGGTGAGGCCAATCTCGTCGCCTGTTTCGAAATCGAGTCCCGAAACGCGGGTGATGGCCGGCATGATCTTCACGCCGGAGAGCTCCGGCACTTCGTGCGAACGCGAACAACCGCCCGCTCCGATCACGCCCGCCATGCCGCAAAGCATAACGATAGATTTTTTCATTGTAAAGTTTGCCGTTAATATTGCTAAACAGAACAAATATACGTCTTTTCAGCTTATCGGGCAAACTTTCGCATCAATTTTTGTAATACGATTCATCGAGTCCGAGCGTGAAGTTCTCCCGCCGGAACCAGATCAGAACCGCCGCAACGGCTGCGAGCGCGGCATTGAATAAGAACGGAAACCGATCGCTGTGCGTACCCGTCATGTGCCGGAACAGATCGACGAGGAACGGACAGACCATCACGGCGAGGTAGTTCACCGACATCACGAACGACAGGGCGAGCGTCGCCGAACGGGGCGGAGCGATGGTGGCGGCCTTATCGTAGATGATCGGTTGCATGGCGCCGTAGCCGAGCCCCGCCAGCAGGCAGCCTGCTGCGAGCATGGTCCTGTCGCGGAAGATACCGCAGCACAGCAGACCAGCGCAGATCAGCAGCAGCGACACGAAATTGAGGTTGCGGCGAAGGCGGCGGATGATGCGGTCGATGAAAAGTCCGGGCAGCATGATGGCGAGAAAGAAGAGCGAGATCAGGACCCCCGAAAAGGAGCTGGCGATCTTATAGTCGTCGACGAGAAAGGCCGTATAGAACGTAACGACCAGTACGGTGTAGGTGATGAAAAAATAGAGCCCCATCAGCTCGGCCAGCTTGCGGCGGTCGATCGACTTGTGCCGCAGCTGCGCGCTTTGCTCGGGCTCTGCGGCGGCGGGCTGGCGCCGCAGAAACAGGGAGAGCGCGAGCGAGATGCCGGGCAGGGTGTAGACCAGAAAGGGCAGATGCCACTCGACATCGGCCAAATAACCCGTTACGATGGTGGCCAGCACGAGCGTGAGATTGTTGATCGAGGAGCTGTATCCGAGCTGCCGGATGCGATAGTCTCCGGTGAAGTAATCCACGACGAGGCCCGTGGAAAAGGGAATCACCATGCCGGCGCCGACCCCGAGCAGGCAACTGATGACGATGAGGCCGGTCATGCTTCGGGCGAACAGGCAGGCTGCGCCGCTCAGGAAAAAGAGCACGAGCCCCACGGTGAGCGTCCGGAGTTTGCCGGGCCCTTCGGACAGTTTGCCCGACAACAGCACGAACGGGATGATGAGCAGCGACGGCAGCGACGTGAGCATCTGGATCTCCAGATCGGTTGCCTTGGGGAAGATGCCGTTCAGGTCGCCGAGAATGGGCGAGACGGCCAAGCCGGGTAACGATGAAATGGCCGAAACCGACCAGACGGCAAGCAGCACGACAAGCGGTATCGTACCTTTACCTGTTTCTATTTTCATAAGTCCGACACGTTTACTGGTATTATCCGCAACTGTCGTACCAAAAGCGCTGTCCGACAGCTCTCCCGCCATGAAACACCCCCGCCGGAGGTATTTCCGGCAGGGGTGGAATCGTAAAAAAACGGACTTCGGCGCGCCTTCCTTCCGCCGCTACTCCTTTACGCAGCGGATCTGCATGCCGCCGGCCCTGTGATAGGGCGACGAAGGTTCGAATCCGCTCCGGGCGGCATCCGACGCATCGAACCAGAATGTCATGGCCGACGCATCGAGCGCGTCGGTTCCCGAAGTCCAGTAATAGCCCATCCACGGCTTAGGTACCTCGACGCCCGTCTCGGGACTGTAAAGATTCTGAATTCCCCCCGTCAGATAGGTGCGGAATCCGGCAGCGGGGTAGAACGCCGTCGCCGTACCATCGGTCAGTGTCCAGCCGTACATCGCTTCCGTACCGGCCGCCTTGTCGACGATCTCCAACCCGGCGAAATCCTCCGCCGACGGCACGCGCCACCCCTTCGGACAGGGATCGTTCTCCGTCTTCGTACGCCCCCACAGTTCATCGGAATGCGCCGCATAGAGCCAGTCGTAAGCCGACTCCTCCACGCCGAGTATGAAACTCAGCGGATGGGAGGAGGCATAATCCGCCGTTCCCGTGCCGGCATCGGACCGCACGTATTCGATCGTAACGCGGATGCCGTCCGCGTCGTACATCGCGTGGTCCGTCCCACGGGCGGCATCGTAAGAGGCGGGCCCGACGAAGGGTACTCTGCGCCCCCACTGATAGAAGAGCCCGAACGAAGCGAGTATTTCGTCGTTCGTGGCATTCGTGTTGCCCAGTGCGCCCAGATTGAGCGACATGAAGGTCTTTCCGTTGGCGTAGGTCTGCTCCCCGACATCGTCGGCATCCACGATCCAGATATGCCACGTCCAGAGCAGAGCGCCCGCGGCATCGTATGCCCCCACGAGGACATTGCCCTCCTTGACGCCGCCGTCCTCCGCACCTACGTAGAATGAGTATTTTCCGTTTGCGAATTCGCAGTACCGGATCAGCTCGGTCTCGGTCTGCCAGACGATACGCACGTCGTGCGTCGCGATCGGACCGCCGCTCTCGCCTTTCGTCATGGCGTCGAACGTATAGTTCGTATTCGGCTGCGAGACGATGAAGCAGTTGGACTGCACGGACCCGAGGTCGACGGCATCCGCCACGCTGACGAAAAGTTCCTGCGTAACGGCCCCTCCGTCGGGCGCCCGCCCGATGACCGTGGCCGTACCGGATTCGGCCCCCTCGCCGTCGCCGATTTTCGCAGGCGCCTGAGCCGTGAGGGTCATCGTCGCCATATCGGCCGTCAGCGTCCACCCCTCGGGAATGTCCGTAACGCTGACGCTCATGATGTCCGAGGCGGTGAATCCCAACGTACCGGTTCCGCCCGGAGTCTTCACCAGAATGGCACCCGGGCCCAGCGACAGCCACGGCGCGTCGTCCTTGCCGCACGAAGCGAAAATAGCAGCCGCGACGACAACGGCCAGACACCGTCTTACGCACTTAACGATCAAATTATCCATATCTTTTCCAATTTACCGGACAGCATTCGTAAACCGTTGCAAAGATACCAAAAAGCGCAACAAATCCTACGGCGTGCTTCGATAAATTACACTCGGGAATGATTCTTGCCCCATTTCGTGTAACGATTCTTAAATCCGAATAGTATGTCGAAATTGAAAATCGAGACGGGAAGTTCGCCTGCTGCCGACCGTTTCAGCATAACGGTTACGGAGAAAGGACCCTACCTCGTCTACGGCCGGCCGCCGCTGGCCCTGCAATTCATCATGCCGAACGACCGGAACGAAAGCTGGTATTTTCAGGAGGGCAGACGCTTTTCGACCGAAGCCGAACCCACGGCCCTGTGCCGATGCGGAGCTTCGCACCGCAAACCCTACTGCGACGGCGCCCACACGAAGGCCCGCTGGGAGCCCGAGCTCACTGCCGAACAGGACTCGCTGCTCGACGACGTGGAGGTAACGGAAGGCGGTTCGGTCTCGATGACCGACAATGAGAAATACTGCGTTTTCGCACGTTTCTGCCATCCTCACGGCGACGCATGGTCGCTCACCGAGCGTTCGGCCGACCCCGGCGCCCGCACACTCGCCATCCGCGAGGCTTCGATGTGTCCGAGCGGACGTCTGATGGCTTGGGACAACAAATCCATGAAGCCCTACGAATTCAAATTCGAGCCGAGCCTCGGGCTGATCGAGGACATCACGATCGGCGCCAGCGGCGGATTGTGGATTCGCGGCGGCATCCCGCTGAAACGCGAAAACGGCCGCACCTACGAAATCCGCAACCGCGTCGTCGTCTGCCGCTGCGGGCAATCCGCCAACAAACCCTATTGCGACGGCACGCACGCCTCGATCAAATGGCGCGACAACCTCGAAGGGGAACCCGTGGGCGAAACGCTGCCCGAGAAGGTTTATTGACGGCCGGGCGGCTGCCGCTCTCCGCCTTCCGCGCCAGAGACAACGACCGTCCTCCGAAAACGGTTCGGCCGAGCGGGAGGCGAATCAGATGCCGCACCGGAATAGAGCGGCGAGCCCGCTGTGCGGCCCTCGGCCCCGGCAGGCGGGATCAGCGGGGCAGCAGGCGGCAAAGAGCCGCAAGGGTACCGGCCGGCACAAAAGCCGAAGCCTTGCAGGAGAAGATGCACGTAGCGAAGATGCCGGCCGACGCCGAAATCCTACTCCCTGCCCGAAGTCCCGCACCAGAGGGAATCCGACCGGGCCGGTGGTTGTGAAGGGGCTGTCTAACACGTTTCCCAACCCTCTGAGAATTGCGTACTCCGAAAATTCTCGAATAGCAGTACGAATGAAAAAGGGGAGTCTAAAACGTGTCGGACAGCCCCTTGCGATATTCAGGCAGACAGCACCCCTGTGCGGACTCGCCGCCCGCACGCCCGTCATTGCTTCTTTTCGGGCTTGGCGATGGTTTCGCGCATCGTGGTGTCGGCCATGATATTCTTCATTTTGTAATAGTCCATCACCCCCAGATTCCCGCTGCGGAATGCCTCGGCCATCGCCAGCGGCACCTCGGCTTCGGCGAGGATCACCTTCGCGCGCGCATCCTGCGCCTTGGCCTTGTTCTCCTGTTCGAGCGCCACGGCCATCGCACGGCGCTCCTCGGCCTTGGCCTGCGCGATGTTCTTGTCGGCCTGCGCCTGATCCATCTGGAGCTGCGCGCCGATGTTCTTGCCCACGTCGATGTCGGCGATGTCGATCGAGAGGATCTCGAATGCCGTCCCGGCATCGAGCCCCTTTTCGAGCACCACGCGCGAAATCGAATCGGGATTTTCGAGCACGATCTTATGCGAATCCGCCGAACCGATCGACGAAACGATGCCTTCGCCCACACGTGCCAGCACCGTCTCCTCGCCGGCTCCGCCCACGAGCTGTTTGATATTGGCCCGAACCGTTACGCGGGCCTTGGCGATGAGCTGGATGCCGTCCTTGGCCACGGCCGCCACCGGCGGCGTGTTGATGACCTTCGGATTCACCGACATCTGCACCGCCTCGAACACATCGCGGCCCGCGAGGTCGATGGCCGTGGCCATCTTGAAGTCGAGCATGATGTTGGCTTTCTGAGCCGAGACGAGTGCATGGACCACGTTCGTAACGTTGCCTCCCGCAAGATAATGGGCCTCCAGTTCGTTGGCATCGAGGTTCAGGCCGGCTTTCGTGCTCTCGATCATCGACGAGACGATCACCGACGGCGGCACCTTGCGCCAGCGCATCAGTATGAGTTGCAGCAGACTGAGCCGCACGCCCGACACGAGCGCCGAGAACCAAAGCCCCACCGGGATGAAATAGAAGACGAGCCAGACGGCGAAGAGGCTCACGAAGACGATCAGTACGATCATTCCGATTTGAAGGTCCATGATATTCAGATTTTATCAATAGGTTTCACAATCACGCTGGCATTTTCGAACCCCACCACTTCGACCTCGGTCCGCGGATCGACATAAGTGCCGAGCGATTTGGCCTCGAAACTCCGGCCGCCGATCTCGACCTTGCCCATCGGCGAGAGCCGCGAAAGCGTAAGGCCGCGGTCGCCGAGACGCACCTGCTCCGACGCGGGAGCGGGCATGCTCGATGCGACTTTGTGTCGGAGCGAAAAGCGCTGCCACGTTTTGGCCCGCAGCGACAAGAGCGTCGCTGCCACGGCAAGCACGAGTACGACCCCGAGCGTTACCGTTCCGCCGAGGGGGCCGTAGTCGCGGAAAGCCATATAGACAGCGCTTCCGAAGCTCACGAGCGACAGCACGGCGCCGGCCGACACACCGGGCAGCAGCACCAACTCCGCCACGAGAAAGAGCACGCCGAAGAGAATGAGGAGTACGATGACGAACATCTCCATACGCAATAAAAATTGGTAGCCGGGACTAAAGATAATCAATCAATTCGAATTTTCGGCAAATTCGGTTACTTTTATTTCGAGTGCAGGATCCGCCTGCCGGATCGCTCCGGCGACTGCGGCGGCCGCGGCCTCCTCGTCGAACATTCCGAGTACGAAGCGGTCCCGACCGACGCGGGAGAGCTCGCGGCCCTGAGCTTCGGCGGCGATCGTCTCCTTCGCGGATTCGGAAAGCGGGCCTGCGATCTCGACCCGGTAGGCGATCTTCGTCCGTTCGGGATCGCGCGTCAGATTGCGGTACTCGCCGTCGCGCCACACCACGACCTCGGGCCGGATGAAACCCTTGGACTTCATCTGCTTCTGAGCTTCGAGAGCCTCGGCTTCCGTGGCGAATCCGCCGGCGAAATAGCGCCACTTGCCCGCATCGTCGATCTGGTAGCAGAGCGGATAGGCTCCCTTGAACAGCGCCGCCGCCCGCTTCGTATTGAACGTACCGAGCAGAATCCGGTAGATCGTGCCGCGCGGATGGACCTTGCATTCGGGAATCGGATGCTGATAGCTGTACGTCGGCTTCGCCGAAAATGCGATCGGCGCATAGTCGAGAAAATAGCGCTCCTGCAACTCGATCTTCGGCAGACGGTAGTCCACCACCCTCAACTGCGCCGTTACGCCGCGCAGCGAATCGCGCGCAGCGTCCAGTCCGAGCAGTTCCGCCAGCCGGGTCTCGTAATCCACAGCCACCTGTTTGCGCAGGAAATAGTCGGTTACGGCATCGGACGCAGTCTCGCCCTTCAACTCGGAGAGCTCGCGGGCGGTTTCGGCCGCAAGCTCCTCTTCGTGCGCCAGAATATCGTCCTGACCGAGCTTGTCGAGCAGATAGCCGTAGGCGTAGGTCTTATTGTCGAAGATGTAGTTCCACGTCATCGCCAGCGAATCGGCCAACACCTCGTTCAACCCCTGCATTGTACGGCATTTGCCATAGAGTTCGGCCGCCTCCTCTTCGGTCGGAGCCGCAGCGTACCGCTCGGCCAGACGCGACAACTCCTGATAGTTCGCATAGTAGCGGTTGATGTAATCCACCGCCTGCATCTCCAGCCGCTGCGCCTCCTTCAGCGCCGCGTAGTCCGCCGCCGACAACTGCTCTTCGAAATAGCCGTTGTAAACCAAGTTGCGCACCTTCTCCGCCTCGGGCAGCTCGGGCACGGACACGCCGCCGGACGCCGCCGCAACACCGTGCGGCGCATCGAGATTCGAGACGACCCACTCCTGTTCGATCGCGGCGATACGGTCGACGAGCTCGCCTTTCGCGCTGCGGATGGCGAAAATCCGTTCTTCCAGCTCCATGATCCGCTGCCCGTAGAGCTGCCGGCCGGCCGCATCGTCGCGGAACCGGACGCGAACGGCCGCCAGCTCGTTCGAAACCGAATCCTCGCGCATCTGCAAACGCGCATCTTCGCGCAGCAGCGACATATACTCCTCGTTATCCTCCAACCCTGCGATGCGGGGCGCAACCTGCTGGGCATAAGCGCCGCACAAACCGGCCGCCGACGAAAAAAGGATCATCCAAACCTTACGCAACATCATCTCTCCCTGAGTTTTGATCTATCTCCACCACTTTATGAAAAACAACTGGACCAATCCGAATATCTCCAGACGTCCGAACAACATGAGCAACGTATTCACGAACCGGCTCAACACCGGAAGCCCCGAATAATTATCGAGCGACCCCACTTCGCCGAAGCCGGGTCCCACATTGCCGATGCAGGCCACCGCCGCCGAAAAACTGGTCAGCAGGTCCACGCCGCACATCGTGCTCACGACCGTACCGGCCAGCGTCAGCATCAGGTAGGCGACGATGAACACCATCACGGAATTCGTAACCTCGTTCTCCTGCATGATGCCGTCGAGACGGATGCGTATGACGGCGCTCGGATGCTGCTGCTGCTTCAGCCGGGCCCGCAGCATCTTGCCCGCGATCACCAGCCGGTTCACCTTGATGCCTCCGGCCGTCGAACCGGCACAGGCGCAGACGAGCGACCCGAAGATCAGGACGATGATGGCGAACGGCGTCCAAAGGTTCGTATCGGCCGTGGCATACCCCGAAGTCGATACGAGCGAGACGAATTGGAAGGCGGCATACCGGAACGAGGTGAAAAAACCTTCGTAAGTACCGGCTATCCAGAGGCTTACGGCGATCGCCACGCTGCCTGCGAGCAGCATCAACAGATAGAAGCGCGTAACCTCCGAACGGAAAATATTGTTCCGTTTGCCCGTAACGGTCGCATAGATCACCCCGAAATGAATGCCCGCCACGGCCATCGTGAAGATCAGGATCGTCTCGATCATCGGACTGTTCCAGAAGCCGATACTCAGGTTTTTGGTCGAGAAACCGCTGGTGGCGCAGGCCGACATCGCCTGACACAGGGCGTCGAACCAGTTCATCCCCGCCATCTTCAGGCACAGGGTGGAGAGTGCCGTCAGTCCGACATAGACGACCAGCAGAATCTGCACGACGATCTGGGTCCGATAGCGGTAGTTGTCCTTGGCCAGCGTGGACATCTCGACATTCGAAAGCGTCAGTTTGTTGCGTCCGAGCGAAGGCAGGATCACCAGCGCGAACATCACCACGCCCATGCCGCCGATCCACGTCGAGCCCATGCGCCAGAACATCAGTCCGCGCGGCAGCGCCTCCACGTCGTTGAGGATCGAAGCGCCCGTGGTGGTGAAGCCCGAGACGCTCTCGAACCACGCATTCACCAGCGTGAACTCTCCGCCCCACATCAGATAGGGGAACATGCCGACCACGCAGGCCGCGAGCCACGAACAGACGACGATGCAATATCCCTCCTTGGTGGTGAGCTGCTCGGTCTTCTCGACGAAGATCATCGGGAAAAGCCCCAGCAGCGTCGTCAGCGACGCGGAAAGCAAGAGAGGATAGAACGCGGAATCATAGCCGCTGACCGCCGAAATACCGGCCGACAGCAGCATGAAGAGGGCGACGAAGAGCATCACCATCCCCACATAACGCAAGACCACGCTCAACCTCATCGCTATTGGGTTTTACCGGATTGTTTGACCAGCGCGATGAGGGCTTCGATCTTCTCTCTGAGCCCCAGCACCTCGTCCTTGAATTCGGCTTTGGCAGCGAACGGAGTGCGGAACGCGAGGTAATCGCCGAGACTCTTGTTCATCCGAACGATCGGATTGACGCAGTAGACCGACATGAAATAGTAGAGCATCAGCACGATGGCAATCATCACCGCAAGCGAAATCAGCACGGGCGTTACCGCACGATAGGCGTTTTTTTTCATCTGTTCGGCACGCGGCACCAGCGAACTCTGCGTCGAGGTCATGTACGATTTGATCGCCGACGTCAGACGGCCGTAAAGCGTCTCGTAATCGCTTTGATACCAGCGCGAAGCGAGAGCGGCCGAATCCGCCTGCACGAGCGGTGCGAACGCAGTCCGGAACGGAGTTCCGTCGCCCGAAGCCAGAAAATTGTCGGTCAGAAGGCGCATCTCGGTCGTGGCGAACGCGAGCGAATCGAGAAACGATTTGTCGAGCGCTTCGCTCTGGGCCACGGCCAGCGTATTTTCGAGGCTCTCCATGCGGTTACGGCACACGCTGTCGTAGGAGCGGTCGCCGAACACCGCGAGATGGATGAGCGCCACGTTCTGTTCGTGAGCCGCGTCGAGCATCCGCTTGGCCAATTCGATATTGCGTTTGTTGGCCTTGAGAATATCGCCCGTATCGCGGCTCAGGTGGCTCAGCTCGAACAACGAAATCATGCCCGAAAAGAAAAGCAGACAAACGATGCTCAGAAAGCCGATCGCGACCCTTCTCCGAAGTCCTGTCATATCCCAACTGTTTTTACTCCTGCAAAGATACGAATTTAATCGAGAATTTCACCCGCGAGATCGTGCGATTCATCCATCGCGCCGAGCCGCACCCGGCAAACGGTGTTGACGCGGGCGCGGTCGTAGGGGGCTTTGACCCTGCGGTAGTTGCCCGTGAAGCCGAACATCATGCCGCCGCGCCGCGTACTCTCGAACAGCACGCGATCCTCCGTACCCACGGCTTTCGCACAGAACGTGCCGTGCAGACGTTCGCACAACGCCTCCAGCTCGGCGCCCCGACGTGCGGCGACCGCAGGCTGCAACTTGCCGGGCAGCGCGACGGCCGGCGTCCCGGGACGCTCGGAGAAGGGAAAAATGTGCAGAAAAGCCGGCGCCGTGCGCTCCAGAAACGCATAGGTCTCCCCGAAATCGGCCTCCGTTTCGCCCGGGAAGCCGACGATCACGTCGATGCCGATGAAAGCGTCGGGCATCAGACGGCGCACCGCCTCGATCCGACCGGCGAAACGGGCCGTCGTATAGCGGCGGCGCATCAGCCCGAGGATGCGGTCCGAGCCGCTCTGAAGGGGAATGTGGAAGTGGTGCTGGAATTTGGGCGACGCAGCGCAAAATTCGACGATATCGTCGGTCAGCAGATTGGGTTCGATCGACGAGATGCGGTAGCGCTCGATCCCCTCCACCGCATCGAGCGCCCGCAGCAGGTCGATGAACTTCTCGCCCGTCGTGCGGCCGAAGTCGCCCGTATTCACCCCCGTGATGACGATCTCCTTCTGTCCGGCTGCGGCGATCTGCCGCGCCTCGGCCACGGCATCCGCAACCGGCAGGTTGCGGCTCGCACCCCGCGCATAGTGGATCGTGCAGTAGGCGCAGCAATAGTCGCAGCCGTCCTGTACCTTGAGGAACGCCCGCGTGCGGTCGCCGCTCGAAAAAGCCGCGAAGAACCGGGTCAGCGAATCCGTATCGCAACTGTAAACCCGCGCGCGGCCTTTGCCCGTGAGTTCGAGCACCCGTTTATATAAATCGCCCTTATCATTATTTCCCAACACTATATCCACACCGTCTATCGCCGCTATATCCTCCGGTTTGAGTTGGGCGTAACACCCCGTAACGGCGATGATCGCCCCGGGATTGCGGCGATGGAGTTTGCGAATCAGGTTGCGGCATTTCTTGTCGGCGTGTTCCGTAACGGAACAGGTGTTGACCACGCATATGTCGGCCTCGGCCTCGGGCGCCACGCGCACGAAACCGCCCTGCTCGAACTCGCGTGCGAGGGTAGAGCTCTCCGAAAAATTCAACTTGCACCCCAAGGTGTGGAAACTGACTCTGCGCTGCTGCATATTCCTGCCGTAAATTTCGGGCGAAATTACGAAAACTATGCGAAATCCGACAGTCGTGCCGACAAAAAATCGCCGTCCGCCCGATAAAACCGTCCGCACCGGAACAGCGCCTACACGACCGTCCGGACATGACACAACAAAAAAACGAGGTTCTCCGGCGGATTCGATCCATTTCCGATAAAAAAGCGTAAATTTGCACGTCAACGAGCAACGCTCCATGGAGTTTTTCAACGACCTTGTCCGATACGGCTATCTCAGCCACGCCCTTGCGGCCTGCATACTCTCCGGAATCACGTGCGGCATCGTAGGGACTTACGTCGTATGCCGCCGCATGGTCTTCCTCGCCGGCGGCATCACCCACGCTTCGTTCGGCGGTCTGGGCATCGCCTTCTATCTGGGGATCAATCCGATCGCAGGCGCCATGATCTTCGCCGTACTCTCGGCTTTCGGCATCGAGTGGACCTCCGAACGCGGCCGCATCCGCGAGGACTCGGCCATCGGCATCGTCTGGTCGGTCGGCATGGCTGCGGGCGCTCTGTTCATGAGCCTCCGCCCGGGTTACTCGTCGGGCGATCTGGCGGCCTACCTCTTCGGCAGCATCATCACCGTAACGGACGGCGACGTCGCGGCGCTGGCCCTGCTCACAGCCGTCGTCCTCGCAGGCTGCCTACTCTGGCTCCGACCGGTGATCTACGTCGCCTTCGACCGCGCCTTCGCCCGCAGCCGCGGCATCCGCACCCGTGCGATCTCCTATCTGATGGCGGCGCTCGTCGCCGTAACGATCGTGCTCTCGATCCGCATCATGGGCATCGTGCTGCTGATCTCGCTCCTCACCATGCCGGTCGTGATCGCCGACACGCTCTCCGGCTCCTACCGTTCGATCGTCGTCGCAGCGCCCCTGATCGCCGTCGGCGCCAACATCGCCGGCCTCGTCGCGAGCTATCATTTCGAGGTTCCGCCCGGCGCGGCCATAATATTTACCCTCACTTTAGCGCTTATAATAGTAAAACTGCTATCTTTGCGTAACGAAAAACAGCCGGCACGCCGATGAAAACCATCCATAAACTCGTCCTGAAATCGTACCTCGGGCCCATGATCCTGACGTTCTTCATCGTCATGTTCGTGCTGATGATGAATTTCCTGTGGCGTTACATCGACGAGCTGGTGGGCAAGGGCCTCAGCGCGGGGATCATCATCGAACTGCTCGGCTACGCCATGACCAACATGATCCCCATGGGACTGCCGCTCTCGATGCTGCTGGCGGCCATCATGACCATGGGCAACCTCGGCGAGAACTACGAACTGCTGGCCATGAAGTCGGCGGGCATGTCGCTGCCCAAGATCATCCGGCCGCTCGTCATTCTGGTAGGCGTCATCGCCGTGGGGAGCTTCTTCATCGCCAACAACCTCGTGCCGGCCGCCAACAAGAAACTGGCCAGCACCCTCTACGACATCCGCAAACAGAAGCAGACGCTCGAATTCCGCGACGGCCTCTTCTTCAACGGGCTCGAAAACATGAGCATCCGCGTCGGCCATCAGGACCCGCAGACCAAGCTGCTGACCGACGTGCTGATCTACGACAACAGCGCCGCGAACGGCAACATGCGCACGACGCTCGCCGATTCGGGCTACATCCGTCTGTCGGACGACAAACGCTTTCTGATGGTTACGCTCTTCCACGGCGAGAACTACGAGCAGACCCGCAACAACCAATGGTACAGCAAGAGCGCGCTGCGCCACGACAAGTTCGACCGGCAGGATCTGGCCGTCTCCATGTCGGGCTTCGACATGCAGCGCTCCGACGCCAACAGCTTCTCGAACAACAGCCAGACGAAAAACATCGTGGAACTCGAACGCGACATCGACTCGCTCGGCAAGATCGTCAACACGGCGACGGCCCGCTCCTACGAGCCGCTGCTCAAAGATCAGATTTTCTCGAAAGACCCGACCATCCTCTTCGACACGCTGGGGGTCGACAAACGCCGCTTCCGCGACTTTTCGGCCGCCGACTCCATCTCGAAACTCGGACTGCGCGAAAAAGCGCAGGTGTGGACGCAGGCCCGCTCGCTGTCGAAGAATTCGCGGGCGATGTTCAACTACGACGAACGAAGCGCCAAGGATGCACTCAACCTCCTATACCGCAGCCAGATCGAATGGCACAGCAAATGGTCGCTACCCGTGTCGATCCTCATTTTCTTCCTGATCGGCGCGCCGCTCGGAGCCATCATCCGCAAGGGCGGCCTCGGCATGCCGATCGTCATCTCGGTGATCTTCTTCGTGATCTATTACATCATCTCCATCACGGGACAGAAATTGGCCAAAGAGGGTACGTGGGCCGCGGTCTACGGCATGTGGCTCTCGACCTTCATCCTCACGCCCGTCGCCGCCTACCTCACCTACAAAGCCACCAACGACTCGTCGCTGCTCGACACCGACTGGTACATCGTCAAATACAAGGCCCTCAAAGGATGGTTCGCCGAACGCATCCGCCGCATCCTGTCGAAAATCAAATCCAAACATAATGACAAGCAAATTACTGAATAGCATCGAAGAGGCCGTCGAAGATTTCCGCAACGGCAAGATCGTAATCGTCGTGGACGACGAAGACCGCGAAAACGAAGGCGACTTCATCGTCGCCGCCGAAAAGATCACGCCCGAAATCGTCAATTTCATGCTCCGCGAAGGCCGCGGCGTGCTCTGCGCACCGCTCTCCGAGGAGCGCTGCGCGCAACTCGAACTCAACATGATGGAGGAGAACAACACCTCGCTGCTGGGCACCCCCTTCACCGTTACGGTCGACCTGCTGGGCGAGGGTTGCACGACGGGCGTCTCGATCCACGACCGCGCGGCGACCATCCGCGCGCTGGCCGATCCGAAGACCAAGCCGTCCGATCTGGGGCGCCCGGGACACATCAATCCGCTGCGGGCCCGTCAGAAAGGCGTGCTCCGCCGCCCGGGACACACCGAGGCGGCCGTCGACCTCGCGCGCATGGCCGGCCTGCAACCGGCCGGCGCACTGATCGAGATCATGAACGAAGACGGTACGATGGCCCGGCTGCCGCAACTGCTCGAAATCGCAGAAAAACACGGACTGAAGATCATCTCCATCGCCGACCTGATCGCCTACCGCCTGCGCGAAGAATCGATCATCGAACGGGGCGCCACGGCCGACATGCCCACCGACCTCGGGCATTTCAAAATCACGGCATTCCGGCAGAAGAGCAACGGATTGGAGCATATGGCCCTCACCAAGGGCGAGTGGAGCGAAGACGAACCTGTGCTGGTGCGCGTACACTCGTCGTGCGCCACGGGAGACATCCTCGGTTCGTGCCGCTGCGACTGCGGCGCCCAGCTCCACGAAGCGATGCGCATGATCGAAAAGGAGGGTAAGGGGGCCATCGTCTACCTCAATCAGGAGGGGCGCGGCATCGGGCTGTTCAACAAGATCAACGCCTACAAACTCCAAGAGGAGGGGCTCGACACGGTCGATGCCAACGTCCGTCTGGGCTTCGGCGTGGACGAACGCGACTACGGCGTCGGTGCCAGCATCATCCGCGATCTGGGGATCAAACACATGCGTCTGATGACCAACAACCCGCTCAAACGCGCCGGCCTCGAAGGCTACGGACTGAGAATCGACCGGATCGTACCCATCGTCATCGAACCCAACAAATACAACCTCCACTATCTCGAAACCAAAGAGAAACGCATGCACCACGCGCTGGGCCTCTGCAAACACTAAGAAGCTGCACACGTATGAAAATCACCCATATCGCCCTCTGGACCGAACACCTCGAAGAGTTGCGCGAATTCTACGGCACCTATTTCGGCGGCCGCTCCGGCGGGAAATACGTCAATCCGGCCAAACGTTTCGAATCTTATCAGCTCGCGTTCGACGGCGAATGCCGTCTGGAGCTCATGCGCCGCTCGGACATCAACGGCGAAGTGCAGGAGGAGCGGATCGGACTGGCGCATTTCGCTTTCGCCTGCGCGGACCGCGAGGCCGTCGTCGCCCTCACCGAACGGCTGCGGGCCGACGGCTACCAGATCGTCGGCGAACCGCGCACCACGGGCGACGGATATTTCGAAAGCGTCGTCGCCGATCCCGACGGCAATCTGGTGGAGATAACCTGCTGAGCGCCATGGAAGCCAAAAAGATGCGCATCGTATTCATGGGCACGCCCGAGTTCGCCGTGCCGTCGCTCCGTGCACTGGTCGAAGCGGGCTATCGGGTGGTCGCGGTCGTTACCGCACCGGACAAGCCGGCGGGCCGCGGACGGAAACTCCACGAGAGCGAAGTCAAGATCGCAGCCCGCGAACTTGGACTTCCCGTTCTGCAACCCGAGAAACTCAAAGCGCCCGAATTCGTCGATGCCCTGCGGGCCCTGCAACCCGATCTGGGGATCGTGATCGCATTCCGGATGCTGCCCGAGGTCGTCTGGAAGCTGCCCCGTTACGGGACCTTCAACCTCCATGCCTCGCTGCTGCCGCAATACCGGGGAGCCGCACCGATCAACTGGGCTCTCATAAACGGCGATACGAAAAGCGGAGTTACGACCTTCCTGCTGAACCACGAGATCGACAAAGGGGCCATTCTCGACCGAATCGAAGTGCCCATTCTGCCGGAAGACAACGCCGGGACCCTTTACGACAGATTGATGCGCATCGGCTCGGGTCTCGTAACACGAACCGTGGATCGGATCGCGGCAGGGGAGACCCATCCTCTGCCGCAGGAACCTACCGACGACAGCGACCTGCGGCCGGCGCCCAAAATCTTCAAGGAGGATTGCCGGATCGACTGGACGTGGAAGGGCGACCGGATTCTCCATTTCATCCGCGGACTTTCGCCTTATCCGGCGGCTTGGACCCCGATGTTCCGTCAGAGTACGGAATCGGGGTCGGCGAAAATCTTTTCCGCCCGCTTCGAGGCATACACGCACGCGGCGAAAACAGGCACGGTCGAAAGCGACAACCGGACTTATATCCGTGTCGCCTGCGCCGACGGGTGGATCACGATCGACGAATTGCAGATCGCAGGCAAGAAACGGATGCAGGTACGCGATTTGCTGCTCGGACTGCGGGACATCAACGATTACACATTCTAAAAAACACGTGCACGCCATGAAACCTTTTCTGATCTTAGCATGCTGCCTCGCGATCGCCGTACAACAACTTGCGGCGCAGGAAATCCACGAACAGCCGTTCAACGGCCTGATCGTCGACTCGAACGGCAAGGGTCTCAAGGCGACCATCCGTGTCAAACACAGTCCGGTCTTCACATACAGCGACCGCAACGGTAAATTCGGACTGCTCAATATCCATCCGACCGACACGCTGACCGTGCATTACAAAAAAGAAGAGATCGACATACCGGTCGACGGACGCGATGCGATCCGCATCACATGGCTGGGCCACGCAACAGAGAGCTCGGCGGCACCCGAACTGGCCGATTACGGCTACGGTTATGTCAAACGGCGCAACCTCACGCAAAGCAGCAGCGGTTTCACGGGCGATCTCCTCGTGAAGCGGGGATTCACGGATCTCGGAACCGCCATCTCGACGCTCGTCCCCGGGGTCGTGCAGCGCAACGGCCAGCTCATCATCAACGGAGGCAGTTCGCTCGTTCTGAGCAACGCCGCCCTGATTCTCTGCGACGGATCGCCTGTCGGCAACATCAACATGATCAACATCCACGACGTCGAAACGGTCGAAGTCCAGAAAAACGGCAGCATATACGGCTCCCGAGGTGCCAACGGCGTGATCCATATCCGAACGAAAAAAGGCGGACAGTGAGGTCCGCTATTCCGGCACAGCGGAATCCGGGGACGCAAAGGATGATTCCCAAGGATACCAGCTCCGAATCCGTTCGCAAGCGAATGGGAAAGCATACCCTTGCTGTACGACCGCACCGCATCGTTGCGCTATCGTTCGGATGAACGCATTGCTTTCTCCGATTAAACCGGAGCTGTCGGCGGGCGCTATCCCTGCATTTTTCACGCAATTCTTTGAGCGATCCAAACGGTTCAGGATTATTCCGTGTATTCGTCATCGGTTTGATCCCGAAGACGATATCTTTCTCCACACAATCAATATCATCTTCACACGCTACAAAATTCACCGACAGATTCTTTACATTCCATCGGATAATCTTCGTGCTGTCGCCGGATGCAAATAAATAATTGCATCGCTTGTTTTTACCGGTCAAAGAGCCTCGGGACGGACGAAATCCCAATACGCCTCCGATGGTTCTGAAAAAAGGCGCAGGTCGCCGGGCATGCGGCTCCTCTTCCCGCAAACGCCTCCTTATACTCTTCGCCGCTTTACCGACATAAAGCAATGTCGTATTTCTTCGGACCGATTCTTTCGCAAACTCTCCCGGAAGCCCCTCTGTTTTCGATCCGAACGGCGTTAAGCTCCGGAAAATCAGAGATATCGTTCCCGGTCAAGATTGCGACTGTCCGGAATTTCTCTCTATTCAACAAAGTCGAAACATCGAATGAAGGCCCTCGTTCGGGCTTTCCGTCATTCTTATTTCGAGCAGAGGACGAAGCAGTCTTCGAGACATCTTCTACGACGATTTTTCCGATTCGGAATATACCAATTTCTACCGCTTTGGTATGCGTGCGGAATATCTCCATTTCGTAATTTCACTCTTAACGGCCGGTTGCGCCTCGATCCGCTATCTTTCAATAACCCAGCCTTATCCAAGATTCCGGCAGCTCCTACGGCACTCACCGCCGACTAATGATTTCGTTCCTTCCACGTATCAAGACATTCGGTGATCTGTCTGTAGTCGCTACTCATGGCTTGTCTCTATCAAGAAGATTCCAGCAGAAAAAGCATAAGTCATCGTCGAACCGAATGGGAGGGGCAATGAATCCCCCTCCAAACCGTCCGAACGTCCGATCCATCCGATCTTTCTCCGTTCGGCCCCTGCTGCGAAAACGAAGTCCGGCCGCTTCTTCGTTACGCTCCTCCCGATCCGCTTTTTCAGACCTCGAAAAGAAAACGTCCGACTTCGGCAAACGCAACAACACAAATACAGTCGGGAGCAGCCCGCTCCGCAGGAAAATGACGCAGACGCCGCATGCACGACATTTGCCGCCGCCCCTCGATTTCCTCCGGCCGACTTACGGATCAGCAAAAAAAAGGGGCGATGCCATTCGCTGCATCGCCCCTTCCCCTTTATCAAAACAGTTATCGAATCTTCTTGATGATTTCACCGCCGTGTCTGATCGCCTCCTCGTTCTGCGGAAGCATTTTCCATGCACGCTCGGGAAGCGATTTCTTCAGCCCGACCATCACGTTCTCCATCTTCACCACGGGGCATACCTTCAGGTAGCCGCCGAGGATCATCGTGTTGAACAGCTTGGCCTGCCCCATACGGGCGCATTCGGCCGTAGCGTCGATCGTAAAGACCGAAATATCGGTACGCTGCGGATGGCGCGTAATACCGTTCGTATCGTAGATCAGCACGCCGCCCGGTTTGACCATCGGCTCGAATTTTTCCATCGACTGCTGATTCAGAATGATCGCGGTATCGAACTCATGCGCGATCGGCGACGAAATTTTCTTATCGGAGATAATCACCGTAACATTGGCCGTGCCGCCGCGCATCTCGGGTCCGTAAGAGGGCATCCATGTAACCTCGTAATCCTGCATCACGCCCGAATAGGCGAGGATCTTACCCATCGAAAGGACACCCTGTCCTCCGAATCCTGCAATAATCAAAGTTTCTTTCATATCCGTCCTCTTATTTTACGTCCTTGATATCACCCAGCGGGTAGAAAGGCAGCATGTTCTGCTCCAGCCATTGATTCGAAGCCACGGGCGAGAGTTTCCAACCGCTGTTGCAAGTCGACACGACCTCCACGAGCGAGAAACCGTTGCCGGCCATCGCATTGTCGAAGGCCTTGCGGATCGCCCTCTTCGTCTTGCGCACGTTGGCGGGCGTATGCACGCTCTGGCGCGTGATGTAGGTCGCACCGTCGAGGTGCGCCATCATCTCGGCGATCTTATAAGGATAGCCGTTCAGACGCGGATCGCGGCCATAGGGCGTCGTCGCCGTCTTCATGCCGAGCAGGGTAGTGGGGGCCATCTGCCCGCCGGTCATACCGTAGATCGCATTGTTGATGTAGATCGCCACGACATTCTCGCCGCGCGCAGCAGCATGGATCGACTCCGCCGTTCCGATCGCCGAAAGGTCGCCGTCGCCCTGATAGGTGAAGACCATGTTCTCGGGGTGCAGACGTTTCACGGCAGTCGCCACCGCCAATGCACGTCCGTGAGCCGCCTCGATCCAGTCGATGTCGATATAATTGTAGGCGAATACCGAGCAGCCGACGGGCGAAACGCCGACCGTCTTGTCTGCCATGCCCATCTCTTCGATCACTTCGGCCACCAACTTGTGAACCGTACCATGACTACAGCCGGGGCAGTAGTGCATAACGTTGTCGAGTATGAGCTTAGGCTTCGCGTAAACCAGATTCTCGTTTTTGATTTCAACCTCTGCCATAGTCTTATTTCTTATTTATCAGTTTTTCTTTCAATGCGTTCAGCACCTCGTCCGGTGCGAACATCATACCGCCCTGACGGCCGTAGTGCTCCACGGGAGCCATGCCGTTCACTGCCAGACGCACGTCCTCGACCATCTGCCCGGCATTGAGCTCGGCCGAAAGGAATCCCTTGACGCCGCGCTTGGCCATGTCGGCGAGCACCTTCTTGGGGAAAGGATAGAGGGTGATGGGACGCAGCAGACCGACTTTCAGTCCCTCGGCGCGCGCCATCTCGACCGTAGCCGAACAGATGCGGGCCGACGATCCGAACGCCACGATCACGTACTCCGCGTCGTCGCAGTCGATCGCTTCGTAGCGCACTTCGTTCTCTTCGAGCGCCTTATATTTGGCTTGCAGACGCAGGTTGATCTGCTCCATGATCTCCGATTTGAGCTCCAGCGAAGTAACCACGTTGCGTTCGCGGCCGGCAGGTTTGCCGTAGGCTGCCCACGACTTGCACTCTGCGGCGATCTCTTCGTTCGAACGACGGGGACGCTGCGGGGCGAGCACCACCTTCTCCATCATCTGACCGATGGCGCCGTCGGCGAGGATCATCGCCGGGTTGCGGTATTTGAATGCGAGGTCGAAACCGAGAGCCACGAAGTCGTTCATCTCCTGCACCGAGTTGGGTGCGAGCACGATCATGTGGAAGTCGCCGTGGCCGCCGCCCTTGCAGGCTTGGAAATAGTCCCCCTGCGAAGGCTGGATCGTACCCAGACCCGGACCGCCGCGCTGGCAGTTCACGATCAGACACGGAAGCTCGGCACCGGCCAGATAGCTCATCCCCTCCGACATCAGGCTGACACCGGGGCTCGACGACGAGGTCATCACGCGCTTACCGGTCGAAGCGCCGCCGTAAACCATATTGATGGATGAAATCTCGGACTCGGCCTGAAGAACCACCATACCGGTCGTCTCCCACGGTTTGAGCTCCATGAGCGTCTCCATCACCTCCGACTGCGGAGTGATGGGGTAGCCGAAATATCCGTCGCAACCGTAGCGAATCGCCGCATGGGCGATCACTTCGTTGCCTTTCATTAGTTTTACCTCTTTTTCTGCCATAGCTTATTCAAATTTTTGACGATAAACCGTGATGCAGCTGTCGGGACAAATAACTGCGCACGACGCACAGCCCGTGCAGGCGTCGGGATTAGCCATCTGAGCTGCGGGGTACCCTTTGCTGTTTACCTCGACCGACAAGGCGAGCACGTTGCACGGACACGAAGCCACACAGACTCCGCACCCTTTGCAGCGCTCCTTATCGACAATGATAGTTCCTTTAATTTTAGCCATAATATGCCGTTTGTGTTGTAAGTTGCTTACAAATATACGAAAAAATCGAAAACTTCATTAACATCCGAAACAAATAATCGCAAATAAATGTTAAAATCGGTTTTCGACCTTGAAAGACAGAGGGCCGGACCTTTGCGGCTCCGGCCCTGTCGGAATCTGAAAACTACTCCTCGAACGAGTGGATCACGACGCCCGAGCGGAGTTTGGGCTCGAACCACGTCGTCTTCGGAGGCATGATATTGCCCGTGTCGGCGATGTTGATAAGCTGCTGCATCGAGACGGGGTAGAGTGCGAACGCCACCTTCATCTCGCCGCTGTCCACGCGGCGCCGGAGCTCCTCCAGACCGCGGATGCCGCCCACGAAATCGATGCGTTTCGACGTCCGCAGATCCTTGATGTCGAGAATACGGTCGAGCACGAGGTTCGAAAGCACCGTAACGTCCAGCACGCCGATCGGATCGTTGTCGTCGTAGGTGCCTTTCTTGGCCGTCATGCTGTACCACTGACCGTCGAGATACATCGAGAAGTTGTGCAGCCCGGTCGGGTGGTAGACATTACTGCCCTTGGGCTCCACCTCGAAATTCTCCTTCAGCTTCGCCAGCAGCTCGTCGGGCGTCAGACCGTTGAGGTCCTTCACCACGCGGTTGTAGTCGATGATGCGGAGCTGGTTGGCAGGGAACGTTACGGCAAGGAAATAATTGTACTCCTCTTCGCCCGTATGGTTAGGGTTCTTCGCCTTGCACTCCGCGCCGACACGTGCGGCAGCCGCCGTGCGATGGTGGCCGTCGGCGACATAAAGCGCCGGTATCGCCGCGAACAGCTCCGTGATGCGATCGTTGACCTTCTTGTCGTCGATCACCCAGAAGTGGTGTCCGAAACCGTCCTCGGCCGTGAAATCGTACTCGGCGGGATGGTTCTTCACCCAATCTGCGACGATGCGGTCGATCTCGGCGTTATCGGGATAAGCGAAGAACACCGGCTCGATGTTGGCTTTCTGGTTGCGGACGTGGATCATGCGGTCCTCCTCCTTGTCGGGACGAGTCAGCTCGTGCTTCTTGATCGCGCCCGACATATAGTCCTCGAAATGGCAGCCCATCACCAGACCGTACTGCGTGCGGCCCTCCATCGTCTGCGCGTAAATATAGTAGTGCTCGTCGGCATCCTGCTTGAGCCAGCCGTTGGCACGCCACTTCTTGAAATTCTCGACCGCCTTTTCGTAAACCTCGGGCGAGTGCTCGTCGGCGATCGGATCGAAATCGATCTCGGGTTTGATGATGTGCAGGAGCGAACGCTCCGTAGCCTCGGCTTTCGCCTCGGCCGAATTCAACACGTCGTAGGGGCGCGAAGCCACCTCCGAAGCGTATTCCTTCGGGGGACGGATTCCGCGGAAAGGTTTGATACGTACCATAAAGTCTTTCGGTTTTACGGATTTCTACTTGTTTACCTGAAAACGGGTGTTGCCGTTCTTCAGGAAGTCCACGATCTGATTGGCAGCGGCCAGACCGGCGTTGATGTTGGCTTCGGCCGTCTCGGCCCCCATCTTCTTGGGCGTGGAGAAGAAACGCTTGCCGAACTTCTCGCTCATCTCGGCAGCGGCCTCGGGAGCAATGTCGGTGATGTATTTCAGGTCCTCGCGTTCGGTCATGGCGGCGATCACGCCGGCTTCGTCGATCACCTCCTTGCGGGCGGTGTTCACCAGCGTAGCGCCTTTGGGCATCGACTTCATGAGCTTCTCGCCGATCGACTTCTTGGTCTGCTCCGTAGCGGGGATGTGCAGCGACAGGTAGTCGGCCTTGGCATACAGCTCCTCGACGGAATCCACCTTCTGCACGCCGTCGGCTTCGAAGACCTTGGCATCGGTGATGAAAGGATCGAACGCGATGACGTTCATGCCCAACGCCTTGCCCTTGCGGCCGACGAGCTTGCCGACATTGCCGTAAGCGTGAATGGCCAGCGTCTTGCCCTGCAATTCGCTGCCCGTACCGGCCGTGAACTGATTGCGGGCCATGTAGACCATCATGCCCAGCGCCAGTTCGGCCACGGCGTTCGAGTTCTGCCCCGGGGTATTCATCACCACGATCTTGCGGGCCGTTGCGGCTGCGAGGTCCACGTTGTCGTAACCCGCACCGGCACGCACCACGATCTTAAGGTTCTTGGCAGCGTCGATCACCTCGGCGGTAACTTTGTCGCTGCGGATGATCAGCGCATCCGCGTCGGCCACGGCGGCCAGCAGTTGTGCCTTGTCCGTATATTTCTCCAGCAGAGCCACTTCATAGCCGGCCTGCTCTACGATCGCCTTGATTCCGTCCACGGCCTTCTTTGCGAAAGGCTTTTCGGTTGCTATCAGTACTTTCATCGGTATATTCTCCATTAAAGTGTAAAAATCGAGATCCGATGACGCCCGTTTCCGCGGTGTGAACGTGAAAAAGCGCGCCATCGTGATCCTAAAACATTGTTATTTGTGCATCTTCTCGAACTCCTGCATGCACTCTACGAGCGCCTTGACGCTCTCCAGCGGGCAGGCGTTGTAGATCGAAGCGCGGAAACCGCCCACCGAACGGTGGCCCTTGATGCCGACCATGCCCTTCTCCTTGGCGAAGGCCATGAATTCGCTTTCGAGCGCCTCGCGGCCCGGAGCCATCACGAAGCAGACGTTCATGAGCGAACGGTCCTCCTTCACGGCCGTACCGACGAACATGGAGTTGCGGTCGATCTCGGCATAGAGCAGCTCGGCCTTCTCCTTGTTGCGCTTGTACATCTCCTCGACGCCGCCGAGCTCCTTGACCCATTTGAGGGTTTCGTGCATCACGAAGATGGGGAACACGGGAGGCGTGTTGAACATCGAGTGGTTGCGGGCCTCTTCGGGGTAATGCGTACCGTAGTTGACCATCGTCTGAAGCTGACGTCCCGAGCTGCCGATCAGGTCTTTGCGGATGATGACGAACGTTACGCCGGCAGGGCCAACGTTCTTCTGCGCACCGCCGTAGATCATGCCGTATTTCCTCACGTCCACGGGGCGGCTCAGAATGTCCGACGACATGTCCGCCACGAGCGTAACGGGCGAGTCGATATCCTCGTGGATTTCCGTACCGTAGATGGTATTGTTGGTCGTGATATGGAAATAGTCGGCATCCGTCGGGATCGTGTATCCTTTCGGAATATAGGTATAGTTCTTGTCTTCGGAGGAAGCCACGATCTCCACTTCGCCGTAGAACTTGGCCTCTTTGGCCGCCTTCTTGGCCCAAACGCCCGTCTGGAGATAGGCGGCCTTCTTCTTGAGCAGGTTGGCCGGCACCTCGAAGAACTGGGTGGAAGCACCGCCGCCGAGGAAGATGACGGCGTAGTCGTCCGGAATATTCAGCAGGTCTCTCCAGAGCTGCTCGGTCTCGGCCATGATGCGCTCCCAGCCCGGGGTGCGGTGCGAAATCTCCAGAATACCGATACCCGTGTTGTCGAAATCACGGATAGCCTCGATGGCCGATTCGATCGCCTGTTTGGGCAACACGCAGGGTCCTGCATTGAAATTGTGTTTTTTCATAATAGTTTTTTATTAGTTTTAGCGTTTTGGTTGCAAACTGTTAGTTTATCAAGACAAATATACAGACTTATTTTGCAATAAACAACGAACGGGCGAATAATTTTTCACGGAAGCCCGAAACATCGTCCGAATCACCGTCCGGCACATTCCGGACGGACGCGCGGCGCATTTAGTCGGATCATCGTTTCCATTTCCGGATTAAAATTACTATTTTTGCAAAAATATAATCCGGATCCGGACGGCCTGCGGAATACCTTATTATTTATACGGTTTCGCCGCGTCCGGTCCCGTATCTGTCAAATTTTCGTGCGCAATGATCAAATCCATGACAGGCTTCGGCAAAGGCGAAGCCTCCGTACAGAATAAGAAGATTACCGTCGAAGTCCGCTCGCTCAACTCCAAGCAGCTGGATCTTACGGTCAAACTCCCGTCGGCATACCGGCGTGCGGAATACGACCTGCGCAACCTCGTATCCAAAGCGTTGCAACGCGGCAAGGTCGATCTGTTCGCAAGCGTCGAAAGTCCGGCTGCGGAGACTTCCGCCCACATCAACAAGCAAGCCTTCGACACCTATTATACGCAGATCGCCGCGGCATGCGCGGAGCACCCGGGCCTTTCGGACGCGGAAGGGGTGAAAGCCTCGATCGTACAGTCCGTGCTGCGGCTGCCCGACGTGATCGCGGCCGACGGCGACACCGTGTCGGAGGCGGAACATGCGGCCCTGCTCCGTGCGACGGAGGACGCCCTGCGCCGGCTCGACGAATTCCGAACGCAGGAAGGGGCCATCCTCATCGCCGACCTGTTGCACCGTGTGGACAAGATCGAGACCTATAAAAACGAGGTAACGCCTTTCGAAAAGGCCCGCACGGAGACCATCCGCGCACGCATCCTCGACAATCTGTCGAAGCTGCCCGTCGAGACGGACACGAACCGTCTGGAGCAGGAGATGATCTTCTACCTCGAAAAACTCGACATCACGGAAGAGAAGGTGCGGCTGTCGAATCACTGCAAATACTTCCGCGAAGTGGCCGCGGGCGAGGAGTGTCCGGGCCGCAAGCTGGGCTTCATCGCTCAGGAAATGGGCCGCGAAATCAACACGATGGGCTCGAAGGCCAACGAGACGAACATCCAGATTCTCGTCGTCAGGATGAAGGACGAGCTGGAAAAGATCAAGGAACAGGTACTCAACATTCTCTGACCGTGGGCAAAGTCATCATCTTCTCCGCCCCGAGCGGATCGGGCAAGACGACCATCGTGCGCGAGCTGCTCCAGCGCTACCCGCAATTCGAATTCTCGGTCTCGGCCACCTGCCGCGCTCCCCGCGGTCAGGAGCAGCACGGCCGGGACTACTATTTCCTCACGCCCGAAGCCTTCATGCAGGCCGTCGAGGAGGGCAAGTTCATCGAGTGGGAGGAGGTCTATGCCGGATGCCGCTACGGCACGCTGCGCAGCGAAGTGGAGCGCATCTGGAGCAAGGGCAACGTCATCCTCTTCGACGTGGACGTCGTCGGAGGACTCAACCTCAAACGCATCTTCGGCGACGACGCCTGCGCGGTATTCATCATGCCGCCCTCGATCGACGAGCTGCGCCGCCGGCTCGAATCGCGCGGCACGGACACCCCGGAGGTGATCGACCGCCGCGTGGCGAAAGCCGAATTCGAACTCACGCAAGCTCCCGCATTCGACCACATCGTCGTGAACGACGATCTTGCGGAAGCCGTGGCCGAGACTACCCGAATCATCAACGAATTTATCGGTTAATACATTGAAAAACATACTTTTATACTTCGGTTCGTTCAATCCCGTCCACAAGGGACACATCGCCTTGGCGGAATATGCCGCAGAGCGCGGATTGTGTGACGAGGTCGTACTCGTCGTCTCGCCGCAGAACCCGCTCAAACCGTCGGACGCACTGGCGCCGGAGCTGGACCGCTTCGAGATGGCCGAAATCGCCTGCGCCGCATCGAAATACCCCGACCGCATCAAGCCGTCGGCCGTGGAGTTCCTGCTCGAAAAACCGTCGTACACGGTCCGGACGCTCCGCTACCTGCGCGAGACGCACGGACACGACATGCAGTTCTCGATCCTGATGGGTGCGGACAATGCCGAGCGACTCGACCGCTGGAAGGAGTACGACGAGATACTGGATCATTATAAAATATACGTATATCCCCGCCGCGGCGCCACGGCCGGCCGCTTCGCCGACCGCGTGGTCTGCCTCGCCGACGCGCCGCTGTACGACTTCTCGTCCACTGCGATCCGCGAAGCGGCGGAACGGGGCGAACAAATCGCGCCGATGGTCGGCAACGAAGTAGCGGACTACATCCGCCGCAAGGGGTTGTGGGATCCGGCCGCTCGCCTCGAAGCGCTCACGGCCGCAATCGACGCGGGAGGAGCCGAAGCGGCGCTCTACGTCGAGCGGGGCAAGCTCCGCTACCGGCGTGCGGAGTGGGGCAAGGCACTCAACGATTTCAATGCGGCCTTGCGGATCGACGACGCCCACCGCGAAGCGCGCGAGCTGGCCGGTATGGTGGAGGAGATTCTGGCCTTCCGCTACAAAGACTACTACAATCCCTGATATGACACGTCTGAAAATTGCGCTCATGGCGGGCGGCGACTCGTCCGAGAGGGAGATCGCGCTGCAAAGCGCCGCCCAGATCGAGGCCGCGCTCGATCCCGCGAAATACGATACGACCCTGATCGACCTCCGCGGCCGCGACTGGCACCACACCGCACCCGACGGCCGGCAGTGGCAGGTGGACAAGAACGACTTCTCGATCGTCGTCGACGGCGTGAAGACGGTATTCGACTATGCGCTCATCCTCATCCACGGCACCCCGGGCGAGAACGGGCGGCTGCAAGGCTACCTCGACATGATGGGCGTGCCCTATTCGTCGTGCTCGACGACCTCCTCGGTCCTCACGTTCGACAAAATCACCACCAAGCGCACACTGGCGGGACGGGGTATTCCGCTCGCCCGCGAAATCTTCATCCGCCGGGGGGATGCGGTCGACCCCGCGGCTGTCGTGCGCGAACTCGGTCTGCCGCTTTTCGTCAAGCCCAATGCCAGCGGATCGTCGTTCGGCGTAACGAAAGCGAAGAGCGAGGCCGAAATCCTGCCCGCGCTCGACAAGGCGTTCGCCGAGAGCGACGAAGTGCTCGTCGAAGAGTGCATCGCAGGCCGCGAAATGGGTTGCGGCGCGATGATCGCCGGCGGCAAGCCCTACCTCTTTCCGATCACGGAGATCGTTCCGAAAAAGGAATTCTTCGACTACGAGGCCAAGTACACGGCCGGCCGTTCCGACGAAATCACGCCGGCCGACATCGCGCCCGAGGTGCGGGCCGCGCTGAACCGCATGACGCTCGAAGCCTACCGTTCATGCCGCTGCTCGGGCGTGGTGCGGGTGGATTTCATCGTAACGCCCGACGGGACGCCCTACCTGATCGAAATCAACTCCATCCCGGGCATGAGCGCCGGCAGCATCGTCCCCAAACAGGTGCGGTGCATGGGCATGACGCTCGGGGAGTTGTACGACATCATCATCGCCGACACCTGCCGCAAATGATCGAAATCGACGACAAAATCGTATCCGCCGACCTGCTGCGCGAATGCTTCGCCTGCGACCTTTCGCAGTGCCGGGGCATCTGCTGCGTGGAGGGCAACGCCGGCGCACCGCTCGAAGCCGAAGAGCTCGGCGAACTGGAAGCGGAGTACGAACATTACAAGCCCTGCATGACCTCCGAAGGGATCGAGGCGATCGAACGGCAGGGATTCGCCGTACTCGACGAAGAGGGCGACCTGACCACACCGCTCGTCCGCGACGCCGAGTGCGCCTACGCCTGTCGGGAAGAGGGCATCACGCTCTGCGCCATCGAAAAAGCGTGGCGCGAGGGACGGACCCCGTTCCGCAAGCCCGTATCCTGCCACCTCTATCCGATCCGGCTGGTGAAGTTCTCGAACGGCGCCGTCGGCCTCAACTACCACCGCTGGGAGGTCTGCGCTTCGGCCCGCACATGCGGACGCCGTTTGGGCCTGCCCGTCTACAAATCGCTCCGCGAGCCCATCGTGCGCCGCTTCGGCGAGGAGTTCTACAAGGCTCTCGAAGCCGCCGAGGCATACCTCAAATCGCAAAATTAACCGACACACCGCATGACCAAGCATCTATCCTGCACCCTTCTGGCCCTGCTGACGGCTTTCGGCGCAGCGGCGCAGAACGAACGGGCCGCCGCCCCGGACGCGAGCGGCGGTCTGCTCGCCGTCCGCACTTCCGACCGGCCGGAGAACTCCGCATCGGCCTCCGTCAAGACCGAAACCGAAACTGCGGCCGCACCCGATCCCATCGCCGACTCCATCGCGCAGCTCAACCTGCGTCTGCGTCCGAAATTCATCGAATCGACCTTCGCCACCGACGGCCTCGCGGTGATCGACACGCTGGCGACGGCCAACGATGCCGTACAGGTCGTCCTGTACGGCAACAACACGTGGAAATACATCCGCAACCGCGAGATCGCCAAGGACAGCACGATTTTCGAGAAATACTGGGACACCACGACGCTTTTCCCCTACAAGGAGGTCGACATGTCGGCCATGCCCTTCTCGGTGGTCATCGAACTCGTCGATTCGCTCCGCAGCTATTGCTGCCCCTATGTGGGCAAGCCCCATCCCCACGGAAAATACGGGCTCCGCAGAAACCGGCAGCATCAGGGCATCGACATCCCGCTCAAGACGGGCGATCCGGTCCATGCGGCATTCAGCGGCCGTGTGCGGATCTCCGAGTACAACAGGGGCGGTTACGGCAATCTGGTTATCGTCCGCCACGACAACGGACTGGAGACCTATTACGGCCATCTCTCGGAGCGCATGGTCGAACCCGGAGAGTGGGTCGAAGCGGGCACGGTCATCGGGCTCGGAGGTTCGACGGGCCGCAGTACGGGACCGCACCTTCATTTCGAGACGCGCTACTACGGCCGGTCGTTCGACCCCGAACGGCTCATCGACTTCGAAAAAGGGTTGTTGTGCCGCGAGACGTTCCTGCTGAAAAAAACGTTCTTCAGCATCCACTCGAAGGCCGGACAGAATTTCGACGACGAGATCGCCAACGAAGAACAGGACAAGAAGGAGGCCGCCGAACTGGCCGCCCGTCAATACCACAAGATCCGTTCGGGCGATACGCTCGGGCACCTCGCAGTGAAGTACCGCACGACCGTGAAAAAAATCTGTGCGCTGAACGGCATCAAACCCACGACGATCCTGCGGCTGGGGCGCACGCTGCGCGTGCGGTAAACAGCGATAAACAGAGGCTTTCGGACACCGAACAGCAGGTCATACCGCACATCTTCGGACTTAAATCGCCCCTGCCGGAACCATATTCACGGCAGGGGCGAAACCGTATGAAACCACTCGTTCGGACAACTGCGAAACCGCCGCGCAACCCGTTATCCCGCGAGAGCGGACATGCTCGTTGCGACAACCCCGCCACCGGGCTCGCAGCGGCAGTTGCAACTGAGGATCGCCCGCGGCGACAGGCTGCACCGGAATCCGAAATGCGGGCCGATCGGATCCAAAGCGCCTGCGAAAATGCCGTCCAGAGCGCACGCGGACGGTCTTGAAAAAGACTTTACGCCTCCCGCTGTTCCCTCCGCATCCGAAATGCGAACCCGTCTCCTGCAACGGCGCGGCCGTCTACTCCTTCCGCTCGATGGCATCTATGGCGTCCAACACGGCACCGCGGAACCGCCGGCGCTCCAGTTCCGCCACCCCGACGATCGTCGTCCCGCCCGGCGAACAGACCGCATCCTTGAGCTGCGCGGGGTGCAAGCCCGATTCGAGCAGCAGCCGGCCCGTTCCGGCAACCATCTGCCCCGCCATGCGGTAGGCATCGGTGCGGGCTATTCCGTGTTTCACGGCGGCATCGGCGAGCGCTTCCATGAAGAGACACACGAACGCCGGACCGCACCCGCCGACCGTCCCTGCAATATCCAACAGTTCCGTGTCGACCGTAAGGACCAGCCCAATCTTCGACAACAGCTCCGTGATCCGTGCATAGTCCTCCTCGGAGAGAGAGTGGCGCCGCTCGCAGACGACGATGCCCTCGCCGACCGACACGGGCGTATTGGGAATCGTGCTCAGATGGGGCGTCCCCTCCGCAAGAACACGTTCGTATCGCCCGAACGTGTAGCCGGCGACGACCGACACCACGATCTTCCCGCGCAGCGCCTCCCGCACAGGCACGAGCACCTCCTCGACCTGATGGGGTTTCACGGCCACGACCACCGCATCGGCGAATTCCGCGACCGCAGCCGCATCCCTCAGCGGCACGATGCCCCGGGCCTCCGCATTCCGCCGCAATTTTTCCCAGTCGCGCGCACAGGCTCCGATTCGGGCAGGCTGCACGGCTCCCGTTCTGACAAATCCGTCGGCAAGAGCCGAAGCCATGTTGCCGAATCCGATGAAACCGATATTCATATCTTTCAACATTGATCCGTGTTCGATTGCAGGATCGCAGCACGCACCAACTCTGCGAGAGCCGCGACCCCGAAAATACATGCCGCCCCGGCATGCGCCGTCCTCCGCTTCGCCCGCTGCCGACAGTATCCGTTGCGCCGCGCGTACACGCCCCTCGGGTCTGCCGGCGATCCGGACGCATGCGTTCTCTCGCACACGGGATGTCCGGAGGAAGGGGGGGGGCACCGCTCGTTCTCCCGGAAGCTTTTGCGACAGCAGGACGCCGCGCATACCGGGCCTGCGGATTTCCGACGAGCAAGGACAAAGCTGTGCGATCGAAACATCCCCACCGTACCGCCGTCGAGGCGTTTTTCGATACATAGAAGCCGGCAGCCGCGAAACGGTTCCGACCGCGACGGCGCCGCCCCGACGCCGCCGGCTGCGCATCATTTCGAATAATCCCGTTCGCCGAAAATGAGCGATCCGACCCTCACCATCGTCGATCCGCACTCCACGGCAAGAGGGTAGTCGTGCGACATGCCCATCGAGATCACGTTGAACCGCGGACCGAAATTGGGCTGCAAAATGTCGAAATCGCGTTTGAGGACCTCGAAATCCCGTCTCACACGGCACGGATCGTCGGTGTTGGTGGCGATTCCCATCACGCCGCGCACCTCGATATTGGCCATCCGGTTCAGTTCGACCGTCCCGACGTAGCGCATCAGCTCGTCGAACGCCCAACCCGACTTGGTCTCCTCCTCGGCGATGCGGATCTCCAGCAAAATACCGATCTTACGGCCGCAGCGGGCCGCTTCGCGCTGAATGGTCTCCGCCAGACGCGCGCTGTCGACCGACTGGATCATCGAAACGAACGGTGCGATATACTTCACCTTGTTGGTTTGCAGATGGCCGATCATGTGCCACTCGATATCCTTCGGCAGCTCCTCGTACTTGGCCCTGAGCTCCTGCGGACGGCTCTCGCCGAAGATGCGGTGGCCCGCGTCGTAGGCTTCGCGGATCATCGCCGCAGGGTGTGTTTTCGAAACGGCCACGAGAGTTACGTTTTCCGGAATCGTACTCCGGACGAACGATAATTGGCAGGCTATTGACATCTTTATGCTGTTTTGATTGGGTAAAATTACGCAATTTTATTATCTTTGCAAAGATTAGACCCGAACCTATGAAAAAACTCGTTCGCATTTTTCTCCTCGTCCTCTGCGGCGCATCCGTTTGCAGCCCTGCCGGAGCCTGTACCAACTTCATCGTTACGAAGGGAGCTTCGGCCGACGGCTCCGTCATGGTCAGCTACGCCGCCGACTCGCACGCCCTGTACGGCGCCCTCTACCTCACGCCGCGCGGCCGCTGGAAGGCGGGCACGCGGCTCCCCGTCTACGACTGGGACTCGGGCCGCTACCTGTGCGACATTCCGCAGGCAGCGGCGACCTACGGCACCGTCGGCAACATGAACGAACACTCGCTCATCATCGCCGAGACGACCTTCGGCGGCCGCTCCGAGCTCGAAGATCCGACGGGCCGCATCGACTACGGTTCGCTGATCTACATCACGCTCCAACGGGCCCGGACGGCCCGCGAGGCGATCGCCCTCATCGCCGAGCTGGCCGACACCTACGGCTATGCATCGAGCGGCGAATCGTTCTCGATCGCCGACCCCGGCGAAGCATGGATCATGGAGCTGATCGGCAAGGGATTCGAAGACGACGGCCGGGGCGGCAACGCCCGTCGGGGCATCGTCTGGGTCGCCCGCCGGATTCCGGACGGATACGTTTCGGCGCACGCCAACCAGTCCCGCATCACGACCTTCCCGCTCGACGATCCCGAAAACTGCCTCTATTCGCCCGACGTGATCTCGTTCGCCCGCGAAATGGGCTACTACGAAGGACCCGACGAAACGTTCAGCTTCTGCGACGCCTATGCACCCGCCGACTTCGCCACGATCCGCGGCTGCGACGCCCGCGTCTGGTCGTTCTTCCGCACGGTGGCGGACGGCATGGACCGCTACACGGATTACGCGATGGGCTACAATCCCGATAACCGGATGCCGCTGTGGGTCAAACCCCGCGCGAAGGTGGAGCCCAAAGTCGTCTTCGACTGCATGCGCGACCACTACGAAGGCACGCCGATGGACATGACCGCCGACATCGGCGCCGGCGGCCACGGTTGCCCCTACCGCTGGCGGCCGATGACCTTCGAGGTCAACGGCCGGGAATACCTCAACGAACGCGCCGCGGCGACCCAGCAGACGGGCTTCTGGTTCGTGGCACAAGCCCGTCCCGAACTGCCGGACGACATGGGCATCCTCTGGTTCGGCGTGGACGATGCGGCGACTTCGTGCCTCACGCCGATCTACTGCTCCGCGACGCAGGTGCCCGAATGCTTCAGCGAAGAGAACGGTTCGATGCTGGAATACTCGCCGACCTCGGCATTCTGGCTCTTCAACCGGATCGCCCAGTTCGCCTATCTTTTTTACGACCGCGTGGCGCCCGTCGTGAGGGCCTCCGCCGACGAATGGGAGACCGCGCAACTGGAGGCCGTGCGGAAAGTCGACGCCGAAGCGCTCGGCATGTCGCCCGGAAAACGCGCGAAATACCTCACGGCCTATTCGACCCGGACTGCGCAAAAGCTGTTCGACCGATGGAATGAACTGGACAAATACCTGCTCGTGAAGTTCATCGACGGCAACGTGAAGGGCGAAGACGCCGCAGGCTTCATCGACAACGGCAACGGACGCGGCATTCCGGGCCGGATCGAGCAGCCCGGCTACAACGACAGGTGGAAGCGGGCTGTGGCGGCGGATCACGGCGACGTGCTGAAAGTCGTCGAATAAACCGACGGCCCCCGCATGCCTCAAAAGCCGATTTTCGGCGGCGGCACCGCAGAAGCCGAGAGCGATGGGGGGGGGCTGTGCACCTCTTCCGCAGAACCGGAACCTTCCCGGAACGCGGAGACGCCGCACCGCACGACCGGCCGCCGGAACGGCAAGGATGTCGGCCTCGGCCGACACTCCTCGGCGAGCCGAGGGGCCGCACACAGAAGGGGGGGGGCACAAGGACACAGAAACATAAGACGCCGAACGCCCGTTAAACCCCGAAGCCGGAATGCGGCATCGGCGGCGGAGCAGGCCGATGCGAACAAAGAACCATTACAACAACCGATCATAACCTATGAAATACGACATCATCGTAATCGGAAGCGGCCCGGGCGGATACGTGGCCGCGATCCGCGCCTCGCAGTTAGGCAAAAAGACCGCCATCGTCGAACGTGCCGAAGCGGGCGGCGTCTGCCTCAACTGGGGCTGCATCCCGACCAAGGCGCTCCTGAAGAGCGCACAGGTCTACACCTACTGCAAGAATGCGGCCCACTACGGACTGGAGCTCGCCGGTGAGGTGCGGCCCGATCTGGAGAAGATCGTCGCCCGTTCGCGCGGCGTCGCCGAAACCATGAGCAAAGGCGTGGCCTTTCTGCTGAAAAAGAACAACATCGACCTCATACAGGGTTTCGGCCGTCTCAAAGGCGACGGCAGGGTAAACGTGGACGGTACGGAGTACGAGGCCGATCACATCATCCTCGCCACGGGCGCCCGACCGCGCGAGATGCCGTTCATGCCCATCGACGGCAAACACGTCATCTCGTCGCGGGAGGCACTGACACTCACCGAGCTGCCCGAGACGATGATCGTCGTCGGCACGGGAGCCATCGGCAGCGAGTTCGCCTCGCTCTATGCCTCGCTCGGCACGAAAGTAACCGTCATCGAGTATCTGCCCCGAATGCTGCCGCTCGAAGACGAGGAGGTCTCGAAAACCATGGAACGCTCGTTCCGCAAACTCCGTGCGACTGTGCTCACCTCGACCACCGTGAAGTCGGTGAAGGTGAATGCCGACGGCAAATGCGAAGTGGAGATCGAGGGCAAGAAGGGTACGGAAATCCTCACGGCGGATGTCGTGCTGTCAGCCGTCGGCATCAAGTCCAACATCGAGCGCATCGGTCTGGAGGAGCTGGGCATCCGCGTCGAGCGCGACAAAATCGTGGTGGACCGATTCTACCGCACCGATGCACAGGGCGTCTACGCCATCGGCGACATCGTGGGCGGTCCGGCACTGGCCCATGTGGCATCGGCGGAGGCCATCTGCTGCGTGGAGGCGATCTGCGGGCTGAATCCTTCGCCGGTGGACTATTCGACCGTTCCGTCGTGCGTCTTCACGACGCCCGAAGTGGCATCGGTGGGTCTCACCGAGCAGCAGGCGCGGGAACAGGGGCTCGCCTACAAGGTCGGACGTTTCCCCTTCACCGCTTCGGGCAAAGCCACGGCCGCAGGCGACCGCGACGGCTTCGTGAAACTGATCTTCGGGGAGGACGACAAACTGCTCGGCGCACACCTCGTGGGGGCCAACGTTACGGAGATGATCGCCGAGCCCACTCTGGCGAAGGCGCTCGGCGCGACGGCCCATCGGATCGCGCGCACGATCCACGCTCACCCCACGATGAACGAAGGGGTGATGGAGGCATCGGAAGCGGCAATGGGAGCGGCCATCCATTTATAAACAGTCCGTTCCCCGCCGCGTCCCGCTTCGGCCGGAAAACCCGTTTCTCCGGCAGTAAAGAACCGTCAGTCGCAAGGAATCGGGAGCCCCAGCGGGATGCGACGGTCGGCAGAAACGGATAGGCAACAAGAACCGATAACCATCAAGGAAGCGGCCGAAAGGAATCGGAGGAACCGGCAGAACGCGGCGATCCGCAAAAACCGACAGCCAGAGGAGCCGATAACCGAAAGGAGCCGACGGCCGAAAGTACCTTAAGCCGAGGGTCCCCTAAGCCGACGACGGCAACAGGAACCGACGGCCGAAAGGAATCCGCATCCGACAATTATCGGCAGCTCTTTCGGTCGGTTGAACGGTCTCGTGTCGTCATCGGAGCGAGCATACGGAGCGACGGACAAATACGGAAGCAGCCATACCCAGCAACGACTAAGGGGCTATACTCTCGGGCGATACCGAAGCGCCCCGAAACGGGCGAACGGCAAAGCGGCAGAAGCGGTCGTACCGGTTTTCGTCCTCTTCGCTACAGGGCTCGCAGATTCGGATATTCTCGAAAGCGGTGCGAACGCAAGGAGGCTCGTCTAACAAGTTTTCCAACATTCCGGCCGGGATAGGGCTTGCCTTGTTGCGTGAAATCGTCGGATAAACAGGAAGGTTCGTTCCGATATGGCCGAAGCCGGAAAGCGTCGAAACGGCGAATCGCTGCGACAAGCAAAATTCGAAGGGCATAGATAATGCTTCATCGCCGAAAACACCGCCGCCTCACTTTCCGAATGCTCCGGAAGATCCGCTGCACGGTGATGAAATACATATGCCTCTCCGACGAAGTACGACCGACCGCACACGAAACGCAGCGGCGGAAATGCCCGCATCGCAAGGCATGCAGGAACGCTGCGGAACCGGCTGAACGAACGGCCATGAACGGAAGGAGCTGTCTAACGAGTCTGATTTCAACGACTTCACCCCTGCCGGAATGAATTCCGACAGGGGTGATTTCCGATTTTCGGGACTTGTTAGACAGCCCCTTCCGATCGGTCGTACGGCACGAAAGCACTCGAAAGCATCCGCCTCCCCGAACCACCGGCCGAGTCCGGCGCCGCAGCCGACGGGCGATCCGTCTCATTTCATTTTATCGCGGATGAAAAGCAGATAGACGACGATTCCGATCCAACTGAAAAACAACAGCACCAGTGCCAACAGCACCTTGAGAGGCGTCTCGATGCTCCGTTTTCGCGCAAACAGATCGTACACGCACCAGATGCAGCACAGTACGCCGATCCAATAGATGATTTCCGCCCACATATATTCCGTCTGTTTTACAGTTTCCGTTCGAACACTTCGGACGGGTAGAGCACATCGCTCAGAAACAACCCCTGCGCAGGAGCTCCGCTGCTCGAACGGGCAAGATCGCGGCTCTCTACAATCGCACGAAACTGCTCCGGCGTATAGCGTCCGCGGCCCACATCGACCAGCGTTCCTACGACCGACCGCACCATATTCCGCAAAAACCGGTCCGCACGGATCGTAAAACACAAAACACCGCCGACATTTTCCGTCCACTCCGCCCGTAAAATGCGGCAAATATTGGTCCTATTGTTCGAATTGAGTTTTGCGAACGAAGTAAAATCATCGAATTCGAGCAGATATGCCGCAGCGGCATTCATACGCGCTACATCCAGCGGCACATAATACTGCCACGACGTGCCCCGCGTAAAAGGATTTTTGCGCGGCTCGATGAAGTAGCGGTACTCCCGTTCGCGCGCGCTGAAGCGGGCATGCGCCTCGGGAGCGACGGGTGTGAGCGACAAAAGAGCAATATCCTCGGGAAGCAGAAAATTAGCCTTATAAAGCGTTCGTCCGGGGTCGGCGATCGGTTCCGCACTATCGAAATGAGCCACATAATAAAGCGCATGCACGCCGGTGTCCGTACGGCCCGCTCCCGTTACTTCGATCGGCTGACGCAACAGGGTGGAGAGGCCCCGTTCGAGCGTCTGCTGCACCGACGGCTGGTCGGGTTGACGCTGCCAGCCGCAGTAAGCCGCTCCGTTGTAGCTCAATTCGATAAAATAACGCATTTCACTCGTTTTTATATTCGCCGTATTTCGCTCAGTGGCACAGGCCCTCTGCCGGTCCGGTCGAGACCGACGGGGACCGGCCGCCGGGGTATCCGGACAAAAATACGAAAAAAACACGGTTTCTGTCCGTCGAACACCCAAAAACCGCGGTACTACGAGAAAACAGCCCATCCGGCAAGCTGCACCTCCCCCGTTCCGGAGGAGCCGGACGCAGTCCGTTGCCGCAACCGCACGAGAAGGCGGCGCCGCGGCGAAGCATCGACAAGGCGGCATCGTGCGGAGCATCGGCCAACGGCCGGCAGCATGCGGCACCGGCACAGCCGACCTCGATGCACCTGTCCGGCGAATCGGGAAAAAACGAACACGGTTCCGCAATGTGCACACGCACGACGGCGACACGCTTACGGACCGCGACGCCGGACCATCCGGGCGAACGTACCGGGCGAATACCGAATCGTACACCGTCCACACCGGAGAGAGGAGTGAAGGAGAAAAACAGAAAGCTCAACAGGCGCGGCGGAACAGCACATCAAGAGTGAAGGGGCGGCGAAAGATAACCGCACAAACACCCGATGTAACCTGAAAAACAGACTTCGAACCCGAACGATAAAGGACACGAGCTCCCAACAACGACTGACAGCCGACGGAACAAGAAAGCGAGTTCCCGATCGACGAATAGACACGAAGCCGAAAGAGCAACCGGACAAGAAAACGAGAAGGCAGTGGAACGAGACGGCAAGCTCCCCTAAAAACGACAAACGCAAGGGGGCGGACGGACAAGAATATGCAGGCAGGTTCGACGAAACCACAGAGGCGACCCTCGAAAGGTCGCCTCTGTCTATGCGAAAACCTGCACGGGTCAGCGTCGCGGTTTGATGTCGAGTTTCACCGGACGGATCATATTCTCCGGTTTGAGTATCTCGTCGAGTTCCTCCTTGCTGAGGATGCCGTGTTCGAGCACCAACTCATACACGCCGCGCCCCGATTCGAGCGCCTCCTTGGCGATTTTGGTCGAATTCTTATAGCCGATGATCGGATTGAGGGCGGTAACGACGCCGATGCTGTCGTGCACGTATCGGCGGCAGCGCTCCTCGTTGGCCGTGATTCCGTCGATGCAGCGGATGCGCAGCGTATCGAAACCGTTCATCAGCAGATCGGCCGACTCGAAGCAGCACTGAGCCATCACTGGCTCCATGGCATTGAGCTCCATCTGTGCGGCTTCGTTGCTCATCGTAACGCACAATTCGTTGCCGATCACTTTATAGGCGATCTGGTTCATCACCTCGGGAATCACGGGGTTCACCTTGCCGGGCATGATCGACGAACCGGGCTGACGGGCCGGCAGATTGATCTCGCCCAGACCGCAGCGGGGACCCGAGGCCAGCAGGCGCAGGTCGTTGCAGATCTTGTTCATCTTGGTGGCAACGCGCTTCATAGCCGCGGCATAGCCCACCATGCACGAGGTGTCGGACGTTACGCCCACCAGATCGCCCGCCAGACGGATGTCCCAGCCCGTGATTTCGGCGATGGCCTTCGTGCAGCGCTCGGCATATCCCGGAACGGCGCAGATACCCGTACCGATCGCCGTGGCACCCATGTTGATCGTCAGGAACTCGCGTGCGGCATGGTCGAGGTTCTCGATTTCGGCTTCGAGGATGCTCGCAAAGCCGTGGAACGTTTGGCCGAGGGTCATCGGCACGGCGTCTTCGAGCTGCGTGCGGCCCATCTTGATTATGCCGGCGAACTCTTCCGCCTTGCGCATGAAAGCGGCGATCAGCTCCTTATAGTGCTGCATCAGCTTGAGGTGCGTGGCATACAGACCGATGTGGATGGCCGAGGGATAGGCGTCGTTGGTCGACTGCGAGCAGTTGACGTGGTCGTTGGGCGAGCAGTACTGGTATTCGCCGCGCTCATGGCCCATGATCTCCAGCGCACGGTTGGCGATCACCTCGTTGGCATTCATGTTGGTGGTCGTACCGGCGCCGCCCTGAATCATGTCGACGGGGAAATACTCGTGGAACTTGCCGTCCATAATTTCGCGGCAGGCCTGCGAAATGGCTTCGAATTGTTCGTCGGTCAAAAGGCCGAGGTCGTGGTTGGCGATGGCGGCGCCGAGCTTCACGACGGCCAGTCCGTTCACGAAGAGGGGATACTGGTCGAGACGGAAAGTGCTGATCGGGAAATTCTCCAGACCGCGCAGGGTCTGCACGCCGTACAAAACGTCGCAAGGTACCTCCACGCTGCCGAGCAGGTCGCTCTCGGTGCGGGTTTTAACATTCAGGTCAGTCTTCATAATTGTTACGATATGCTTTTGTTTTCAAGTTGTAAAGTTTCTGTTTGCAAGCGAAATATCACATAAAGGTAATAATTATTTCCCATTCTCCAAAATTTAACCCGCAATCCTCCGAATATTTCCGCGATCTCGGCCGGACGCCCGATCCCCCGAAAGACAAGGACCGACCGTATCTATCTGAAAAAAGGAGCTGTCTAACAAGTCTGATTTCAACGATTTCACCCCTGCCGGAATGAATTCCGGCAGGGGTGATTTCCGATTTTCGGGACTTGTCAGACAGCCCCCGCTTGCACGATCATTCGATCGCCCGCCGGGCCCAATCCGCGGCCTGCTCCGTACTTCCGTTGCACAGCCGCCCCTCTCTCCATTCGATTTCCGGATAGAGTGCCCCGAGCTTCCTGACGCTGCCCGCGATCGAACTGCTCCCGGAGGTGGCGAAAGGAATGACCGTCTTGCCGGAAAAATCATACTTTTCGAGGAACGTATTGACCGCGCGCGGACACGCATCCCACCAAATCGGATAACCGAGGAACACCGCATCGTACTCTGCCGGGTCGAGACTTCCACCGCCCAACGCAGGGCGCGAGTTCTCATCGGCCATCTCCTTCGAGCTGCGGCTGGATTCGTCGGTCCAATCCAGATCCGCCGGGGTGTAAGCCACGGCCGGCACGATCCGGTACAGATCGCCGTCGACCGCCCGGGCAATGGCCGAGGCCGCTTTTTCCGTGGTTCCCGTACAGGAGAAATAGGCCACGAGGATTTTCCCGCCCGGCTGCCGGACGGCATCCGCCGGCTGTTCTTGTGCTTTCGTCGGGCTGCTGAACACGAGTAAACTCATAATTAACAATACGATCTGTTTCATCACTATTTCAATTTAGCATATTCTTCATCGCTTACGGGCTCCAGCCATTCGTTGCTGCAACCTTTGCCGGGGACCTCGATGGCGAGGTGCGAAAACCAACTGTCGGGTGCCGCTCCGTGCCAATGCTTCACACCAGCCGGAATATAGACCGCATCGCCCGGGCGCAGTTCGACCGCCTCTTGGCCCCACAACTGATAATACCCGCGACCGCCCACGCACACGAGCGTTTGCCCGCCCCCTTCGTCCGCCTCGTGCACATGCCAATTGTTGCGGCACCCCGGCTCGAAAGTTACGTTGACTACGGGTGCGCCCCCGGCCGCGACGGGCGCCAGATAGCTCCGGCCCACGAAATACTCGGCATAGGCATCGTTCGGGCGGCCCACCGGAAAAAGGAGGGTCTGCGCATACGCTTCGAGCGAACCGGGAGCCGCACCGTCCGTCTCGTCCGCCCACACCTCCTTGGCCATGCGGAAAGCCGCCCAAGCTTTGGGCCAACCCGCATAAAATGCGGCATGAGTGAGAATTTCGGCCATCTCGGTTCGCGTTACCCCGTTCTTCTTCGCCGATTCGAGATGGTATTCGAACGAGGAATCGGTCAACCCCTGCGACATGAGGGCGACCACCGTAACGACGGAGCGGTCCCGCAGCGAAAGCAGGTCGTTGCGGCTCCACACCTCCCCGAACAGCACATCGTCGTTCAGACGCGCGAATTCGGGTGCAAACGCTCCGAGCGCATCGCGTCCGGCGGTCTGCTTGATTTTTACTTGAGATTTTGCCATGATCGGAAAAAATAAAGTCAACAATAGCATGAATGAAGTCATCTGCGGTTTCATACGACACGATTTACAATTCGACATTTCCGGGCACCCCGACCGGTCCTCCGTTTCCGATACGAAGATACGGACAAACTCACGCGGATATTTTGCCCCAAGGCTCAAATTTCTTTGTCCCGAAGATCAGTCCGCCGCCACCTTTCGGCCGGATGCCATTTTACCGGCATCACGGATGCCGCCGCCGTAACCGGCGGAGCATCGGCAGCGACCGCAGATCCACTCCCCGAGCAGCGGTCAGCATAACCTAAGCCGGATGACCGCAGCCCGAGCCGACGTCTGCGGCGCCGAATTCGGCAAAACGACCGTCAGCGCGGCAACGACGGCCGAAAACAACGCATGATAGTTCCGCAGCCCCTACGGCAACTTCACGTTCGCCGGCGGCAGCGCGCTACCGCGACGGGGCGACGCCGTAGGTCTTCTTATATATTTTGGAAAAGTGCGAGAGGTTCTTGAATCCCACGTCGAAACAGACCTCCGTTATTTTCCGTCCGCCCGATTCGATCAGGTCGTGCGCAGCCTCCAGCCGGCGACGGATGATCCACTTTCGCGGCGTCAGGTCGCTGATTTTGGCGAAATCGCGCTTGAAAGTCGCCAAACTGCGCCCCGTGTAACCCGCGATCTCCTCCATCGACAGGTCGCACATGTAGTTCTCATTCAAAAAGTCGAGAATGTCTATCTTCCACGGTTCCACGAAATCGAACAACGAGGCATAAAGATTCCTGTCGGTGCGGAGCAATACGTACACGCCTTCGGTCATCTTCAGCTTCAGCACCTCATCGGACGGCTTTTCACCCGCCTCGAAGTAGGGTGCGACCGACTCGAACAGCGACCGGATGTCCGGCCTGCTGCCCGGCAACACACGAAGGGCGCCCCTCTCGCGCCGGGAATCGGACGGAACAAGCCGCCGGTCGAGCCTCCGGTAAAACTCCCGCAGAAAAGGTCTCGAAAATTTCAGCACGACGGAGCGGTACGGCTTCCCGTCCGCGGGTTTCTTGTGCAGCCACATCCGGTTGTCGCGCCGCATGAAAGCGCACTCGCCCGCATGCAAAAGGGTTCTCCGGCCGCGCTCTTCGATCTCCAGCTCGCCCGAACACAGATAGACGAGCGTATGTTCCCTGTTTTCGTGAACACACCTCCGGTCATCGGTGAAATAACACGCAATAAGCACATTCGAGCAATCGAAAACATGGGACTGTTCCATACCATCAGCATTTCATCAACTGCAAATATAGCACATCGTATCCGGATTTTGTTTGCCGTCAGGCTCAATTCGGAGTTCTTCGCGTTTTTCGACGGCCGCGACGGCTTCGCCCGCACGCGGCTCTTCTTGTCTTCCGGCGCTCAAAATTTCAATTTTTATCCGTATCTTTGGCCGGAAAAAACGAGACTTCGGCGCGGACGGGCGGTGTTCCCCCGATTACGACAACCGGCTCGCAGGGCCGCTCCGCGAATTATAAATATAATGTAACTTATGAAAGCTGCCATCATCGGATACGGCAAGATGGGCCGCGAAATCGAAAAGATACTCGCCGAACGGGGGCATGAGACCGTGCTCATCGTCGATGCGGACAACGCATCGGAGCTCGATGCCGCCCATCTGAGCCGAGCGGACGTCGCACTCGAATTCACGACGCCCGCGACCGCCTACCAAAATATCCGCCGCTGCCTCGAAAGCGGCACGGCCGTCGTGAGCGGCACGACGGGGTGGACCGCTCGTCTGGCGGAACTGGAGGCACTCTGCCGCGAAAAGGACGGCGCCTTCTTCTACGCTTCGAATTACAGCCTCGGCGTGAACCTGCTCTTCCGCATCAACCGCCGGCTCGCCGCGCTGGTAAATCGCGTGGGCGGCTACGACGTCTCGATCGAGGAGATCCACCACCTCCAGAAAAAGGATGCGCCGAGCGGCACGGCGATCACCCTCGCCGAAGGGATTCTCGCCGAATCCGACACATGGAAAGGGTGGGTGGGCGACGTCTCCGCCCCGGAGAATGCCGGCGAGCTCCCGGCCCCTCCGGCGGCAGCCGCTCCGGAGCGGATCGAGATCCGCTCCCTGCGCGAAGGCACGGTCCCGGGTATCCACACCGTTACCTACGAATCCGAGGACGATATTCTTCAGCTCCGGCATACGATCAAGCATCGCCGGACGTTAGCTATGGGAGCAGTGATCGCCGCCGAGTTTCTCTGCGGCAAACGGGGCGTCTATACGATGGATGACCTTTTGAAATGACACAACCGCCCGGCGAAACGGGCCGGCCGGCGGAGAACGATCCGCTGCGGAAGAACTTTCGAAAACACGAAACTATGAAAAAAATAAAGGCTTTTTTATCCAATAGATGGGTGGGCTTCACGCTCGTCGCTGTGCTCTATACGCTCTGGTTCGTCGTCTGGACGGGCAATCTGTGGATGCTGCTGGGATTGCCCGTAATCTTCGATCTTTACATCAGCCGCCTGTTCTACCGCTACGTCTGGCACCGCAATGCCGAACTCTGCAAGCGCAGCAAGACCTATAAAACGGTCTACGAATGGATCAACGCCGTCCTGTTCGCCACGGTCGTCGCTTCGCTGGTCCACATCTTCGTGTTCCAGATGTACGTGATCCCCACCTCGTCGATGGAAAAGTCGCTGCTCATCGGCGACTACCTCTACGTGAGCAAGGTCGCCTACGGTCCTCAGATGCCCAATACGCCGTTGTCGTTCCCCTTCGTGCACCATACGATGCCCTTCTCGCAAACGAAAAAATCGTTCTCCGAAGCCGTCAAGTGGCCCTACCACCGGCTGAAAGGTCTGGGCCGCATCCGCCGCAACGACGTGGTGGTCTTCAACTTCCCGGCGGGCGACACCGTGCTGCTCGAAAACCAGAACGTTACCTACTACGATGTCCTGCGCAGCTACACCGAGACCTACGGTCCCGCGGAGGGACGCCGCCGGCTCAACGACGACTACACGGTCATCACGCGCCCCGTGGACAAACGCGAGAACTACATCAAACGCTGCGTCGCCGTCGCGGGCGACTCGCTGCGGATCATAAGCGGCGACGTGTGGGTCAACGGCGAGAAGCAGGAGCCCATCCCCGGTTTGCAGTACTCGTACATCGTACAGACCTCGTCGCCGCTGACCCAATACGCGATCGAAAAACTCGGCATCACGGAGTACAGCGGCAACGGCGCGGGCTACTACATGATGCTCACCGACGAAGCGGCCGAGCGGCTGCGGGCGCTCGACAACGTGCTCTCGGTCCGCAAATACGTCGCCGCCCCGAACGCGGAGGTCTACCCCCACCGCTCCTTCCCCGCATGGAGCCAAGACAATTACGGTCCGATCTGGGTACCTGCGCGGGGTGCGACGATCACGCTCACGGAGGATAATCTGCCGCTCTACCGCCGGATCATCGAGGTGTACGAAGGCCACCGGCTCGAAGAGCGGGACGGCGCGATCTACATCGACGGCATCCGGACCGACACCTACACGTTCGCGATGGACTACTACTGGATGATGGGCGACAACCGCCACAACTCGGCCGACTCGCGCTTCTGGGGTTTCGTGCCCGAGGACCACATCGTCGGCAAAGCTTCGTTCGTATGGCTGTCGCTCGACCCGAACAAGAGCTTCCCCTCGAACATCCGCTGGGAGCGTCTGTTCAGCAAGGTACGCTAACGCCGTGGAGACGCCCGAAGACAGCTATCTGACACTCGCGGCTCCGGCCGAGGCTTCGCTGCGGGAGCGGAGCAGCAGGTTTTTGGCCTATGCCTATCCCGTGTGCAGCGAGGAGGAGATCCGCGAACGGCTCGATGCCCTGCGCAAACGTTACTACGACGCCACGCACCACTGCTATGCGTGGCGTCTCGGTCCCCGCGGCGAGCGGTTCCGCGCCAACGACGACGGCGAACCCTCGGGAACGGCCGGCCGGCCGATCCTCGGACAGATGCTCTCGCACGGGATCACGGAATGTCTCATCGTCGTGGTCCGCTACTTCGGCGGCACGAAACTGGGAGTCCCCGGCCTGATCGCCGCCTACAAGGAGGCGGCCGCCGCGGTCATCGCCGCAGCCGGGATCACGGAGCGCACGGTCGACCGCACATTCCGCGTGCAGTTCCCGTACGAAGCGATGAACGACATCATGAGAATCGTCAAAGACGAGCAGCCGGCCGTCCGCTCGCAGGAATTCGGCAACCTTTGCACCGTAACGCTCACCATACGGGCCGGCCGTGCGGAAGCCCTGCTCGGCAAACTGCATAAAGTCGGGGGCGCGATCCCCGAGGAGGAGTGATGGAAGAAGAAAAGAGCATTCATATCAAAGGTGCGCGGGTCCACAACCTCAAGAACATCGAGGTCTCGATCCCGCACGACACGCTGACCGTAATTACCGGGCTCTCGGGCTCGGGCAAATCGACGCTGGCCTTCGACACGATTTTCGCCGAGGGGCAGCGCCGCTACGTCGAATCGCTGTCGGCCTATGCGCGGCAGTTTTTGGGCAAGGTCAACAAGCCCGACGTGGACCTCATCACGGGCATCGCGCCGGCCATAGCCATCGAACAGAAGGTCAACACGCGCAATCCGCGCTCGACCGTAGGCACGACCACCGAGATCTACGACTACCTGAAGCTGCTCTTCGCCCGTGCGGGGCACACCTTCTCGCCCGTGTCGGGGCGCGAGGTGAAATGTTACGGCGTGGACGAGGTCGCAGCCCGCATCCTCGCGCTGGAAGAGGGCAGTCGGGTGGTGATCGCCGCACCGCTGGTGCTGGCCCCGGGACAGGGCATCATCGAAAAACTCACGTTGCTCGTCGGCGACGGCCTCCAGCGCGTCTGCGTCGGCGGCGAAACACGGTTCATCGAGGATTACCTGCCGACGGTCGGCCCCGAGACCCGTGCGGAGGAGATCGCGGTGGTGGTCGACCGCGCCCGCGTCGCTCCGGACGACGATACCGCCACGCGCCTGCGCGACTCGGTGGCCCGCGCCTTTTCCTACGGCGACGGTGTCTGCACGATCCTGACCGACCGCGGGGCCGAGAGCTTCTCGTCGCGGTTCGAAGCCGACGGCATCCGCTTCGAACCTCCGACCGAACACCTCTTCGGGTTCAACAATCCGCTGGGCGCCTGCCCCCGCTGCGAAGGCTACGGGAAGGTGATCGGCATCGACGAAGATCTGGTGATCCCCGACAAGAGCAAAACCGTCTACGAAGGGGCCGTGGCCTGCTGGCGCGGCGAGACGATGGGGCAGTGGAAGGACCAGCTGGTGCAGAACGCCGGCAAGTTCGGATTTCCGATCCATACGCCCTACCACGAGCTGACGCCCGCGCAGCGGAGACTGCTGTGGCGCGGCAACGAATATTTCGACGGACTGGACGACTTTTTCGCCTACATCGACTCGCAGCGGCACAAGATCCAGTACCGCGTGATGAAGGCCCGCTACACGGGCAAAACCGTCTGCCCCGACTGCGGCGGCTCGCGCCTGCGGCCCGAGGCGCTCTACGTCAGGGTCGGCGGCCGGACCATTGCCGAGCTGGTGGCCATGAACGTGGAGGCGCTCATCGGATTCTTCGACGGGCTGCGGCTCGACGAACACGACACGAAAACCGCGGCTCGCATCCTCGTGGAGATCCGCAACCGGCTGCAATACCTCGCCGACGTCGGGCTGGGTTACCTCACGCTCGACCGGCTCTCGGCGACCCTTTCGGGCGGCGAGAGCCAGCGCATCAACCTCGCCACGTCGCTCGGCAGCAACCTCACGGGATCGCTCTACATACTCGACGAACCTTCGATCGGCCTCCATCCGCGCGATACGAACCGGCTGATCAAAGTCCTCCGGCAGTTGCGCGATCTGGGCAACACGGTGATCATCGTCGAGCACGAAGAAGAGGTGATCCGCGCCGCGGATTACATCGTCGACATCGGCCCCGCAGCGGGCGAACACGGCGGCGAGGTGGTCTTCAGCGGATCGTTCGAAGCGCTGCTCGGAAGCCGGAAAAGCCTCACGGCCGACTACCTCACGGGCCGTCGCCGCATCGCGTGTCCGTCCGCGGAACGGGGCTGGAGCAACTCCGTCGTGATCCGCGGAGCGCGCGAGAACAACCTCCGGAACATCGACGTCCGCATTCCGCTCGGCGTGATGACCTGCATCACGGGCGTCAGCGGCTCGGGCAAATCGTCGCTGGCGAAGGGCATCCTCTACCCCGCGCTGCGGCGCATGCTCTTCGACACGGGCACGAAACCCGGAGATTTCGACCGCATCGACGGCGATGTCCGGCTGCTCAAATCGGTGGAGATGGTGGATCAGAATCCCATCGGCAAATCGTCGCGTTCGAATCCCGTTACCTACATCAAAGCCTACGACGAAATACGCAAACTCTTCGCCGACCAGCCCCAAGCCAAACACACGGGGCTCAATCCGTCGCACTTCTCGTTCAACATGGCGGGCGGGCGCTGCGAAGAGTGTCAGGGCGAAGGCGTCATCAAGGTCTCGATGCAATTCATGGCCGACGTCGAACTCGTGTGCGACGCCTGCGGCGGCAAACGTTTCAAGGACGAGATTCTGGAAGTGAAATACCGCGACAAGTCGATCTCCGACGTACTGGACATGACCGTGGACGACGCCGTGGAGTTTTTCGCGGCCGACCGGAAGGATGCGACCTGCCGGCGCATCGTCGAACGCCTCAAACCGTTGCAGGATGTGGGACTGGGCTACATCCGCCTCGGTCAATCCTCCTCGACCCTCTCGGGCGGCGAAAGCCAGCGCGTGAAGCTCGCCTCGTTCCTCACCAAGGACAGTCCGGCGGACGGCAGCGTGATGTTCATCTTCGACGAGCCGACCACGGGGCTCCACTTCCACGACATCGCCAAGCTGCTGGCCGCTTTCGGAGCCCTGATCGAACGGGGGCACACGATCGTGGTCGTGGAGCACAACATGGACGTCATCAAATGCGCCGACTGGGTCGTGGACCTCGGCCCCGAAGCGGGCGGCGAGGGCGGGCGCATCGTCTACGAAGGCACCCCGCGCGGACTGGCCGCCTGCCCCGAGAGCCACACGGGCGCATTTCTCCGCAAAAACCTCGATTTGCACAAAAAATGACCGGAAAAACGTTTTTCAGATACACGTCGCCGAGCTGGCCGCTGTCCGGTACAGATTCCCGTTCTCTCATGCAGGGAACACGGTGGAAAGCCACTCATCCACGGTACGGCGTGCGGAAACCCACCCATCCGACCGCAGGGCGCGAAGTCGTCTTCGTGCCGATGCAGCACACGAGTTCCGCCGAAGATCATGCCGAGACGCGCCTCTACCTCGACAGTCTGAAAGCCGGAGGGTACGTAACTTTTTCCGAAGAAACGATCCCCGCTCCGTTTCACGTCGATACGATCCGCGAAACGGACATCGTAAAACTCGGCGCCGATCCGGCGAACGGCATGCCGCCGGCGGACTCGATGCACATGGACGCATCGCTTCGGAAATACCGCCGCAAGCTCGGCTTCACGATCGGAGCAGACGGTTGTGCCGATCCGAAAAACGCCTCGATCAAAGGCAGCGGCGAAAAGCGAAACCGGCGTCCCAAGATCGCCGTCGTCTACGGAAAAGTCCGTTCGTCCGGTATCGTCTACTCTCTCGCAAAAGATCACGGATTCCGGATCGACCGGCGCTACAAAGCTCAAAACGACTATCGATGAACGAATTCACAACCTACCGCCTCCCGAACGGCATTCGGGGCATACACCGCTGCGTGCGGAGCAACGTGGCTCATTGCGCGCTGATCGTCAACGCCGGTTCGCGCGACGAGCTGACCGCGGAATACGGCCTCGCGCACTTCACCGAGCATGCCTTTTTCAAAGGCACGCAGCGCCGCCGGGCATGGCAGGTCAACTGCCGGCTGGAAAACCTCGGCGGCGAACTCAACGCCTTCACCACCAAGGAGGACACCACCATCCATGCCACGACGCTGCGCGGCGATTTCCCCAAGGCGGCCGAACTGATCGCCGACATCGCCTTCCGCTCGACCTTTCCGGACCGGGAGCTGGAACGCGAAAAGGAGGTGATCTGCGACGAGATCAACACCTACAAAGATTCGCCCGCCGACCTCATCTACGACACCTTCGAGGACATGCTCTTCGAAGGTTCCGAACTGGGACACAACATCCTCGGCGGCAAAAAGGCGCTCGCCCGTTTCGACGGGAACGCCATCCGCCGCTTCACGGCCCGCACGCATACGACCGATCAGATGGTTTTCTCGTCGATCGGCAACATCGCGCCCCAAACCGTCGAAGCCGTCGCCGACCGCTATTTCGGACGGCAACCCGCCACGGTGCGGACGACGCACAGGACAGCGCCCGACGTGCGGCCGCCGTTCGAGCGGACCATCACGAAGCACACCCACCAAACCCACTGCATCATCGGCAGCCGCGCCTGCGGGATCGACGATCCCCGCCGTCTGCCGCTGGCGCTGCTGGTGAACATACTGGGCGGTCCGTCGGCCAACTCGCTCCTCAACGTCGTCGTGCGTGAAAAACACGGGCTCTCCTACAACATCGAAGCCTCCTACACCCCCTACACCGACTGCGGTATCGTGGCGACCTACTTCAGTTGCGACCACGGCAACACGGAGCAGTGCATCGAGCTGATCGAAGCGCAGATGCGGCGTCTGCGGACCGAGACGCTCACCCCGCGGCGCCTCTCGATGGCCAAGAAACAGTTCATCGCCCAACTGGCCATATCGCTGGAGAGCAACGAAGGCTACATGCTCGGCACGGGCAAAAGTTTCCTGCTGCACGAGGAGGTGGACACCATGGAGCAGGTCTACGCCAAAATCGAAGCCCTCACGGCCGCACAGCTTGCCGAAGTGGCCGAAGAGGTTCTCGGCGTCGATTCCAAACTGATATACCGATAAACCCTATGAAGAAAAAAACAATGATCGTCCTGTTGGACGCCTTCGCCGATTGGGAAGCCGCATTCCTCGCGCCGGCGCTGCGGGAGGGGCTCATGCCCGGCTGCGAAGGCCGGTTCGAAACTCTCTACGCCGCGCCGCAGGGACGCACCGTCCGCTCGCTGGGCGGCCTCTCCGTCGTGCCCGACTGCGACCTTGCGGCGCTGCCCGACGATTGTGCGGGTCTGATTCTCACGGGCGGCATGAGCTGGCGAAGCCCCGAAGCGGAGCAGGTCGCACCGCTGGTCGCCCGGGCGCTCGAACGGGGTCTGCCCGTCGGAGCGATCTGCAACGCGACGCTCTTTCTGGCAGCGCACGGGTTCCTCAACACCGTGCGCCACACGGGCAACACGGTCCGACTGATGAAAGAGTGGGGCGGCGAACGCTATACGGGCGAGTCGCGCTACGAAGAGCGGCAGGCCGTGAGCGACGGCGGAATCGTAACGGCCAACGGCACGGGTTATCTCGAATTCACGCGGGCCTATCTGCTCGCGCTCGGTGCCGATACGCCCGAGGCCATCGAAACCTCCTACCGGTTCAACAAACAGGGATTCTACCCAAACTGATGGACGCACTCGAACGCTACATCCACGACTTCTCGGCACCCGAGGAGGAGCTGCTGCGCGAATTGGACCGCGAAACGCATCTGCGGGTCGTGGCTCCGCGGATGCTCTCGGGGCATATTCAGGGCAAACTGCTCGAGCTGCTCGTGCGGATGCTCCGCCCGCGGCGCATCCTCGAAATCGGCACCTTCACGGGGTATTCGGCCCTCTGCATGGCGGCCGGGCTGGACGCGGAAGGCGAGCTGCACACCACCGAGGTGGACGACGAACTGGAACCGTTGGCGCAGTCGTTCTTCGACCGCAGCCCCCACGGGAGCAAAATCCGCCTGCACATCGGTTCGGCACTCGCCATAGCGCCCGCTCTGGGCGGCGTATTCGACCTCGTGTTCATCGACGGCGACAAGCGCGAATACCCCGACTACTACCGGATGCTCATGGGCGACGACGGGCGACGGCCGCTCGTAAGAAGCGGTTCGGTGCTGATCGCCGACAACATCCTCTGGTCGGGCAAAGTCGTCGAGCCGGTCGCCCGCAGCGACCGCCACACGCAGGCATTGCTGGAGTTCAACCGCATGGCAGCGGCGGATCCGCGGGTCGAGAACGTGATCCTACCCCTGCGCGACGGACTGAACCTCATCCGGGTGAAATAGCAGTGCGACGGAAGCCGGAACGACCGCATCCTCCAAACGCCGATTGCGGCCCCGGACGGAACCGCAATCGAATCTCCGGCACGCATGCCGGAGCGCCCGGCGCAATCCCATAGCGATCGCGCAATCGACGCCGGCCCCGGACCGGCAGGCAAACGATCGGGCGAAAGGGCGGATTCGCCGAAACCCGCTTCGAAATTCCCTTTGTGAAGGGTGCAGGAATATGAAGCGGGAACGCCGTTTTTCGTCGGGCGCCTCCTGCCACTCGCCCCAATGCGATCGTTCCCGCCCGAAGGACACGGGCAGGAGCGAGGAAATACGGATTCGTAAACGCAGATTCCGGCGGCAAAGACCGGAAGTTTCCGCACCGGATGCAGAGGGCGATATTCGGGGAAGAGGGGGGGGGAGGAAAAATTCGGAATGACCGAAAACAAAAAAATCGCACAATGGAGATCAAAGAATTGCAGGAGCGTGTAGACGCATGGATCAAGGAATACGGTGTCCGCTATTTCAGCGAACTGACGAACATGGCCGTCCTGACGGAAGAGGTAGGCGAGCTGGCCCGCGTCGTGGCCCGCAAATACGGCGACCAGTCGTTCAAGGCGGGCGAGGCGTGCAACCTCGCGGACGAAATGGCCGACGTGCTGTGGGTGCTGGTCTGCCTTGCCAATCAGACGGGCGTGGACCTCACCGCGGCTCTCGAAGCCAACTTCGCCAAGAAAACCTCGCGCGACAAGGAGCGGCACCGCAGCAATCCGAAACTGTAATCTCCAAGACCCTGCAAATACAAAAAAGGATCCGCAAATTCAGCACGGATCCTTTTTGTCTCTCTTGATAGAGATCTATTCTGTCTTGAACGTAATACCATCCTTAGGCGGATCGATAAACTCGAATCGCAACGTACGCGCTAATCCCTCACTCAACGAATACGGTGCCGCGAACCCAGACTCCCAAGCTTTCTTTGCATCGAACTGTGTCGTCGCACAGAATTTCTTTACCCGCACGCTGCTGATAGTCATTTTTCGATTTGTAACCCAAGCCAAAAGATCGAAACAGCGACCGCCCAACATCCCCAACCAATATGGAAGGTGGATTGTGGGGATATGTTTATCCAAAACCTCACCAACATGTTTCACCAGCATGTTCATCGTAAAATCAGGCTGATCCACATAGTTGTAGACATTGTATCCAATACGTCGCGTCTCAATCAGGAAACGAATGAACGAAACGATATTACCCACATATGCCATCGATTTTTTGTTCTGTCCAGAACCAACCATCAAAAACTTGCCTGAAGAAATTTGTTGCAATAGATTGAAAACATTTCCACGATTTCTCTCGCCGAAAATTACCGTAGGCCGAAGTATATTGATATTCCAGTCCGGATGTTTTTCATACCACGCCTGAAGGACCTGCTCGGCCTCCCATTTACTTTTACCGTAATGGTTGAACGGATCTACCGGATGATCCTCCGACGGATTTTGCTTATTCAGACCATAAACAGCGACTGACGAAGTAAAGACAATACGATGAACCCCTTCCGCTTCCATGGCATTGAGTACCGTGCGCATGCCGTTCACATTAACCTCATAATAGAGCGATGCAGGAGACACATCGTCACGATGTTCTGCCGCAAGCAATACGACAACATCGGCGCCTGATACGGCTCGACGCATCGCTTCTGGATCACGCACATCACCCAATTCGGTAATTTTCGGAAAAAATTCACTTTGACGTTTGTCAATATTGCGCAACGTGTAATCCTCCTCGTGTTCCGACAGAAGCCCCAACAAACGGGTTCCCACAAATCCGGAGCCACCCAATAATGTTATATTCATATCCTCTTTCTATTTAAACCCCTTCATAAATTCTCATATAAATAAAGCCTTCAAAAGAACTCTTTTATCATCTGCACATTGTTCATCATTATTTACTCAATGATCGAAACGTTTCAAAACCGCTTTGTTCGCCCTACGTCGTTCGCGGTCGAAAAACCAACCCCATTTATTGAAATAAAGTACGATATTGCGAATATGGACGTAAAGCATTCGCCTGTTTTTGTAAGATGCGCCCTCATGAGCATGAACGATTGATACGGCCGGATAGTAAACCGTCCGGCTCATTGCATGCATCCGACGCGACAAATCGATGTCTTCAGCATACATGAAGAACTGTTCATCGAAAAGCCCTGTTTTACATAAGACCTCCGTCCGTAAAAACATGAAACATCCCGAAAGGTAAGGTACATCTACCTCTGTATCATAGTCTAAAAACCGCATTTCGAAGCGTTTTTGGCTTTTCGGAAACCAACTTTTAGGAAAAAAACGCCGTAATATCAAATCTGCAGGTGTTGGCAACAGCTTACAAAGATATTGCAATCGACCGTCGGGATAAATCACTTTGGGCATCACCCATCCGACATCCTCGTGAGCTTCCATATAGTGGATCAATTCATTGATCGTTTCAGGCTCGAAACTGATATCTGGATTCAGCACGGCGTGGTACTTAGCCCCGAGTGCCATCGCCTCGCGAATAGCGATATTATGCGCAATATAACCGGTATTGAGATTATGAATGTACCGGATTTTGGGCGATCGATGTTCCAGAATACGCAATGAATCGTTACATGAGTTATCGACAATATAAATCCATTCAAACGGACTGCGCAATGCACAATTTAACACAGTCTCGATCTCCGGCAGAGGATTATGATAGATAACCAATGATGCAGTTAGCATAATATAAATGAACTATAAAAAAAGGTTTCTATATTTTTTCCAAATAAATCTTCCGAGACTCTTTCAACATCCGGAAGTCTTGGCAAGCAGATTCTCATACAAGTTGAAATACCTGTCAGCCATGCAACTTCCGGCAAATTTCTCGCATGCGGTCGCATACGCATGCTCGCTTTGCTTCTCCATGCGGGCAATGCAACGATCCACAGCAGACGAAAGACTGTCGATATTTTCCAACTCGAAAAAGGCGACGTCTTTTTCGTCGAATAATTCATGAAAGACGGGAATATCCGAACAAACAACCGGCGTGCGGGTGAAAGCCGCTTCGACATGAGCGAGTCCGAATCCCTCGGAACGACTCGGCATAGCATATATATCTATATACTCCAAATAATTATACGGTGCACGCAGATAGGGTAGGAATAATATTCGATCCTGTACGGATAATCTCTTTGCAAGACGCTTCAGACGGACCGTCTCATCGCCTTCGCCGATGATTACGAGTTTCAGTTCCGGGCGTACCGCCAATAACCGGATCAACTGATCCAATCCCTTACGGCGCGTAATGGCGGCATAGCTTCCGATGACATATCCACCCGTCTCTTTCATTGTCTGAATCCGCTCATTTATTACGGGTTCTGCCTTCTCGGGCTCATAGCGGATGTCCACCCCATTATAAATCACCGGAGTGATATTCGGCAATCTGCGACGGTAAAGCCGGTACAACTCCTCGGAAATCGGTACCGCTGCATCGAAACTGCGCATACAAGGAAGCCAAATCTGCATCAACGCCCAACCTACGACCGCTCCATGACTGTACTTTATATTCGCATAGATATTCTGATGAATCGTTGTAACGGTCTTGACACCAGCTTCCCGAATCTCCCTGCGCCACTTATGCACATACTTATCTGGACGATACATGTGTGAATGAATCACATCATACGCACGAAAATCGATCGGCTGGTCCATTCGAATCCGGTGAGTTGGGCATGGAAAATTCATCCCTTCGGATTCATCGAAGTAATATACATCCGCCCGTTCCAAACGAGACACGAGATGGGTCAAAAGAGTGTGGGCAACAATGATCGGCCCCTTGTTCACGAGAGAAGGGAGAATCAATGCGAGTTTCATACGAAGTTATTTTAGCAGCCTTTTCAGGATCGGCAGCAGATGCATACGGAACAATATCGGCTTTACAAGGAAAAGTACATGTCGGAACAGAGACGACGGCACATATTTCTTCATCAGCATCGGAACACTCAACCGATCCATATCCGCGAAAAAGGAGGATCTCGCCGGATGAGAAGGTATGGAGGCAACAGCCATATCACCGTCCGTAGCAACGGCAGCCAATGCATCCACTAAACAATAACGCAATTCGGGCATCAGTTTTTCGAACAGATCGCGCCCTTTGGAGGTGTGGATCAAAACGAACGTCGTCCCTTTGTCGTCGTCCATTTTCCTGTTCCAATTTCCGATATGCCAGCAATCGAATAGGGTGAAATCCGAAACACGTCCAGCGGTCTTGAAAGGGCAGGCATAACAAGAAGGACGAGTTGATAGATTCCGGAAAAAAGTATCTTTGAAGAATTGCAATTCCCGTCCGTTAGAAATCGTCCGCCCACTTGTAAAACGCAGTGCCATAGTCGATCCGGCATACCCATAACTTTTATCTCGGAAGTAAATCCCCTTCAAAGGTCCGTACTTATCCTGTTGGTAGTTGAGATATTTTCGGAAGAGTTTGGGAGAAGGTACGCCGTGACAGACAACATCGACTGCGATCAAATTATCGTACGGTTTTCCCAGATATTGCATCAAACCTTCGATTTGACAGGGAGTACCGCTGAAGCACACGTACATACCAGCTAACAAAGCTTTTTTCACCTCAGCATAGGTGGTACCGATCCTGCTCTGCACGTATTTCGATCCTCGAAACCGCGACAACTCATCGGAAGCGGAGACCGATATATGCACGACCTCAAATTTCGGATCGAAAGCCGCACCGAAAACGAGGCCCCCTTGCCGGAGCACCTCCTGCGCAATCGCTGTAAAGGCACCACCCGAACTGCTTTCGCGACGCACGCATTCGTCTTTATTTTGTACCGCATAAGCTACGATAGGTCGCCCGACACACCGTTCGACCAAAACTGGACATCGTTTTACACATAGCCCGCATTCTACACAAATCGACTCATCCACAGTGGGATACAGAAAACCCTCCCGGTCCGGCAACATGGTAATAGCCTGCACGGGGCAAACATTCGCGCACGCCTCACAACCGGTACAACGTTTTTTATCGGTAATACGGATCATGACCTATTATGAATAAGTGTCGCCAATTTGTGCAGATAATCGACCGACTGGGAACGGAATAGGGACAAATTGCGGTTCACGGAGTCGTAATCGATCGTAAGTTCGTCCAAATGCTTCATATCGACTTCAACATCGATTCTCCGTTCGGGAATTCCCAAAACCTGCAACAGAGAACTGATTCGGGAATTCATCGACCCTTTCCCTTCCTGCCGAAAACGGTTGAACGTAAAAAACGATTTTTCATACACCACGGAGAAAACCGTACCGTGAAACGAGTCGGTAAGTACATAAGTCGCATTCGCGATAAGATTGACGAACTCGGCTGGTCCTACGTCGAATAATTGCACATCTCCGAAATCAGCGTCCGCCGTTACATATTCGTCTATGTGGGGAAGGGAGGCGATCCGCAGGCCTGTCTTACGACCGAATTCCTTCGCATAAGCGCGTATATCGGGACGCGGACCGATGAAATAACAGAAAATGTAATCCCCCTCTATCAAGGGCTTCTCCCCTTTGATTCCGTCCCAGAAAGTGCGGTCTACGAGCATCGTCGGATCGCAAACGACCGGAACATCGCGTCCTGCAATCTCACGGATCAGGCTTTGCCCAGAGTGCTCGCGTGTCGAAACTTCGTCGAAGCGCTGCAAATAACGCCGATATGTCGCAGTCAACGATGCAGGAATGCGATCAACGCCGAAACTGGTCGCATACGAAAGTTTGAGCCGATGATCCGGAACGAAGTTCAATGTGAAAAAATCCGTTCCCACATTTACGGGATTCCATAACTGATCGCTACCGACGATGAAAACATCGTAGCGATCTGGACACAGTAATAATTGTGCTCGGTCGGCAATCGGAGCTGCAATATGCAAGTAGTCTTTTCGGAATCTCTCGAACTGCCGGGCACGACATTGAAAGCGCCTTTGTAATTCGGGCCGGAACAATTTACAACTCACCTCCCGATATACCGATTTGGTTTTCATCCGCAGCAAGGGCAAATTAAATAACCTGAGTATTTGCTTCAGAAAAGGCCGACCGGTATATACGATGATTTCTGCGTCGATCCCGAGCATAGCCAGATAATGCTGGAATGCGCAGGACTGCAGCAAACTACCATAATTATCATTGCAGGCGGATAGTAAAGCGATCTGTTTCATGTATCAATAGAATAACTGGAAATCGAAATTGTAGGGCACACTCCAATGCATTTTTAACGTTACAGTCAGAAACAAGAGTACGATCAACGGCGTTAGAAGCATCCTTGTCCGCGGCGCAAGAACATCGGTGAGCATCGGGATCAGAATGAAAAGAAACACTACAAGATAAAACATTCCACGCATGAATACCTGAATATCAATGAATACAAAATACCACATCAAGGCCATTAAAACTGCATTGATGTACAGATAACCGGTTGCATAACGTTTTGTCAAATAAGGAGCCACAGCAAGAATGCCGCACCCGACAAAAAAATAAAAAAGTTTTAAAAAACCGGAATAATCTTCCAATATAATACGATCCGCATAAAATCCGTAAGTTGGAATAAACGGAATGACATAATTCAAAAAAACGGTTAATAACTGCCGTCCGAAAAAAAATAAGGTACAAAATACTATCCATAATAGCCAGATGGGATAGCGGATTCGCATAAGCAAAAGAAAGGGCAACATAAGTAGAGCACTCAAATGAAAACATGCCGCAAGAACAATGAAGAGAAGATATTTCCATACCTTATTTTCTGTAACGTAATGGAATGTAGCGAAGAGAATACCGATTGCCACATATTGCCGGACCATATTAAATGTTTCAACATATCCGAACGACATGACCACGTATAGCAACAACGACAAATATGGATTTACGGACATACGTTTGATTCCGTAATACATTAATAAATTAATCGCCGCAGAGGTCAGAATGAACCACATACGAGAGGCAAAACCCATATCGCGAAGCCACTCGGAAAAAAAAATCCAAAACGGTTCGAACGCAAGGGCTCTAATATCCGAAGGAGAATCGTAAACCTCTCTGTAAACAGGGTAGTCAACCCCAACGTCATATCGCAAGCCGGATACAGCCGTAAGCACCAACAGTATCACCAGTGGGAACAATTCCGTTTTTCCTGCGGCTTTACGCACAGCCGACAAAAAAAGGATCGTAAACAACAAGCATACGATTATGAAACCCACAGTCATAAAAACCAGCGTTTTTTGGTAAAGTTTACAAGAGTGAGAATAAACACCGCAAGCGGCATCATGCAATGATTAGCGGCCCAAAGTGCGATTCTGTAATACAGGCGAACGGTATCCTGCCGAAGAATATATTTTGTCGTATCGGGGTAAAATCGTTGTAATTCACGTCGTTTTAAACCACGAGTATGCAGTAGAAAAGCTCTTTTAACATTTAGTTTGAGTAAAACAAGTTCCTCATTGACAATTTCAAGAGCTTTCTGCTCTTCAAAAAAACGTTCAAGCACACTCACCACTTTCTGAAGGTTTGCGATGATTCGGTCCGAATAGTTAACAGCCGCTGTATACGATCCCGCATTTTCCTGGTTGTAGTGGTAACAAGCTTTGGATAGATGAACGACTTTTTTGGCAAAAAAAGCACACCTCACACTTAAAATCACATCTTCCCACATATTTACGTTCGGTTCCGGCAAAAGCTTATTATCCTTAAATATTACACTCTTAATCAATTTGTTACAAACCGAGCAATGTAGCTTTCCACTCAACAGCTGTTTAGTAACATCCAATCCGGTTCCCTCCCCCCGTTGCGACACATAAGACTCTCTGTTCTCATAATTTACATAGTAATCGGCTACGACCATATCCGCACCCGTTCTCCGTGCCAGTTCATACATGGCTTCATACGCATCGGGCTCGACCCAATCATCGCTATCGCAACCAATCACGAACTCGCCGGTAACGGCACGATAGGCTGTCGTTCGTGCTCCTGAAATACCTTGGTTTTTGGTATGGCGAATCAATCGAACTTGGGATTTTCTGTGCGGATATTCATCCAAGACCCGTAATAAAATATCCACGCTGTCGTCCGGAGACTTATCGTCGACGAATATATATTCCAAATCTTCCAGAGTCTGTTCGAAAAGCGAACGGGCACAACGTTCGATAAACGGTGCGACATTATAGATCGGAACATAAACCGAAACTTTCGGAGTCGATGACATAATGAATTATTTGAATTAAATACAGGATAATGCTCACCAACTTTATTATCATTTTCGGAAAGTATGACGAGTACCGTTACGAAAGAACTTGCGAATATGATCGTAACATTTTCTCACGCCCCATCCGATGCAAGAACCGAGATAACGAAATCCGTACGATTCGAATCCTTTGCATACGGTCTGTCGTAACTCAGGATCGAAACGACAAAATTGCAGAAGCGTAAGTAAACCATAGAAAGAAACGATCTTATGGTCGAAAATACAGGCAGAAATCATCGGAAAACAGACTTTCATCGCTTCGTAATGACGTATGAAATCCTTAGCCACTTTCTGGGTGGACTGACTGGTCCAACCTCCGGCATTACGTCGGTAAACCCCCATTTTCTCATTCAGACAATATAACTTGCCGCAGGATGCACAAGTCAGGAACAATACATTATCACCGATCTTAAAGTCAGGGTGGTTCGGCAATCGGTCAAGACACGATTTACGGAAAACCACCGAACAGGTCGGTACCGTCCAACGCGAAATGATCTGCTCACCCGTAAAATCTCCGTCCCGCAAATGGGCATAAATATCGGTTTCCGCACGGCATCCCTCTTCCGCGATGACCTTCACATTATGAAAGCACATCGCATATTCCGGATGCGCTTCGAGGAAATCGACCTGTTTCTGCAACTTCAGCGGATCGGTCCAGTAGTCGTCGCCCTCGCACAGTGCGATATACTTACCTTTTACCCGAGGCAACAAAATCTGGCGCAAGGGCGATATACCTTGAGAAAACTGATTTATTTTCTGACATATCGGCTTAACAACTTCTGAATCGTATTTCGCTGCAAACTCTAAAATCACATTTTGCGTATCGTCCTGAGACGCATCGTCATGAATCAATATTTCAAATGGAAAATTCGTTTTCTGGCAGGCAAATCCTTCCAAACATTGTCCGACATACTTCACGTGGTTGTATGTCAGACAACACACACTGACCAAAGGCTCTGTAATCATTATTTCAAACGAAGTTCAGCAAAACGATTGAGGCTCATCTCATACTTATAGTCCTCGAACAGTTTACGACAATCATACTGCGGTTCATACCCGAGCTCATGTTTTGCATTGTCGATATTCATCAGAAAACCTCCGCCACAAACTTTTTCCGGTCGATAGACGATTTGTGAAGGGTGATCCTTAGGTGAGAATACATCAATAATCGTCCGTATCTGCTCTTCAATAGTAACAGGGATTCCGGTTCCCACATTGTAAAAGCCCATCTCCCGATCCACCTCGGCTGCTTTGCATAGCATCTGGCTGAAGTCGTAGACGTGTACCATATCTTTGGCATAATGCGGATCACCCCATATTTCAATCGGACTCCCGTCCATCGCCTTTTCAATCATCTGATAAACAGGTCGTTTCGTCTTAACGCCATTGGGATAATAATATGGATAAGGACTATAAGAGTAGATCGTAGGTAATCTGAAGATGAATTTTTTCAACCCGTATTCCTGTCGATAATGCTCCATCAATTCCAACATTGTATTCTTTGCAATCACATAAACGGCGTGATCTCCGACATAGCTGAAGTTAGGCTTGGCATCCGCCTTCAACACGATGTCGTGAGGATAAGAGGAGACATCGAAAACTGTTTGGGTATAAATAATCCGATCGACATGATATTTACGACAAAATTCCAAAACATTATATCCTCCGACCACAATGGAATCGATATATTTTTTAGGTTGATAGGTATCCATATACGACGGGATCTGAGCAGAAAGGAGCATCACCGCATGAATATTATCCGTTGGCAGTTTATCAAAATCAGCCTCGCAGGTCAAATCCACAGCATGATATTCCACACCCATTTTATCGAAAAAATCGGTTTTGCGTCGTCCCGATGCAATGATGTCGTATTTGCTGCGGGGAAAATAGTCCAATGCATACTTCAATAAATAGGAACCCACATTTCCTGTTGCACCGAAAATTATAATTTTCTTTTTCATCATATTATTTTTTTATACATTCGATAATAGTTTGCATATCTGTTTCATCATATCGTTGGTCTACAGGCAACGGACAAAGATCGCACGCAAGCTCATGCTCAAATGCCAACTCTCCGTTCAGCCAATCCGTTACATTTCTCCAAAAGCGAGGAACATAGATCCGCTGCCCGATCAATCGTTGCCTCAGTTCCGGTCTCCTACTGAGAAAAGGGTAACACATCGGAACATCCCGCGTATCATCCATATCGATCTTCAATTCGTTGGTCGCTTGTAACGCTTCATGAAGACAACGATAATTCGAACGCCTACTCTTTGCAATTCGATTATAGTCCAACGATCGCAAAATACGATCGCTTAATAGAGACATCCGGTGAATATCCAAATTTGAAAATTCAGCCTCGCATGCTGTGAATTCACTATAATGCTGTTCTGCAGAGTGTGTCAATCGTCCTGTCAAATATGAAATATGAGATTGCGGATCAAACAGGGGATAATCCGTCATCGGAATTGGAAAACAGTTCGTATAGAGATAAGCTCCGTCGGGTACACCGAGAAACTTTCGTGCAGAATAGAATGTGTCTGCCCCATCAATCGGCTTTGCAAAGAAAGCCTGAGAGTTATCGACAATCAAATTTCGGAAACGACGAGCAAGTAACTCCGCCGTTTTTTGTTTCAATCCCCAATAATTCGTATAAAGAAAAACCTCATCTTCCTCAATCGCTCTATCGAAAACAGGCTCAAAGTTTTTATCTATATGATAAAATTCATAAGAAATACCCAATTTCAAAATTGGCTCAAGAATAGCGTCGCAAGTATAAAAAGGAACATATATCTTATTATAACACTTTGCACGCAGCACATATTCTAAACATTGACGTGCCGTACTCAGTTTCAATGCCGTTTCATGATATTGAACCCCTTCACGGAATTCGAGCTCAAAATAGCCACCGATCGACTTCATAACAACGCATAAGCATTCAACAAATCGTTCGTCTCCCGCACCGAGTTGTTCATCAGCACGTCGAGTATCGACAAGGCGGGTACGAACTCATGCGTCTTGAGCTGCGGATAGGGCAGCAGACAGCTCGACAGAAATTTCAGTTCGATACCGTTCGCCGCAAAAGTCTCCGCATCGTAGAGTTCGCGGCCGCCGACGGCGTTGTAATAGGTATCGGCCCGAAGCAACCGGCAGATGTGGATCACCTTGTCCTGCCCGCACAGCGAATTGTCCTTTTCCAGCTCCGAGGAGACGACGAACTGCGTGTCGAATCCGAGATAGGAGGCGAGCTCGTGAAAACTGTTGGCAATGAACCGCGCAAGATTCCTGTCCCCGAATCCGGCGATCCGCTCCAACACGGGCATGAACGCCCCGAAACAAGGGGCTTTGGAATAGTTCATGCGCACGGTCCGCAGAAACTTCGAGAAGTCGTCCTTGATCCGTATCTCGTTGATTTTCTTGTTGGGGCTGGCGCCTTCCAAAGCGATCGTAAAAAGCTGTTTTCGACCGTTGACAAGCAAATTGTTGCGGTTGATCCATCCTCCCTTGATGTAATTCACATCGTCGTAAATCACATACCGATCCACCGCTTTCATCAACTGAAAGTAACCGATATACGGCAGGAAGTAGGGTTGCATGATACCGAGGATCATCTCTTCAGCGGATTAAGTTCAACACACGCTCCACATCCCGCTCGCTCAACTCGTGATGCAGCGGCAGGCAGATCACCTCGTCGGCCATCTTCGTGGCGACGGGCAGATTCGAAGCCGCGGCCGACGGCAGACTCCGGTAGGTCGAAAAGGTGCTGATGAGCGGATAGAAATAGCGCCGTCCGAGCACGCCCGCCTCCTTCATCCGAAAATAGAGCTCGTCGCGCGTCGTGCCGTACCTCTCCGCATCGACGAAGATCGGGAAATAGGAGTAGTTGTGGCGCACGCGGGGCACGTCGTCGAAAAACGTGATGCCGGGCACGCCGCGCAACGCGCTGCGATAGCGGACGGCGACTTTGCGGCGGGCTTCGATGGCTTCGTCGACGTAGCGGAGGTTGAGCAGTCCGTAGGCGGCCCGCACTTCGTCCATCTTCGAATTGATCCCGGGCGCCACGACCTCGGTCTCGCCGGCGAATCCGAAGTTCTTGAGGTAGTCGATCCGCTGTTTGGTCCGGGCGTCGTGGCAGACGAGCGCCCCGCCTTCGACCGTATTGTAGGTCTTGGTCGCATGGAAACTCAGCGTACTGATGTCGCCGGCCTTCAGCACGGACTCGCCGCCGACCCGTACGCCGAACGCATGAGCCGCATCGTAGATCACCTTCAGTCCGTATTTGTCGGCAATCTGCCGGATACGCTCCGTGTCGCACGGGTTGCCGTAGACATGCACCGGCAAGATGGCCGTCGTCTGCGGCGTGATGGCCGCCTCGATCCGGTCGGGATCGAGGTTGCCCGTCCGCGGATCGACGTCGACGAATACGGGGCGGATGCCGTTCCACCACAGCGAATGGGTCGTGGCGACGAAACTGTAAGGCGTCGTAATCACTTCGCCCGTGATGCGCAGCGCTTGCAAGGCCGTAATCAGAGGCAGCGTCCCGTTGGTGAAAAGACTGATATGCTCCACGCCCAGATAGGTGCAGAGCGCCCTCTCCAGCTCCCGATGGTAGTGCCCGTTGTTGGTGATCCATTTACGGTCCCAGATGTCGCGCAACAGGGAGTCGAATTCCTCGATCGGCGGCAGCAGGGGAGAAGTTACCGTAATCGGTTTCGAATTGTCCATATGTGATAATTGTTAAAACAAGGCTTCGCGGGTCCAATGCACCTCGCTCCGAACGACCCGTGCGGGAGCTCCCGCAGCCAGCGCATGCGGAGGCACGTCCTTCGTAATCACGGATTGATAGCCGATGACCGCGCCGTCGCCGACCTCCACCCCCTTCATCACGGTCGCTTTCGCACAAATCCACACATGATTGCCGATGTGCACGGAAGCCGCCGGATTCAAGCGACGGTTTTCCCGGTCGAACATCGGATGGGAATCGCTCGTCCGGATGGTGATATTGTTCGAAAGCATGCAATCTTCGCCGATCACGACTTCCGTATCATGCTCTTGAACGCACAGGTGTGCGGATACCACACTGGTTCCCGCACCGATCTCGATCCTGCCGTTCTCTCCTTCGAGCCAAAAGCTCCCGCCCGCACAACTGCTCCCTTCGCCGAGGCGGATCGTATGATTGTTCCCACGGATGTAAAACAGGGTATTGCTGATCTGCGCGCCGCTTCCGACGAAGATCGTATTGCCGTTGCCTGCAATATCCTTTTTCACGCGGTAAAAAATTCCCCCCCCCTCGAAAATAATACGGTTGTCCTTGCCGCGTACCGGACAAAGCGCAAAATACATTCGGCGCAGCGACTGCACGGCGCTGAACAGAAAATTCGATTTTCGGGCGATCGCACCGATTTTCTTTTTAAGATTCATAGAAAAAAAGATTGGTTCCGGTCCGGCTGCCGGATTCTTATTTGCGGCGGAACAGCAGCCACAGCTCCTTCAGGTCGTCCGACCCGGTCAGAAATGCCGTCAGGCCGTAAACGAAGGCCCCGCCGAGCGTCCCGGCGAACAGTTTCGCCGCGTCCGAATCGAAGCACCGCGCGATGCCGCAGACGGCCGCGCCCATGACGGCCACCTGACCGAGCGTCGGCAGCAGATCGCGCATCTGCCTGAGAAACCCCATGCCGATCAGCTTTCCGGTGTAGTACGTGTTGATGAACAAACCCACGTAGGAGGAGACGACCGACCCCCAGCACATCGCTTTCACCCCCAGAGGGATCGTTACGCACAGGATGCAGATTCCGATCGCCTTCTTGATGATTTCGAGGCGCAGGAACAGATCGGAACGTCCCTTGACCTGCAACAGATTGAGGTTGATCGCATGGATCGGATACCACATGCAGCTCAGACACAGGATGCTGAGCAGCCCGGCCGCAGGCAACCACGAATCGTTGAGCAGCACGGCGACCACCGGTTCGGCGAGTACGGACAACCCGATCATCAGCGGAAATACGACGAATGCCGACAGCCGCAGGAATTTGCGATAGATCGTGCGCAGCCGGTCGTCCTCCTGTTGGATCGTACTCAGCACGGGAAAAGTTACGCGCTGCATGATGCCCGTGAGGTTGGCGCTCGGAAACTGTGCGAATTGGTCGGCCCTCGTATAGTAACCGAGCTCCGCAGCGGCGAAGCGTTTGCCGATCACGAGCGTATAGATATTTTTATAAACGGTGTCGATCAGTCCGGAGACCATCAGTTTGGAACCGAATGCGAACAGCTGTCGGAACGAGGCGCCGGAAAAGACCCTCAGCGGACGCCAGCGCACGAACAGCCACAGCAGCACCGTATTGAGACCGACGTTGGAGACATTGTAAAGTACGATGGCCCACACGCCCCAGCCGGCATAGGCGGCGGCGATGCCGGCCGTGCCGGAGACGACCGTCGCAAGTATCGAGGCTTTGGCCTGCGTGCGGAAGTCGATCCGCACACACAGAATGGCCCGCGGCACGACCGCCAGTGAATTGAGAAACAGCGTCAGGGCGACGACCCGCGTAACCTCCGTAAGCTGGGGCTGGCGGTAGAACCATGCGATGGCGGGTGCCGCGGCGAACATCGCCAAGTAAAGCAGAATACCGACCGCAATGTTGAAATAGAAAACCGTGGAGTAGTCCGTCTGCGTGCGGTCGGTCTTCCGGATGAGCGCCGACGAGAAACCGCTGTCCACGAGCGACTGCGAGATCGCCAGAAAAATCGCCAGCATACCAACCATGCCGTAGTCGGTCGGTGTCAGGATGCGTGCCATGACCACGAGGATCAGGAATTGGATTCCCTGCACCGAAAAACGCTCGACTCCGCTCCAGATCGTGCCGCGGACAGTTTGCTGTTTGAGCGACATAGGTATCTACCGGAGGGTCAGATCTTTTCGCAAACGGGATACTGCATGAGTTCACACAGCGTTTCCCGGATTTCGGTCTCCTCGGCGGAGAGGGGGCGCCCCTCCCAACTGCGGAAGACGGACAGCGCCTCTGCGGCCAGCCTTTCGTCGAACACCTCGCCGTAGGCGAAGGTCAGCAGCCGGCACTTGAGCAGCGAAGCCGGCAGCTTCGGCAGCACCCGTTCGATACGGTCGAGCACCGCCTGTTTCCGGCATGTTTCGGCACCGTCGTCGCAGACCGATGCGCAACAGCCCATCAGCAGGGCAAGGCACAACGCACCTTCCGTCTCCGGCGTCGAACCGCGCCGGACGATCAACTCGTCGGACAGTTCGGACACGCGCCGTTGCAGAGCGGTCAGATCGTCGTCGAAATACGCCTGCGAAAAATCCGGGTACAGCAACCGGTGGGCCGCATCGTACAATTCTTTACACTTATCCATAGTTAGCCTCTATTCCTTCCTGACTCTCAAGTAACTGCGCGGAATGCGCACCGTGGCCGACAAAATCTGCGGGATACGGATCCGCACATGGGTACGGTTTCCCTCACCGACCAGCTCGCCCTCCACGCCGCAAAGCTCCCCTTTGACGACCAATACCTTGCAACCCACGGCGAGCGGACACTCGCCGATAGCGACCTGCTGCTGCATCACACGCATCACGAGCATGAAATCCTCCATCTGCTTGTCGGGCACCACGAGCATCGAGCGCGTGTGGAGGTCCCGGACGTAATAGAGCGGTATGCCGTAGTCGTTGGCGGCGGCGCATGCCTCGGCTTTGGCCGCGTGCACGAAGATCAGATTGCGGATCACGGGCACCTCCACCTGCATGCGACGGTTGCGCAATTCACGGATTACCGGGCGGGTCGGGATATAACATTCGATGCCGAATTTCTGCAAGGCGTTGCGTACGGCGAACTCCTGACAGTGTTTGACCCGCGCAGCAAACCAAAAACGCTGCTGCTCAGCGGAAAAAGTTACCGGAAAATTCATCGGGGAGAAGAAGGGAATGCACCGTTCCGGGTGCGCTTCGCGGTTTGGAACCGACATCGCTGCACGGCCAAACCGATCATCTGCAACGGGTTCCGAATCATACGGGAGACCGTTTGCGGGTGCAAATATAATCAAAAAAAGATCATCCGAGCATGCGACACGCTCTTTTTACCGGATTCGAACGACCGGGCGGATGCCTTTCGCGTAAAACGGACCGCGCGGAATCAGGATTCGCACCGCCTCTGGCAGCGAATCGCCGGGCGCGGGATTCGCTCGGCGACGGCGCGTATCCGGGCAGGACCGGGCGGAATCCTACTTCGCCTCCGGAGCGTGCGCCCGGTCATGCGGTTCGCCGCGCCCGACGGTCGACGGCGCCCGCTGCGTCAAGCACCTCCTGTCGGCTGCGGAGACATACCGACCGGACCGCCGGCAACGCGGCCGACGGGCGCATCGGGACATTGCCGTGCAAACGGAACGATCGGCCTCCCGTATGGAGGGAAGGTAGGGGAGCCGACCGCACCCCGCAGGCAGGGCATCGAAGCATAAAATAAAGAAGCTGTCTAACAAGTTTCAGACACCCCTTTCCCATTTCGTACTGCTATTCGGGAACTTTTCCCAATACGCAATTCTCAGAGGGTTAAAAAACTTGTTAGACAGCCTCGCCGACTTACCTCGGAAAGGGAGAGGGGAGGGCGACGAACGGCTTCCGGCCCTTCGGCCCCCCCCGTCGCCGCACACGCTTCTCCTGCGACTTCGGATTACTCCAGCTTCAGCTCTTTTTTGATCGTTTCGATCCGCCCGTCCAGCTCGGCCGACACACGGTCGTAATCGTCCACGGAGGGCAGAGCGGCCTTCACGCCGAAATAGAACTTGATCTTCGGCTCCGTACCCGACGGGCGGACCGACACGATCGTACCGTCTTCGGTGAACCACTGGAGCACGTTGCTCGCATCCTGCTCGATCGGGCTCTTGCACCCCGTCTTCACGTCGAGCGATTCGAGCGACTTGAAATCGTTGATCTTCACCACGGGCGAACCGAGAATCGTCTTGGGGGGCGCGGCGCGGAAATCGACCATCATCCGCTGGATCTGTTCGGCGCCCTCCTTGCCTTTGCGGACCACGGACACGAGCCCTTCGCGGTAGAAACCGTACTTCACGTAAAGGTCCTGCAACCATTCGAAAAGCGTCATGCCCAACGTATCCATCGCCCATGCGGCCGCCTCGGCCGCCAGCGAGCAGGCCGACACGCCGTCCTTGTCGCGCACGTAGTCGCCGGCCAGATAGCCGAAGCTCTCCTCGCCGCCGCCGATGTATTTCATCCGGCCTTCCAACTCGCGGATGATCTTGGCGATGTACTTGAAACCCGTCAGGCATTCGAAGCACTTTACCCCGAAGCGGCCGGCCACGGCATTGGCCATGAGCGACGTAACGATGGTTTTCACGACATACTGCTTCCCGTCCAGACGCCCCAGCTCCGACCAGCGGGTCAACTGATAGCTCAGCAGCAGCACGAGGGTCTGATTGCCGTTCAGGAGCACGTATCCGCCTTTCCTGTCGCGCAGCGCCACGCCGATGCGGTCCGAATCGGGGTCCGTCGCCAGCACCAGATCGGCTTCCACCTTCCGTCCCAGTTCGATCGCCATCGACATCGTCTTGCGCTCCTCGGGATTGGGCGATTCGACCGTGGGGAAGTCGCCGTCGACGACGGCCTGTTCGGGCACGACCGTGATGTTCGTGAAACCGAACTTGCGGAGCGAGGCGGGCACCAGCCGCACGCCGGCGCCGTGGAGCGGCGTATAGACGATCTTCAGGTCGTGGCGGCGTGCGACGCTCTCGGGCGAAAGCGAGAGTTCGTGTATTTTATTAAGGTATCGCTCGTCGAACTCCTCGCCGAGCGGGCGGATGTTCTCCGCATGCTCGCCCGTGCGGATCATGCGGATGTCGGTGATCTTCGCCACCTCCTCGATGATGTTGCGGTCGTGGGGCGCCGTAACCTGTGCGCCGTCGGTCCAATAGGCTTTGTATCCGTTATATTCCTTCGGATTGTGCGAAGCCGTTACGACTACGCCGGACTGGCATTCGAGCTCGCGGATGGCGAAGCTCAGCTCGGGCGTCGGACGCAGCGCGTCGAACAGATAGACCGTGAAACCGTTCGAAGCGAAAATGTCGGCCACGCGCTCGGCGAACATCCGCGAATTGTTGCGGCTGTCGTGCCCCACGGCCACCCGGATCGGCTCCCCGGCGAAACACCTCTTCAGGTAGTTCGCAAGCCCCTGCGTGGCAGCGCCCACCGTATAAACGTTCATCCGATTGCTGCCCGCGCCCATGATGCCCCGCAGACCGCCCGTACCGAATTCGAGATCCTTGTAGAAACTCTCCACGAGTTCATTCATATTATTCTCCATCAGGTATTTAACCTGTTTCTTCGTATCTTCGTCGTAAGGACCGTCGAGCCACGTCTGCGCCTTTCGGAGCACCAATTGTTCCAATTCGTTTTCCATAAGTCTATTAGTTTTATTTATAGATATACAACTCGTTCCGTCAAAAATTTTATACGCAAATATAGCTAAAAAATTCGAATCTTCACTATCAGCGAGTTAAAAAACCGCCCTCGAAAAGCCTTGTTTTTCTATATATAAAAAAACAAGATTTGCAACTCGATTCGGGGAATTTTTTTACAATTTTATGCACAACTTTGTCTCGTCAAAATCGAGTACAACCCCCACTATGCTGAACAACGCGCAGACATATAGCGATATGTGGCAGAGCTGCCTTGACCGCATCAAAACGCAGACCTCCGAAGAGGAGTTCGTCAAGTGGTTCCAGCCCATCGTTCCGCTCGAATTCGACGGAACGACTTTGCGCCTGCGCGTGCCCAATGCCAGCTACGTCTACCAGATCGAGAAGAACTACATCCCGTTCCTGCGTCCGATCATCTCGCAGCTCTACGGACAGCATACGCGGCTGCACTACGCCGTCCCCAAGTCCGACGCACAAAACATGCCGGTCGCAGGGGAGACGGACAACACCGCCATCTCGCGGTTCAATACCCGGACCGACACGGCGAATATAAAAAATCCCTTCGTCATTCCCGGATTGAAGAAGATCGTCATCGATCCGCAGCTCAATCCCAACTACACGTTCGGGACCTTCATCGAGGGCGAATGCAACCGTCTGGCGCGTTCGGCGGCGATGTCTGTGGCGGTGAACCCGGGCAACAACCCGTTCAACCCCTTATATATATACGGCAATTCCGGACTGGGCAAAACCCACATCGTCCAGTCCGTAGGCCACGAAGTGCGGCAGCGCCATCCCGAGTTGCAGGTGCTCTACGTCTCGATGAACAAGTTTCAGGCGCAGTTCCAGACCGCCTACAAGAACGGCGAAATTCCCGATTTCATCCATTTCTACCAGATGATCGACGTCCTGATTATCGACGACATTCAGGAATTGACGGGAAAAACCGGTACGCAAAATGCGTTCTTCAACATCTTCAACCACCTGCAACTCGCCGGCAAACAGTTGATCCTCACGTCGGACAAGCCTCCCGTCGAGCTCAAGGACATCGAGCAGCGTCTGCTCACGCGATTCAAATGGGGCCTTTCGGCGCAGCTCGATACGCCCGATCACGACACCAAAATCAAGATCATCCGTGCGAAGTCGCTCAAACTCGGCGCCCAGATCTCGGACGAGGTGATCGAATTCCTCGCGGAGAACATTTCGGCCAATGTGCGCGAAATCGAGGGGGCTCTCTCGTCGCTCGTGGCGAACGCCTCGTTCCTCGGCCGGAAGATCACCATTTCGCTGGCCAAGGAGATTCTGAAGGTGTACGTGCAACTTTACCAGAAAGAGATCACGATCGACCGCATCATCGAGGTGGTCTGCCAATACCTGAACCTCGATTTCGCGCGCTTCAACTCCTCGGAGCGCACCCGTGAAATCGCACAGGCCCGCCAGATCGCCATGTATCTGGCCAAGCAGCACACCAAAGCGCCCCTCACGACGATCGGCGCCTCCATCGGCGGCCGCAACCACGCCACGGTGCTCCATTCGTGCAAAGCCGTGTCGAATCTGATCGAGACCGACAAGGCTTTCCGCCGTCAGGTCGAAGAGATCGAGAAACTCGTCTTGGCCCAATAGGGCATACCGCGATACGAACAGAGAAGGGGCTGTCTAACAAATCTTAGACAGCTTTTTTCATTCGTACTGCTATTCGAGACTTTTTTCCGAATACGCAATTCTCAGAGCGTTGAAAAAACTTGTTAGACAGCCCTTTTTTCGTCTCGGATACTCACACCCGATAATACGCAAATGAAACCGTCTGCGCACCCGGTTTATTCGCCCTCTTCGGCACGAGCGCTTCCGCCCGGCAAAAGCAAATAAATTCGTACCTTTGCACCGAATCCGCCGGCTGCCGCACAGCCGCACGAAACGCACACTCGACCGCATGGACCAACCCAAACTCGAAAGACTGCTGCGTCTGATGAAGATGCTCACGGCCAATACCACCTACACGGTGGACGACCTCGCCGAGCGGCTCGCCATGTCGCGGCGCACGGTCTACCGCTATATCGACACCTTCCGCGCAGCGGGCTTCGTCATCAAGAAATCGGGCGACTGCATCCGCCTCGACAAGGAGTCGCCTCATTTCCGGGAGATTTCGCAGCTCGTACATTTCACCGAAGAGGAAGCCGTCATTCTGCGGCGGGCGATCGAGAGCATAGACGACACGAATCTGCTCAAACAAAACCTCAAACGCAAGCTCTACTCGGTCTACGACAACAAAACGCTGGCCCAGACCGTCGTCCGCGGACGCCATGCCCCCAACATCCATGCGCTGATCGGGGCGATCGAACAGCGGCGGCAGGTCATCCTCAAGAGCTACCAGTCGGCACACGGAAACGCCGTGCGCGACCGCCGGGTGGAGCCTTTCGCCTTCACGACCAACTACGTGCAGGTGTGGTGCTACGACACGGAGGACGATGCCTGCAAGCTCTTCAAAACATCCCGCATCGGTGGGGTAGAGACGACCGAGGTTCCGTGGCAGCACGGTCCGGAACACCGCGAAGGGTACATCGACATCTTTCGCATGCACGGCGAACACCGGCACCGCGTGAGGCTCGAACTGGGCATACGGGCCTATAATTTGCTCACCGAGGAGTATCCGCTCGCCGAACGGGACATCCGCGAAACCGGACCCGACAAGTGGCTGCTCGACACGGAAGTGGCCGGCTATGCCGGAGTGGGACGTTTCGTGGCGGGGCTTCTGGACGACATCCGGATCGTCGAATCCTCCGGGTTGCGGCAATACGTACGCGACTATCTCTCGGCGAATATGCCGCACCTGTAGACCGTCGCCCCTTTCCCGGCCGCGGCAAACCGTCATCCCCGCCGTTCGCCGAAACGATAAGCCGCGAAACCAATATCCCGGCCGACTGCGCGCTCCGCAATTTCACTCCTCGCTGCAAACGCTTGCGGCCGACAGATTCCCGCTCCGCAGACGTCGGCCGCCTCCGCCGAGTTGCTCCTGAAAGATACGGCGCAGACCGACCGTCCTCGACATCGGACCGGATGCGCCGGCAAACTTGCACTCGGCGCTGCGGACAGGTTCCGACCTTCGGGGTTGCGCACCTGCCGTCCCCGCAGAAGACATTAGGGATGGAAATAGCCGCGCAAGACGTAGCGGGTGAGTATCCGTCGGAGAGGCGGGAGAATCTCGATACGGCGACCGAAATGCCGCAATACGAGTTGCGCGCAAGGGGTGGCACGGTATCGAATCGGTCAGCGTGCCGTCCAGATCGAAGATAAACCGACGATAGGTTCCCATAGGACGACAAGTTTGCACAGGATGAATTTTTCCTGCCAAAAGCAACCTCCCAACTCCGCGGTCGGACGGCCGGTTTTCGGTATTCGTGTATTTTCTACGAACAAAGGAGGAGGACCCGAATCATGAGACGGTTTGCGGATGTCGGCGGAAGTGTGTACCGTCGCTTTTTCCTTGAAGCGCCGTCTGCTTGCGGGACAGCCGTTCGGGCGGTTGCGGTCTTTCTGCGAAAACAGGGCGCTGCGAAAGCCTTAAAAAATTCCGACATATTTCCGAGATAATTCCGAATTCCGACACATTATTTAACATAATATAAATATTATATCATTATTTATTATGCTGATCTCTTGCACTCTGCGCCATCGTTATGCCATACATACGTCGTATCCGTCGAACGGCTCCTCTCTGCGGCCATTCCGCAAAATGTTTATCGGCTGCGGTCTTTCAGGAAAAAATACATCGCCGGGATATGCGCCGATTCAGACGACGGCGATCTTCCCGTCGCACATCATAGCCCGATCAGTTGCAAGCTTTGTCTTTAGGCTGCCGGTCTGCGACGCCGACGGGAAAAAGCGCCGTATCGACCGATCATTCGCTGCCGAGCGTCGCGCTCCCGTACCGAAACGTGTGCTGTTTCCATTCATCCCCGGTGGCATTCGATAGCCGCCGATTCCTTTTCTATCTTGGCCGCAGGCTCCGCCGGATACGACGGGGAGCTTCCGCAGTCTTCAGCAACGGTTCGCAGCAGCGTCTCCGGACGATGCGCATGCACACGGTATAGCAGACTGCCAATCCTCGGAGGAATCGACCGTTTGCGGAAGAGCTATTTTGTCGGTCGTGCTTTTTACTGCGAAAAAGAGGCTCGTTACGCATCCGTATTTTCGCACGGTATTCGCCGCCGGGAACAGGGACAAGGACGAAGCATTTTCGGAGATATATTCGCAGCTCACGGACATGGGGAGCGGTTCCGATTTGCTGCGTCGACACCGGGATGCGGATATTCAGATTTTGCGATTGCGCGGTTTGTCATTCCGCGCTCCGCTTGTCGTTCGGCCGCGGAGGCGGCTATTTCTTCATCACGAAACTGTCGAACGTGTGGTCGCTGTAAAACAACACGATTCGCTCCACGTCGCCGCGGAGCTGTCGGCCGATTGCAGTCGCCGCCTGTTCGCTCGCTCGCTCCGGCGGGTCGGATTCTCGGTCGGCTTCCGTCCGAATATCGGACCGAGGAGCCGTTGCGAACAGATTCGGTTCGTCCGTATCGGAGGCTCGTGGGCCGACGGACGCCATAACACCGGTCGCCGGTGCTTTTGCAGGAGGTTCGGCACGGTACATTTGATCGGAGTCGAGCAGCAGCCAGTCGGGATTGATCCGCGGGAACCGACGCAAAATTTTTTGCAGCAAATCGAATCCGGGTTTGTTGCGTCCGGATAGCAGATGGGAAATGCCGGACGGTTGGATTTCCAGAATCTCGGCAAGCCGGCTGGAGGTCAAACCTTCATCTTTCATCAATCGCTGCAATTTTTCCTTCATTCGAATATTTTTTTACAAATATAAACATTTTTCTTTTGTAAAACAAGCAAATTTCACACCTGTAAATTATCGACAGCGATCAAAGTTGTTTACATTTGTAACTTCATGTATACTGTTAAATAGCGGTCCACATTCTCATCTCATATATTATATGATATAATTGAATATATAAATATGATTAACAGTAATATATAACAAAATATTACGGTTTGCATACCCGATCGATATTCTTCGAATCCCTTGAAGATATTCTATCGAATCAAAACTTTAGGTAATTATTTCAATCATCTGATATACTATGATATATTCGGTAATAATTCAACGATTGAATTCGTTCGAATCGCTGCTTGCAGAGGGTTTGTCCGCTCCCCTATTGTGAATTTACAACTTTAAACTATCAACAGAGATAAAGACTCGAATGCAATTACATGTGTAACATCAAATTTCATTTTACAAGATTTCTTCTGTTTACATTTGTAAAACACCCTACCCTGAACAGACCGAAATATTCGTTTTTCACCTATTCGGATTTCTATCGGACGAAAATTTTCAACAATCCCGCTTTGCAGCTATATTATGTTAAAACAAATCGAATAGGATGACTTGCAGTGCAAGTCATCCTATTCGATTCCAAGGATTTATAATTTTGTAAACCGCCTTTTAGCGACTTAGTTTACGGGCTGTTTCCGCAAACTCTTCCGGAGTGAAAGAACGCTTTTCCCGTCGGAAATCGACGTCTTCCTCGCTGTTCATCGGGATCAAATGAATGTGGGCATGGGGCACCTCAAGCCCCAGAACGACGGTTGCCACCTTTTTACAGCCGGTTTCGCGCCGGATCTTGTCCGCAACGTGCTTGGCGAAAACCATCATCTCCCCCAGTGTCCGGTCGTCGAGGTCGTAGAAATAGTCCACCTCCTGTTTCGGTACGACCAGCGTATGCCCTTCGGCGAGGGGATGGATGTCGAGGAATGCGTAGAATCGTTCGTTCTCCGCCACTTTGTAGCTCGGAATTTCTCCGGCAATGATGCGTGAAAATACTGATGCCATATCGTTTCGATTATTTTTGGGTGTTAGCAATGGTTCGTGATCTGTGTAAGACGCAGACGGCGCCCGTTCGTTATCGGCAACTCTCCGGCAGTGCTTGCGTGAGGCTTATGGCGGCCTCCGGCTCGAACCTTTGCCAGCAGCCGGCGCACGCAGTAACTTGCCCTTCGCCTTTGTCGCATCCGGTCGGTTTTCTCGGCCGCCAGCACGATCCCCCTCCACAGAGGTTGGAATTGTTCTTGCGAAAAGCGGAGTTTTTTCCCTTGCGGCGTGCGGAGTACGACCGTATCGGGCGTAGTCCGCACGATCTCGCCGATCGGGTCGTCGATCGTGCGGAGCTGCACCAGACAGGGCGTTTCGATTTCGAGCAGTTGTTCCCACGTCAATCCGCAGGCCATGTGGTCTATGCCGAACCGGTCCAGCATATCGCTCACGCACCGGAGATTGTGCCGCATGGGATGGCGGTCGACATACTCCCGCAGCGTCAGCCGGTCGAGCCGGATGCCGATGCGGTGCAGGTAGTGTTCCAGCGTTCGGGCCGTATTTTCGATATAGGGTTCCATGAGGCGTGGGATTCGGGCCTTTATTTGCCGGTCAGCTCCCGCATCTTCCGGTCGAGGGCGTCGCCTCGGAGGTCGACGGCCACGATCCGCCGCTCGGCATCGAGCAGGAAGTTGTGCGGGATGGCTACGGCGCCGAAGCGGGCCAGCACTTCCGGTTTGCGCGGATCGTCGTTCGTAACCAAAGCGTGCACGAAATCATCGAGGCCGTGCTCGGCAATATAGTTGCGCCACGTGTCGGCGTAGTAGTCCAGCGAGAGGGCGTAAACGTCCAGCAGGTCGCCGTATTTCCGTTTTGCTTCGACGATGTGCGGGATCTCTTTGAGGCAGGGCATGCACCACGTGGCCCAGATGTCGAGCAGCACATAGGGAGCCTTGCACTGCGCGAGCGAAGCGTCGGTGCCGTCGAGGCCCGGCAGCGCGAAGTCGGCCACCTTGTCGCCCGTCTTGTAGGCTTCGATCCCTTCGGCGGGCTTCGCGATCCGGCGATCCGAAAGAGGCTGGAGAGGCGGCAGCCCTGCTATCTTACGGCGAAAATTGTGTGCGAGGGTATCTTCGTGCGTACTGTATCGGATTTTCTCGATATCATTTTCCAATTCCATGCGGACGTCTTCCGAATGAGGAAACTTCCGTCGGAGGCTGTCCGTAACGAATGCCGCATAGACCGAATCGGTGCCCATCTTCATCATCAGGTACCGATTCGTTGCGGCTACATAAGGATTGTTCTGTGCGATAGCCGCGTCTCCGAATATTTTGGTTACATAGACTCCATCGTAATATTCGATGCTGTCGCGCATAAGCTGCTGTTTCCGGGGGTCTGAGGTCCGCCACAGACTGTCTTGGAGGATTTTGCTCCGTATGATACGCTGGCGATTGAGTTCCGACATGCGTATTTGCAGAGCGATGTCGGGGGAGCCGGACACGGTGAGAGGGACCCTTCCCCGTCCTTTTCGATACGTTATGTCGATCCGGTCGTTCGGAGACAATGCGAAAAGCATGAACATGTATCCGGGTTCGACGATAATCTCTCCATCGTAATATTCGTCGATAAAGGCGGAAAAACGACACTCCCCCTCTTCGATCCGGCAGGAATCGAGCAGTTTCATCCGATTGTCCTTTGCAGCAAAAAGATAGGCCATTTTTTCATTCAGTTCGGGGCGGTCGATAAAATGTGCCCGAATACGGAGGTTGTCGGAAGGGCCGCAGCCGCAGAGCACTCCGAGGAGACAGAATAACGTGAAATAGGGATACTTCATGATCGTGATTATTATCGGATTGTCATAATGTTTACAAGTGGATAGGTAACGGTGCACGTATAGAACCGGGCACGTCGTGCAGAATGACACGGGTCAGTCCTCACCGAATTTCGGTTTGAGGATCTCGGACCAGACGACCGCTTTGCGCAGGTCGCAACCGGATAAGATACCGCTCTCGGTGCAACTCTCCGGCTGTCCGGCCGACGAATCGTGCAACGGCCCACGATATAGCGCATCCGCGGATGCGGTCTCGGCCTTCGTGTCGGCGGCCGCCTTCGTGTCGGCAGAGGGGATTTTGCAGCTGTTTCCGCCGTTCGGACGGAATTTCGCAGCTGCCTCTCTGCCCGGTCGGACCGATTCCGACGCCTTCGGCTGCGGCGGAGAGGCAGAGGCGGTTTTGCGCCTGTGCTCTTTGGCCTTCGTCGCCATGGATACCGCCGCCGATCCGACGAGTATCAACAACCATAAGATGTTCGAAAAATCCTCCATATCAATTCAGACTGCGTTTGACGCTTTCGATTCCCTTGATTTTCCGGATTTTGTCCATAATATCGTGCAAACCTTCCGCGTCTTTGACATAGAGACTTATATTCCCTTCGAAGATACCGTCGTGGCTCTGGATGTTCACTTCGCGCATGTTGATGCTGAAATCGTCCGTAACGACCTTCGCCAAATCGAGCAGCAGCCCCATGCGGTCGATGCCGCGGATGAGCACGGTCGACAGATAGGACATGGCCTTGTGCTGCGACCATTTGATCTCCTCCTTGACGATGTTCCGTCCGAACTGCGCCCCCAGACGGTTCAGCTCGTCGCACGTCGATTTGTGGACGATGATTTTGCCCGAAGCCGGATCCCGATAGCCGACGACGCTGTCGCCCGGGATCGGTTTGCAGCATTCCGCGATGACGAATCGGGGTTCGGCATCGCCCTCCGCGCCCGGCCGGGGGGCGATCTCCCCGGCGTTCGCCGGTTCGTCTTCGTCGCCCTTCTCTTTTTTCGGAATAAAAAGCGTCCAGAATTTCAGTATCTTACTCTTCGAATTGACTTTCAGTACTTTCTCCAGATCGTCGAGGCGGACGATTCCCGCGCCGATTTTGCTGTACAGCTCCTCCTTGTTATTGCTTTCGTAGATCGGAATGATCTTGCGGAGCACGCGGCCGCTGAGCGGAATATTCAATTCGCGCATTTTCTCTTCGAGGGTCTGCTGCCCCCGTTCGATGTTGTGCTGCCGTTCCCCTTTGAGGAAGCTCTTGATGGCCTGCTTCGCCTTGCTCGTGGTGATGATGTCGAGCCATTCGGGCTTGGGGCGCGCCGTATCCGAGGTGATGATCTCGATCTGGTCGCCGCTGTTGATGCGAGCCGTGATCGGCTCGATCTTGTGGTTGATCTTGGCGCCGATGGCGCTGTTGCCGATCTTCGAGTGAATCTCGTAGGCGAAGTCGAGCGCCGTGGCGCCGAACGGCATTTTGCGCGCTTCGCCTTTGGGGGTAAACACTACGATCTCAGAGGTATACAACTGCAACTTGAAGTTATCCAAGAAGTCGACAGCACTCTCCGTCGGACTGTTCAGTGCGTCGCGTATCTGTGCCAGCCACTTGTCGAACTCGTCTTCGTTCTGCGAAATGGTGGCGTGTTTGTACTTCCAGTGGGCTGCGAATCCCCGCTCGGCGATGTCCTCCATGCGCTGCGTGCGGATCTGCACTTCGACCCAGACGCCGTCGGGGCCCATCACCGTCGAGTGGAGCGCTTCGTAGCCGTTGGCTTTGGGCATCGAGATCCAGTCGCGCAGGCGATCGGGCTTGGGGGTATAGATGTCGGTGATCGTAGAGTAGATTTGCCAGCACTGCGTCTTTTCCGAAGGGAACGGAAGCGGTTGGAAGACGATGCGGATGGCGAACAGGTCGTAGATCTCCTCGAAGGGAATCTGCTTGCGCTGCATCTTCGACCAGATCGAATAGATGCTTTTCACACGGCCCGATATTTCGTACTTGATATGGTCGCGGTCGAGCGCGGCGATGATCGGGGCGTTGAACTTGTTGATGAACTCCTGACGCGAAGCCTCCGTTTCGTTCAGCTTGCGGGTGATCTCCTCGTATTGCTTCGGAAAGCGGTATTTCATGCAGAGGTCCTCCAGTTCGCTCTTGATCGAGTAGAGCCCGAGGCGGTAGGCCAGCGGCGCGAAGAGGTAGATCGTTTCGCTCGTGATCTTGATCTGCTTGTTCATGGGCATCGACCCCAGCGTACGCATGTTGTGCAGGCGGTCGGCGATCTTGATGAGGATCACGCGCACGTCGTCCGAAAGCGTCAACAGCACTTTGCGGAAGTATTCGGCCTGCTCCGACGTGTCGGCGTTGAAGACGCCGGACATCTTGGTCAGCCCGTCGACCATCGAGGCGATCTTGGGACCGAAGATGCGCTCCATGTCCTCCACGGTATACTCCGTGTCCTCCACCACGTCGTGCAGCAGCGAAGCTACGACCGACTTCACGCCCAGTCCGATCTCCTCGATCACGATCTTGGCCACGGCGATCGGATGCAGCAGGTAAGGTTCGCCCGAACGGCGCCTTACCCCCTGATGAGCCTCTTTCGCAAGGAAGAACGCACGTTTGATGAAGTTCCAGTCCTCGTCGTTCTTACAGATCTTGGTACACGAGTAGAGCAGGTCGTCCCACTTTTCCTTGATCAGTTTTTCGTCCTCCGCAGTATAATCCATACCATAGGCTTTTATTCTTTTTTCGTTTTCATCGCCTCGCGCACCTTCTCCTCGATCTCGGCGCTGAGAGCCGCGTCGTTTTTCAGCAGCTCTTTCACCGCGTCGCGCCCCTGACCGATCTTGCGTTCGCCGTAGGAGAACCACGAACCGGCTTTCCTGATGACGCCGTAATCCACGCCGAGGTCGATGATCTCGCCGATCTTCGAGATGCCCTCGCCGAACATGATGTCGAACTCGGCGCGTTTGAACGGAGGCGCCACCTTGTTTTTCACGACCTTGACCTTCGTGCGCGTGCCGAGCTGCTCTTCGCCGTCCTTGATGACCGAGACGCGGCGGATGTCGATCCGCACGCTGGCATAGAACTTCAGGGCGTTGCCGCCCGTCGTGGTCTCGGGGTTGCCGTAGACGACGCCGATCTTGTCGCGGAGCTGGTTGATGAAGATGCAGACCGTCTTCGTTTTCGAGATGCTGGCCGTGAGCTTGCGCAGCGCTTGCGACATCAGGCGTGCTTGCAAGCCCATTTTCGCGTCGCCCATCTCGCCTTCGATCTCGGCCTTGGGGGTCAGGGCCGCCACGGAGTCAATCACGATGATGTCGATGGCGCTCGACCGGATCAGCGAGTCGGCGATTTCGAGCGCCTGCTCGCCGTTGTCGGGCTGCGAGATGAGGAGGTTATCCACATCCACCCCGAGTTTCTGGGCATAGTAGCTGTCGAAGGCATGCTCGGCGTCGATGAACGCTGCGATGCCGCCCGCCTTTTGCGCTTCGGCGATGGCGTGGATGGCCAGCGTCGTCTTGCCCGACGACTCGGGGCCGTAGATTTCGACCACGCGGCCTTTGGGATAGCCGCCGACGCCGAGCGCCATGTCGAGGGTGATCGAACCGGTCGGTATGACGGGCACGTCGTTCACCTCCTGCGAGTTCATGCGCATGATTGACCCCTTGCCGAAGTCCTTCTCTATTTTTTCCATCACCGCGTTCAGCACTTTGAGCTTGTCGGGATTCGCCTGTACTTTTTCTGCCATTGGTTTATGCGTTATTATTTGTTTGAATCGTTTTCAGTTCCATTCGGCCCGCGTTGTCCGTGAGGGGAGGGGCGGTTCGTCGTATCCGTCATCACTCCTGTCCCCGGGTCCATTCGGGCCGGTGTTTTCCCGTAGCAAGTACGGTTTTGTCGTTTCTGTTTTATGCGCTGCACTCCTCCGAAGCGCCTGTTCCGCGAGGCGCTACGATCCCGCATTCCCGTTGCATCCTCATACGTTCGGCCGCAGCCGAGAAAATGGCCGCAACCGGCCTGCCGGAGGTGCGAAAACCACTGCCGCCTCGCCGCATCCGGCGCCGGCGCCCGCGTCATTTCCGCGGAAGCGGGAATTTGATCGTCCGCGCGTCCAGATAACGGTCCGGATAGGGGCTCCAGTTCTTTGCCGCAGAGTTGCCGACGGTGGCTTTCCAAAAACCGCTTTCCCGATTCAGATCGCGTTTCGTGCCGCTGCTCCGCCTGTGCAGAACGGATTCCGATCGGCGGTCGTCGAGCCAGCGCCGGATCTGCATCCGTTCGCGCCTCACGGGATCGAGCCGCTCGCGCAGTTGCCGTGTCGAATAACCGACCGGAGCCCCGACGGGACTTTGCAGCGCGGAGGGGGCGATACGATGTTCGATCGGGCGGTTCTCGGGCCGTTCCTGTGCGTGCAGCGCACAGGCGCAGCCGAGGAATCCGACGCAGGCTATGGTCCGCAAACCGTTCACGACAACCCTATTTATATGAATCGAGAATCTGCCGGTAGTGGTTTTTCGTGTCCACCTTGTCGAATATCTTTTCGATCCGCCCTTCGGCGTCGATGATGAACGTCGTGCGCAGGACGCCCATGTATTTGCGGCCGTACATCGACTTCTCGGCCCAGACGCCGTAGGCCTCGCACACGCTGTGGTCGGTGTCCGCGAGCAGCGTGAAGCCGAGTTCGTTCTTTTCGCAGAAGTTGCGGTGCGACTTTTCGCTGTCGGGGCTCACGCCGATGATCCGGAATCCCATCCGTGCCAGTTCGGCCTTGCCGTCGCGCAGACTGAGGGCTTCGAACGTACAGCCCGAGGTGTTGTCTTTCGGATAGAAATAGAGGATCGTGCGCTGCCCCGAGAGGTCGGCGAGCGTTACCGTCTTTCCGTTTTGGTCCGTCGATTTGAAATCGGGGGCACAGTCCCCTGCGGCTAATTTCGTCATAATGTAGCGATTCGTGTGGTTTACTTCTCAAAGGTACGAAAAATTTCGTGTCCGGAGGTGCGTTCGCGGCACTTTTTTCGGTTCAGTCCCACAGGTAGGTTACCTCGATCTGCTCGTAGAACTCCTCCTGTGTGGCGTTGAGTTTGTGCCGGCAGGCCGGACAGCGGATCGGAAGTTCGGTCTCGACATAGTCGCAGCAGCCCACGCAGGGCTGCATGAAACCGTAGCCGGCGTCGGCATGATGATCGAATCGTGCGCCGCAGTGTTTGCAGCGGATTTTGTAAGCGGTTCCCATGATCGGTTTTTTTTCGTTTCGTACTACGATGCAAAGGAACAGCGCCCCAGTGTCAACTTATGACACAGAACGAAATATTTGTTTCGCAGGGCGCGTTCCGCACGATCTGTTCCATTTCGTGCCGTGCGTGCCGTTCGGTTCCGGATCGTCGGCAACAGACTGCCCCGCCGTGCGCGAACGAACGGAAACAGCGGACGTTTGCCGCACGGACGACAGCGAAATCCCCTGTCTGCCAAAGGGGATTTCGCCGCCTCGGAAAGGTGCGTCTTCTATTTCTATAGCGCTGCGACGGACGGGTCGGAGGTGCAGCGATCGCGCCCGGCCTGCACGGCCCCTCTTCGGACGCCCGATGAATCGCAACCTCGGGGATGTATGGCGGAGCAGATGTTCAGCGGGCTGCCGCCGTGGCCGGCGCTGTCGTCCTTCCGTCCTCCGGTACGAAGACGGCGGCCTCCGCTTCGGCCCGACATACGGGAGGGGGCGAGCCGGCCGGCGGCATCGCCCGTCGGAATTTCCGCCGTCCGATCGGGCGAATATGTACGTCAAGAGGCCTCGGCATCTTTTCATGCGGGGATCGTGCGATTTACGGCCGTCTTTCACTATCTTTGTCCGCTGTTAACCGTAAATATGCCGCGAACGCCGGAAACACGGCCGCCGGCGCACGAAATATGAAAAAAATCATCACGCTGTTTCTTGCGACGCTCTGCATAGCGAGCTGTTCTACGCGACACGAATCGCGTAAGCCGGCCTTAGCCGTCTCGATCCTGCCCCTGCGGCCGATCGTGGAGGGGATCGTTGGCGACGACTTCCGGATCGACGTGCTCGTACCGGCCGGTGCGAGCCCCGAAACGTTCGAACCCACGCCGAAGCAACTCAACGGGCTGAACGATGCCCGCCTGATATTCGGCGTCGGACTGCTCGACTTCGAACGGTCGCTCCTGTCGAAAACGGCCGATACGGCGAAAATCGTCGCTCTCAGCCGCGGCATCGTCCCCATCGCGGGCGACTGCGCCCACGACGGCCGAACCCACGGCGTCGATCCGCACGTCTGGACCTCGCCGCGCGAACTGAAAACGATGGCAGCGAATGCCTACAGGGCCCTTCGCCTCGCATATCCCGACTCGACGAAATATGCGGCCAACTACGAAATCCTGCGTAACGAGCTGGAACGTCTGGATGCACGGGTCGCGGCAAAAGTCTCGCAAAGCGGCGTCCGCAGCTTCATCGTCCACCACCCTGCCCTCACCTACTACGCCCGCGCCTACGGCCTCGAACAGATCGCCGTCGAAGACGAGGGCAAGGAGCCGTCGGCCAAACGGCTCTCCCGCCTGATCGCCCGCGCCCGTGCCGAAGGGATAAAACGCATCTTCTATCAAGTGCAGTTTCCTGCTTCGGCAGTCGAAATCATCAGCCGCGACATCGGCGGAAAGTCCGTCGGCATCAACCCGCTGAGAGAGGACATATTCGAGAATATCACGGAAATAACCGATCTGATCACCGCACCATGAACCCGCCCCTCGTCTCTCTGCGCAGCGTAGCCGTCGACTACGACGGCTGCGAAGCCCTGCAAAACGCCGACCTCGACATCTATCCCGACGATTTTCTGGGTGTAATCGGCCCCAACGGCGGAGGAAAAACCACCCTCATACGGGCCATTCTGGGCCTCGTCCCTCACAGCGGGGAGATCGTTTTCTCGCCCCGGCTCTTCCGGGGCCGGGAGCGGCTAATCGGCTACATGCCTCAAATCACCGAGTTCGACCGCTCGTTTCCGATCTCGATCGAAGAGGTCGTGCTTTCCGGCCTTCAGGGGCGGAAGGGTCTTTTCGGGCGCTACACGAAAAACGACAAACGAAAGGCGGCGGAACTGCTGGCCGCGGCCGGCATCGGCGAAGCGGCGCGCAAGGGCGTCGCGGAGGTCTCGGGCGGTCAGATGCAGCGGGCTCTCCTGTGCCGCGCGATCATCTCCGATCCACGGCTGCTGATCCTCGACGAACCGGCGAATTTCGTCGACAACAAATTCGAAAACGAACTTTACCGCATGCTGTGCACGCTGAACGAACGCATGGCGATCGTGATGGTCTCGCACGACGTGGGGACCCTGTCGAGCGTCGTGAAGAGCGTCGTATGCGTCAACCGCCACATCCATCGCCACGACTCGAACATCATCACCGAAGAGCAGCTCCGCGAGTACGACTGTCCGATTCAGCTCATCGCGCACGGAGACCTACCCCACACGGTGCTGCAAAACCACACCTGCTGCCACAAACACGAATAACAGTTGCGGCGCAGACCTCTCCCCGCGAGGAAAGAGGATTTGCGCCGCATGCAGCCGTATATTTCGCTTCTACTTGTTGATCCCGCTCAACTTCTCGAACAGCTTGTCGTACGCTTCCGCCATCTCGCAGCGCAGTGCGGCATAATGCTTGCGCACGAGCGAGCGGTTATGAGGCTCGGCAGGGTTGTTCGCCTTTGCGAAAAGCGCGTTGCGCACGGCAACGGCCTCCTGCATCACCTCGAAAATCTCCTTCTCCTTCGAAGGCTGGAAGCACATCGCCATATCGCAGTCGAATACCACCTCTTCCAGACGGTAGTCGATCTCCTTTTTCAAATCTCTTAAATTCGCCATATCGTAGAGTAATAAATTATTCCTGCGGCAAAGGTAGCAAAAGTTTCCGATTATCGAACAGCAGACCCCCTCTTTTTCTGCGGTGCATCGGTGCGCAGCCCGCCCGCAGGCCCCGCACCTGCAATCGAGCACCGCCGGCCGCATCCCGAAAAAAGAACCGCACTCAACGCAAGAAAAGGGATTTCTCTGCGGTGAGAAATCCCTTTTTTGCGAATTTTTGCGAAATTCCGTCGTCAGAAATCGACCGGTACATCGGGCATTTCGACAATCAGTCCGTTGACCGATTCCATCACCTCGACGCAGGCGCACGGATCGCAGCACACCTCTTCGACCTCCTCGACTACTACGACTTCGGGCTTCGGGATCAGCGTGCGCTGTACGACCTCCCGACCGCCGACATAGGCTATGGCGATCTCCGCATAACGCATCGGAGGCAGAATCCGGTCGGCAAGATACTTCCAAACCTCTGCGGGAAGCGCTTTCAAACGCTGTTCGACGGCCGTGCGGCCGCCGCGCCGGTCGATGATGCCGAGCACGGTCTGCTTGTCGGGGACGTTCGATCGGGCGATGGCCTCGCGGGCGGCATCCCAATCCGACGCCACGGAAGCAGTCCTCACGTCGTATTTCTTCGAAAGGCCGAACTGCTTGTCTACATAGTTTTTAAGGCTCTGCGCACGGTTTTTGGCCAGTCGCTCATTGAGCGCCAGCGGTCCGTCCGGCGATGCGTAACCGGTGATCGTTACCGACTTCACCTGCATGAGCGAATCCCGATCCATCGAGTTGATGAAGTCGGTAAGCCCCTGAATTTCCGAGGGGTTGCCGTCGAAATTCGTCGTCAGCGTCGACGAACTGATCTTGTAGCGAACCGTATAACCCGTGTCGGCATCGCTTCGAACCATGTATCTGCGAACGAGATAATCGCCGTCGGTCGTTTCCGACAGCATCACGGAATCCGCCTTCGGGGCGGACATCGTACTCTTGATCTGGGCCGTCGCTCCGTGAGCGGCACACAACGCAAGAGGGAGAGCGAAAGTAAAGAGTATTGTTTTCACGCTAAAATAGTGTTGGTTAAATTCCTGCACTACCCTATCGCAAGATTCGTACCACGACGATAGCAACCGCAGCGGCGAGACGGAATGATCCTGTACCTGAATCATATATAAAATACGGCGGAGACCCGCCTCAGCCGCAGGTCTCCGTCGTAAGCCGAGTCCGGACACGTCTACATCCGCTCCGGCACGTCGATGCCCAGCAGTTTCATCGCCGAACGGATCACGCGGGCGACCTGCTGCGCGAGTTGCAGGCGCATGCGGCGCACATCGGAATTTTCCTCCTTGAGGATCGAATGGTCGTGGTAGTATCCGTTGAACTGTTTGGCCAGCTCGTAGGCGTATGCCGCGACGATCGAGGGCGCGAAGTTCTCGCCGGCCGCAGCGACCGCCGAGGGATAGTCCGTCAGACTCTTCACCAGCTCGATCTCCTCCGGCACGTAAGGGACCGAGGGGATGTCGCCGCCGAAGTCGATGCCCGCCTCCGCCGCCTTGCGCAGCACGGAGCGGATACGCGCGTGCGTATATTGAATGAAGGGGCCCGTATTGCCGTTGAAGTCGATCGACTCGCGCGGATCGAAAAGCATCGTCTTCTTCGGGTCGACCTTGAGGATGAAATACTTGAGCGCACCCAGTCCGACCATCTCCGAAACGGCCGCCGCCTCCTCTTCCGAGCAGCCGTCGAGCTTGCCCAGCTCGTCCGACATTTCGCGGGCGGTCTTCACCATCGCGGCGATCAGGTCGTCGGCATCGACCACCGTCCCCTCGCGCGACTTCATCTTGCCTTCGGGCAGCTCCACCATGCCGTAGGAGAGGTGGGTGATGTGATCGCTCCAAGCATAGCCCAGCTTCTTGAGCACGAGCTTGAGCACCTGAAAGTGATAGTTCTGCTCGTTGCCCACGACGTAGATCATGTCGTCGAGCCGGTTGTCCTCGAAACGGCGGAAGGCCGTTCCCAAATCCTGCGTCATGTAGACCGACGTACCGTCGCCGCGCAGCAGCAGCTTCTCGTCCAGCCCGTCGCCCGTGAGGTCGATCCACACCGAATTGTCCGGACGGCGGTAGAACACGCCCTTGCGCAGCCCCTCGTCGACGATGCTCTTGCCGAGCAGATAGGTCTGCGATTCGTAGTAGACCTTGTCGAACTCGACGCCGAGCGCCTTGTACGTAACGTCGAAACCGTCGTAGACCCAGCCGTTCATCGTCTGCCACAGGTCGTACACCTCTGGATCCTTGGCCTCCCACCGGCGCAACATCTCCTGCGCCTCGACCAAGATCGGGGCATTCTTTTTGGCCTCCTCCTCGCTCTGTCCGTCTGCCACGAGCTCCCGGATCTGGGCCTTGTAGCGTTTGTCGAACTCGACGTAGTATTTCCCGACCAGATGATCGCCCTTCATGCCCGACGATGCGGGCGTCTCGCCTCCGCCGTAGAGTTTCCACGCCAGCATCGATTTGCAGATGTGGATGCCGCGGTCGTTCACCAGATTGGCCTTGATGACCGTGTGGCCGTTAGCCTCAAGAATCCGCGCCACGGAGTAGCCGAGCAGATTATTGCGGACGTGTCCCAGATGGAGCGGTTTGTTGGTGTTGGGCGACGAGTATTCGATCATCACCGTCCGGCCCGTGGCAGGGGCCGTGCCGTAGGCGTCGTCGGCCGCGATTTCGGCGAAGCGGGCCTGCCAGAACGCGCAGTCGAGCGTCAGGTTGAGAAAACCTTTGATGACGTTGAACGAACGTATCTCGGGCGTATGGGCGACGATGTGCTCCCCTATTTCGTTCGCGGTCGCTTCGGGCGACTTGCGGCTTCGTCGCAGCAGCGGAAAAGTTACGAGCGTATAGTCCCCCTCGAACTCCCTGCGGGTCTTCTGTATCTGCAACTGCCCCTCTTCGAGCCTGCCATAGAGTGCCTCCGCGGAACGGAGCACCGCATCCGAAACAAAGTTTTCGATCTTCATCATCATTTCAACGAATTTGGGGGCAAATTTAACGCTTTTCGGCGAAAAATCAATCCCGCCGGATCCCCTAATTCGGGGAAAGCTTCCGCAAACCGCATGAAAATCGCAAACAATGTGTATCTTTGTCTCCGAAATAACGACCCGTGATTACCTGCCCGTACGCACCTGCGGTCGGCCCTCCGGTCCGGATGGCCGGAAACTCCGGTGCGGCGGAGCATATAATTACCTGAATACAATGGAAATAATCATCATTCTGCTGCTGATTCTGCTCAACGGTCTTTTCGCCATGTCCGAAGTAGCGCTCATCTCGGCCCGCAAGTCGAACCTGAACACGCAGGCCAAACAGGGAAGCAAAACGGCACGGCAAGCCCTGCTGCTGGCCGAGGATCCCGACAAGTTCCTCTCGACGGTGCAGATCGGCATCACGCTGATCGGCATCCTCACGGGTATCTATTCGGGCGACGCGCTGGCCGGGCGTTTCGGCGTCCTGCTCGCCGCCACGGGCCTGCCGCTGCGCACCGCGACGATGATCGCGCAGGTGGTCATCGTCGTAGTCGTTACCTATATCACGATCGTCTTCGGCGAGCTGGTCCCCAAGCGCATCGGACTGAACGCATCGGAACGGGTGGCCAAGGCCGTGGCGCGTCCCATGCACATCCTCTCGGTGGCGGCCTCCCCCTTCGTATGGCTGCTTTCGCGGAGCATCGAAGCCGTAACGCGCCTCATGGGCCTCAAAGAGACGGAAAGCAAAGTAACCGAAGCCGAAATCCGATCGATCATACAGGAAGGCGCCGAAGACGGCGAAGTGCAGGAGGTGGAGCAGAAGATCGTGGGCCGCGTCTTTTCGCTCGGCGACCGCACGGTGGATTCGATCATGACCCACCGGAGCGAAATCGTCTGGATCGACCTCTCGATGTCGGCCGACCGCATCCGCGAACTGGTCGACGGTTCGCCGCACAACCGCTTTCCCGTCGCCGACGGCAATCTCGACCGCGTGGAGGGCGTGGTCTACCTCAAGGATCTGTTCACCCACATCAACGATCCCGATTTCGCGGTGCGGAAGGTGCTTCGACCGGCCAAGTTCTTCCATGAAGAAACCGAGGTCTACAACGCGCTCGAACAGCTCCGGACCGAGCATCTCGGCTACGGCATCGTGTGCGACGAATTCGGCATTACGCAGGGGATCGTTACGCTGCGCGACATTCTCGAAGCGCTCGTGGGCACGATGCTCGAAGAGCGCGAGGAGCCCGACATCGTGCCGCGCGAAGACGGCTCCGCACTCGTGGACGGCCAATGTCCGTTCTACGACTTTCTGGCCTACTACGGTTTGGAGGACGTTCTTCCGCACAACGAATACAACACCCTCAGCGGCCTGATCCTCGACGAGCTGGAGCACATCCCCCAGACGGGCGAACAGCTGCAATGGCAGATGTTCCGGTTCGAAATCGTGGACATGGACGGAGCGCGCATCGACAAAATACTCGTAACCCGTCTGTCATGAAAATCGCCGGCATAGAGCTGGGCGACCGGCCCCTTTTTCTGGCGCCGATGGAGGACGTTACCGACCCTTCGTTCCGCTACATGTGCAAACGGTTCGGGGCCGATGTCGTCTACACCGAATTCATATCGGCCGACGGCCTGATCCGCGACGCGGCCAAATCGCTCGCCAAGCTGCGCTTCGACGACGCCGAACGGCCCGTCGGCATCCAGATCTACGGCAACCGGATCGAACCGATGGTCGAAGCGGCGCGCATGGCCGAGGCCGCCGGACCCGATCTCGTCGACATCAACTTCGGTTGCCCCGTGAAGAAGATTGCCGGCCGCGGAGCCGGCTCGGGCATGATGCGCGACGTGCCGCTGATGGTCGAGATGACGCGCCGGATCGTCGAGGCGGTCCGTATGCCCGTAACGGTCAAAACCCGTCTGGGCTGGGACGACGAATCGAAAAATATCGAAGAGATCGCCCTCCGGCTGCAAGACACGGGCATCGCGGCCCTCACGATCCACGGCCGCACGCGCGCCCAGATGTACCGCGGCGAGGCGGACTGGACGCTCATCGGCGCCGTGAAAAACAATCCCGCGATCCGCATACCGATCATCGGCAACGGCGACGTGGATTCGGGACCCAAGGCCCGGGAGATGTTCGACCGCTACGGAGTGGACGGGGTGATGATCGGCCGCGCGACCTACGGACGGCCGTGGATCTTCCGCGAGATCAAGCATTTCCTCTCGACAGGCGAAGTGCTTCCGCAGCCGTCGGTGCGGGAGCGTGCGGCCATCGCGCGCGAACATCTGGCCAAATCCATCGAAGTCAAGGGCGAATACGTGGGCGTGATCGAGATGCGCCGCCACCTTTCCAACTACTTCAAGGGGCTGCCCGACTTCAAATCCACGCGGCTCAAACTCGTAACGCTCACCGACATCGCGGAGCTGTTCGCCACGATCGACTCCATCGCCGAACGTTGGGGCGATTTCGATGCGTCGCAAGTCGTTCCGGCTCCCCTGTCGCACGATCTCTGAACGGAGCGGCCGGCGAAGCGGGCACTCCCCGCCGCCCCACCCGATTGCCGCATCGCTCAACAATACGCGGCAAAACCGGCGAAGCTCACCCCGCCGCACGGAACGCTGCATCGCATCATACGACACTTCGCCGCGCCCCACCACGGCAGCCCCACCACGACGGACGGTACCCCGACTTACCGCAGCACCGACGATACAACACTCCCGCAGTTCCCCGTTACACCGCAATGCACATCGCCCCGCCGTACCGCACGGCGTCGCCGCCATGCCGCACGACCGACGATGCACGACCTTTCGTCAGCCAGCCGGACGGACGGAATATCCCGACGCTCCTCACGGACGGCCGCAGCGTTCTTTCCGAAACAAAATCGAATCCGCGGTACATTATCCCGAAAAAATGGTTACCTTTGCCGCGCCAAGGTTTCCGAAGTAAGCTCAGGCTTACGGGAATCAATAGGGAACGCCGTGCAATTCGGCGACAGTACCTGCTGCTGTGAGTTCCGGTCCTCCCGACAGGGAGAGGACGACTCCGCCACACATAGCCACTGATCCTCGGCGATCGGGAAGGCGTCGGCGGAGAGGGGACAAGTCAGAAGACCTGCCTTGCGCACATGCGTTACGCTCGCGGGTGTCGGGTCGTAATCGAACGGAAAGGTCTGTCGCTATTGTCGACGATTTCTCTTTGATTATCATCATACAGCCGCTTGTGTGCGAACGCAGGCGGTTTTTTCGTGCACCTAACTTTAATTTTTATAAATATGATGAAGAAATTATTCGCTTTATGCTGCCTCGCGGCAGCCGCTTCCGGAGCTTGGAGCTGCTCGGACGATTACGACGACACGGCCCTCTGGCAGGAGATCGAACAGATCAAGACGGACATCGCATCGCTCAACCAGCAGGTTACGACCCTCCAGACGGCCATGCAGGACGGGGCGCTGATCACGCAAGTAACCGAAACGACCGAAGGCTACAAAATCGACTTCAGCAACAACACCTCGATCGTCGTCAAGCACGGTACGAACGGCACGAACGGAACCGACGGTGCGAAGATCGGCGTGAAGGAGGAGAACGGCGTGCTTTACTGGACGCTGGACGGCGAGTTCATCACCGCACCCGACTCGCAGGATAAGATTCCCGTAACGGGTGCCGCAGGCGCGACGGGTCCGGCCGGCACTGACGGGCATTCGCCCGTACTGGCCATCGACGACGAGGGATATTGGACCGTCGACGGCGAACGAGTAGAGTCGAACGGCGCCCCCGTGAAGGCACAGGGCGACTCGTTCTTCAGCGACGTGGATGAGACCGAGGACGCAGTGATTCTGACGCTGGCGGACGGTTCGGCCATCACGATCGCCAAATACAAGGAGAGCTCGCTGCTGTTCGCATCCGCCACGCTCTATGTTCCCGCAGGCCAGACGGCCGAAATCGCCTATACCGCCGCCCGGGTCGCTTTCGTGGAGCTGATGTCCGTACCCGAAGGCTGGACCGCCCGACTCGACGAGCAGACAGGCAAAGTAACCGTAACCGCTCCGGCAGCCGCAACGGCCGCCGCCAACGGCGAACGGCTGAAGATCGTCGGCACGGACCTCTCGGGCCACGCGATGATGGCGGCCGTGAAACTCTACTGCACGCTGCCCGAAGGCGGATTCTTCGTCTACAACGAAGGACAGCTCGGCAAGATGCCCGCTTCGGTCAACTACTACGTCGACGGCGAGTGGATCAGCCGCGTCTATGCCTCCGTCAATCCCGAACATCCGCTGGGCAACACGGGCGTTACGATGGTCCGCAACGCAACGAACGGTTTGACGTACCTCACGGCCAAGGACGAGCACTTCATCGTCGAAACCGATGCGGACTTCAACTACAAGTCGGAGCTCTCCGGCGAAAATTACACCGACGAACTGCGACAAGTGATGGGCTTCACCGTATTCGACGCAACGACGGGTTACATCACCAGCGGCGGCGGCGTCTACAAAGTGGGCCTCAATCCGCTGACGCTCGACACGAACGACCGCATTTTCGAAGGCTTCAACGGCGGTCGAGACCTCTGCGCCGCGGGCGGCAAACTCTACTTCATCTTCTCGAACAAGGTCTACTCCTACGATCCCTCGACCGGCGGCGCCCCCACCGAACTCTGCGACGCCGCGACCGGTTTCGTTACGCTGAACGACGGTTCGGTATGGGCTGCCAACAACACGCAGATCGTTCGGATCGACCCCGCAAACGACAAGGTAACGACCATCCCGACAGGCGATTACTCGCTCTATTTCAATTCGATGGCCTACACTCCCCGCTCCCTTGCAGCCGCTCCGGACGGCAGCAGCCTCTACTTCATCCAACAGATCGGAAGCGGCTGGAGCGTTTACGGCAAGGCACTGGGCAAATACGACGTCGCCACCGGCACATTCTCCGATCTGTGGTCTATGCCCGAGGGATATTCGGTATACGGTTCGGGCGTTGCGGTCGATCCCGACACCGGAAAGATTTACGTCAGCTACACCAAGGACGGCTGGGGCGCCAACTATCTGAAAACCTACATCGCGGTCCTCGGTGCCGACGGCACATTGGAGCAAACGATCCCCTACCTGAGCGAGAACGAAACCATCTACTGGTTCCCGTCGATGATCGTATTCTGATCCACCGAACGCTCCCGAATGCAAAAGAGGCTGTCCGCGCGGTTTGCGCAGACAGCCTCTTTTCGTTCGACACGTCCGAAGATTCGCCCCCCAACCCTCGTTCTTGCGGAAGCGGAAGCATCCATCCGAAAAGAGGGGACCCCTCCTTCCGCACACGGGTCGGAGCATCCGCACCTTGCCGGGGCCCCGCGTCTATTCCAGCACCCGTTCGACGTAAGCCCTGTAATCCTTCACCACGGGTTCGTAATCGTCGTCGTCGAAGAGCGGTGACGAAATGAGGAAATCGGCGGTCGAGCGGTTCACCGCCGTCGGTACATTGTAGAGCGTCGCCAGACGCAGCAGGGCCTTGACATCCACATCGTGCGGCTGGGCCGACATCGGATCCCAGAAAAAGAACAGGGCGCTGATCTTCCCGTCCGCGATCATCGAGCCGAGCTGCTGGTCGCCGCCCAAGGGACCGGATTTGAGCAGTGTGATTTCGAGTTCGAGCGCTTCGGGACAGTCGTCGAGGTCGTGCGTCTCACGATGGTCGAGCAACGTCTTTTCCACCATCTTACCGGTCGTTCCCGTACAAACCAGCCGATGCCGGCTCAGTTTCCTGCAATTCCAGTCGACCCACTCCGCAAGGTCGTGTTTCATGTTGTCGTGCGCCACGAGCGCCATACACTTTCTTTTATCCATAGCTGCATCTCTTTTGCGAAAGCCTGCCGGCGGCCTTCTTTCGTAAATGAATCGAACGATACAAATATAATACAAATCGGACGCTTTGTAAATCATGCCGAAAAAGTTCACCGAATCGTAACGACGGGAAACGGAAGACGATCCCGTTCCGCCGCTATTCCGAAAGGACCGGTGCTCCGCACATGCGGAACGCACGCCTGCCGTCTGCGGACAGATCGCCCGCAGCGGAACCGAAACAGGAACCAGAACCAGAACCTAAACCGGAACAAGAACAGGAATCGGAACAGGAACCGGAACAGGAACCGGAACCTCTGGTCCGAATGCCCCGAAAAAGGGAAAGGGGGTATCCGCCGCTTACACGACGGCTCCCCCCCCTCTGTAAGGCATCCGGCCCCTCCTACGCCTCCGCTTCGGTTCCGTCCTTCTCGTCTTTCGGCAGTTCGAACTTCGTGAAGCCTGCACCGACGAGGATGTTATACCATGCGAAACATTTCTTCATATCCGAGACATGCACGCGGTCGCGGTCGTATTCGGGAAGCACCTCGGCGAACGCCGCCTTGATTCGCTCGGGCGTCTCCCGGTGGCTGATCGCCTCCTTGCCGCCCGTCTGCACGTAAATCCGGTCGAACACCTCCGCGAGCGGAATATCGTCGCCTTCGGTAAACATCGAAATCTCGGTCAGCGCGCTGACCTTGGCATTGGCGGCGGCATTCATCCGTTTGCCGTCGAGAAGCGACTCCACGATCACGCCGCGCGTCGACTGCGCCACATATCTGTAAAGGCCGGGCTGACCCGAAATCGCCAAAATCTCTTTGAGTTCCATCGTTCTGCGTTATATAAAGATTAGTATCAGTTCCGTTTCACATGCACATCCATCTGCGGGAAAGGGAAGCCGATTCCCTTCTCGGGCAGTGTCTTGTACATTTTCTCGTTGTATTCGAAAAAGACGTTCCAGTAGTCGGCGTTCTTCACCCACGCCCGCACGGAAAGATTCACCGCACTGTCCGCGAGCGCAGCCACCCACACCACGGGCGCCGGACTCCGCTCCACCCTCGGATCGGCTTCGAGCAGTTCGAGGATCGCCCGGCGGGCGACGTCCACGTCGTCGCCGTAGGAGATGCCCACCGTCCATTCCACACGGCGCAACTCGGCCGTCGAGTAGTTGTCGATGATCGCCGTAGCGATGGTGTTGTTGGGAATATAGATCGTCTGGTTGTCCGCCGTAAGAATCACCGTCGAAAAGAGTTTGATCTCCTTCACGGTCCCCGACTGCCCCTGTGCGGAGATGTAGTCCCCCACGCGATAGGGTTTCATGAGCAGGATCATCACGCCGCCGGCGAAGTTCTGCGCCGTGCCGCTCAGCGCCATACCGACGGCCAACGTAGCCGAAGCGAAGAGCGCGATGATCGAGGTAACGTTTACGCCGAGTGTCTGGATCACGCTCAGAATCAGCAATAGCGAGAAGACCACGCGCATCGTATGACGCAGAAACGAGCGCAGCGACACGTCGATCTGCCGGCGTTCGAGCACGGCATCCAGCACCCGGACGATCCGTCGGATGATCCAGCGGCCCACGGCATAGATGAGCAATGCGAGCACGATCTTCAGCACGATCCACACGGCATCGCCGAGCATCCCCATGAAAAACGCTCTGTAATCCATGTGCACGACCTTGTCGATCGTCTCGGCGAGGTTCGCTTTTTGCACGCTGTCGGGCAGCATCAACGGCTGCAACCGGTCGGCCTGAAAAAAAAGAGGGTGCATATTCGTTTCCGTCGAATACCTTTTTTCCATTTCCCGCCTCGGCAAAGCCCGCACTGGCCGTCCGGCTCTGCGCCCGGCTTAACGAAATGGGGCGATTCGCACGGCAAAAATAACCAAAAAAAGGAGAATATCCCTATCTTTGTGCTACAAAAGCGAATAAACGACCGTACAATGGAAAGCAAAGTCGAAATCATCCAGATCAACATATCCGGCGAAGACAAGCCCGGCATGACTTCGTCGCTCACCGAAATTCTGGCCCGCTACGACGCCTTCGTCCTCGACATCGGACAGGCCAACATCCACCAGTCGTTGACGTTGGGCATCCTCTTCCGGACGACCTCCGACAAATCGGGAAACATCATGAAAGAGTTGCTCTTCAAGGCATCGGAGCTGGGCGTGATGATCCGTTTCACCCCGATTTCCGAAGCGGACTACAACGGTTGGGTCAGCCTTCAGGGCCGCAACCGCTACATCATCACCCTGCTCGGGCGGCAGGTTACGGCCCGCCACATCGCCGAAGTTACGCGCGTGGTGGCCGAGCACGGGCTCAACATCGACGCCATCCGCCGCCTCACGGGACGTGTACCGCTGCGCGAGGACGACCGCGCAGCCAAATCGTGCATCGAACTCTCGGTCCGCGGCTCGCTCGACGATGCGGCCAAGAGCGCCATGCAGGAGCGCTTCATGAACCTCTCGGACATGGGGCTCGACGTTTCGTTCCAGAAGGACGACATCTACCGCCGCAGCCGCCGCCTGATCTGCTTCGACATGGATTCGACGCTCATCGAGACCGAGGTGATCGACGAACTGGCCGAACGGGCCGGCGTCGGCGACCGCGTGCGCGCCATCACGGCCAGCGCCATGCGGGGCGAGATCGACTTCCGCGAAAGTTTCACGCAGCGCGTGGCGCTCCTCAAGGGGCTGGATGTCTCGGTGATGGAGGACATCGCCCGCCGCCTGCCCATCACCGAAGGGCTCGAACGCATGATGACGATCCTCAAGCGTGTGGGTTACAAGACAGCAATCCTTTCGGGCGGTTTCACCTATTTCGGCAACTATCTGCGCCAGAAATACGGATTCGACTACGTCTATGCCAACGAACTGGAGATCGAGGACGGACGGCTCACTGGCCGCTTCACGGGCGAGGTGGTCGACGGACGCCGCAAGGCCGAACTGCTGCGGCTGCTGTGCCAGTTCGAGGAGATCAACCTCGCGCAGTCGGTGGCCGTGGGCGACGGTGCCAACGACCTGCCGATGCTGAGCATCGCGGGTCTGGGCATCGCATTCCACGCCAAACCCAAAGTGAAGGCCACGGCCCGGCAGTCGATCTCGACCATCGGGCTCGACGGCATCCTCTACTTTCTCGGTCTCAAGGACTCCCGCATCGAATAACCGGCAAAATCATGTTTTGGCGCCTCTTCCGACACACCGTCATCCGCCGTCGCGGCCTGCTCTGCGGCGCGGTGCTCTCGCTGTTCTCCGCGGGTTGCTACGACGACGCCGGCACTCCCGCGACGACGATCGAAACTCCTCCGGCGACCACGACCCTCGCCGAACTGCACCGCCTCTATGCAGGTCGGACGGTCCGGATCGAAAGCGACATCTTCGTCCGCGGCCGTGTCGTTACGAGCGATCGCGCCGGCAATTTCTACCGCACGCTCGTCCTCGAAGAGCAGGGCGCTGCCGCGGAACTGATGGCCGGCATCGACGGTCTGCACAACGTCTACCCCGAGGGCTGCGAACTGACGGTCGGACTTCGGGGGCTCGCGCTCGGAGAAAGCTACGGCGTGCTGCAAATCGGCCGCCTCCCCGAAGCGGGCAGCGGCTATGCCACCGACTACCTCGGCTCGCGCGCCGCGCTCGATGCCCACGTCTTCCGCGGCGACACGTACTCCCCGCTGCGGCCGGCCGTCTGCACGATCGGCGAACTCACGCCCGACATGGCCGGACGGCTGGTCCGCATCGACGGCCTCCGCTACGCCCCCGAAACGGTCGAGGAGGCGACGTGGGCCGGATACAAACGCTTCACCGACGCCGATGGCAACACCATCCGCACCTACACGCGTGCGTATGCCGATTTCGCGGACCGGGCGATTCCCGAATGCGAGGTGCTCCTCGTCGGCATCCTCCAGTACACCTCGGGGGCGGACGACGCGCCCCGCTATCTGCTCAAACTGCGCGATGAGACGGATTGCTGGTATTAAGGCCCGGTCCAACCAGATCGGCATCCGGGGCAGTTCCGCGACGATGTCTTCGCTGCGATCCTCCGCCGAGCGGCCGCGGCGGCAAACGCCCCGTTACCGTGCGATGCTGCGTGCGGCGGCCGGCAGCCTGCTGTTTGCGGCGGCTCTCGCAGGTGCGGCGTGCAACTCGGCCACACGCCTCGAATTCGACGATGAGAACGGACCCTTCGTCTCCATCGCCCATCTCAAATCGCTATGCCGGGGCTCATCCACCCGTCTGACACGGGAACTCAAAATCGAAGGGATCGTAACGGCCAACGACATACGGGACGAATTTCCCAAGACGCTCGTCGTGGAGGATGCCTCGGGCGGCATCGAAATCGCCGTGGACCGCACCGACCTCGCCAATCTTTTCCCATTGGGTGCGCGCGTCTCGGTCTACTGCTCCGGACTGGCGCTCGGCGACTACGGCGGCAAGGTGCAGTTAGGCGCCCCGCCCACGGGCGAATACAGCGTCGACCGCATTCCGGGCTCCGAGCTGGACCGCTACATCCGCTGCACGGCGCTCAATGCCGGCACGCGCCGTCCGCAGACAGTGCGGTTCGCCGAACTCACGGCCGGCGATGCGGACCGCTACGTGCGTTTCGAAACGGTCCGGTTCCTCGAAGCGGGCGAGCCGTGGTGCGGACGCGATCCCGAGACCGGAGCCTTGCAGACGACCGTGAGGACCCTCGCAGACTCCTCCGGCGGCAGATTTCCGGTGCGGGTCCTCCCCTCCTGCCACTATGCGGAGGAGCCCGTGCCGCCGGGCACAGGCTCCGTAAACGGGATCGTAGACTACTTCAACGGAGAACTCTCGCTCCGCATCGTAAACTACGAGATCGACCTCGCTATCGCTGAAGCGCCTCCCAAAGCATGTCTTTCAGCTGCGGAATATTCAATCCCGAGACCGACGAGATGAAAAGAGCGGGTATCCCCTCGGGCAGATGGCCGCGCATCTGATCCATCAACTCTTCGTCGAGCATGTCGCACTTCGTAACGGCCAGCAAACGCTGTTTGTCGAGCAGTTCGGGATTGTACTGCGTGAGTTCGCCCAGCAGGATGTCGTAATCGCGGCGTATGTCGTCGCTGTCGGCCGGAATCATGAAAAGCAGCACCGAGTTGCGTTCGATGTGGCGCAGGAAACGGGTGCCCAGTCCGCGGCCTTCGTGCGCCCCCTCGATGATTCCCGGGATGTCGGCCATCACGAACGACTTGTGGTCGCGGACCTCAACGATCCCGAGATTGGGTTCGAGCGTAGTGAACGCATAGTCGGCGATCTTGGGTTTCGCCGCCGAGACCACCGAGAGCAGCGTACTCTTGCCCGCATTGGGGAAGCCCACCAGCCCCACATCCGCCAGCACCTTGAGTTCGAGGATGAAAGCCCCTTCGGCTCCCTCTTCGCCGGGCTGGGCGTAACGCGGCGTTTGATTGGTAGCGCTTTTGAAGTGCCAGTTCCCGAGCCCGCCGCGGCCGCCCTTGAGCAGCACGAGCCGCTCGCCCTCGGCCGTTACCTCTCCGACGATCTCGCCCGTCTCGGCATTGCGCGCCACCGTCCCCAGCGGCACGGGTATCACGATGTCCTTCGCATCCTTGCCCGACGAGCGGGCGCCCGAGCCGTTCTCTCCGTCCCCGGCGAACTGGTGGCGCTGGTACTTGAGATGGATGAGCGTCCAATACTGACGGTCGCCCTGCAACACGATGCTGCCACCCCGACCGCCGTCGCCGCCGTCGGGACCTCCGAAGGCCACGAACTTCTCGCGCCGGAAATGGGCGGAGCCCGCACCTCCGTGCCCCGAACGGGCAAAAATCTTCACGTAGTCCACAAAATTGGAACCTGCCATAAATCTGTCTGTTTTTACGGGCAAAGATACGAATAAGTCGGGCGCAAAAACAAATTTATTCGCGTTTTACCGGACGGAAGCATCTGAGACGAAATCGAAGGTCAAGAAAATAGGTCGGGCGCAAGACCGCGTCCATTCGGTTTGCCGAAACGAAAAGCCGGGCGGTACGAAAAGCTATGCGGAATGAAAAGCCGGATGCGGCTTTCGCTGCATCCGGACGTTCCGACACCGCCCCGGCCGGCGGCCGTGATCCGACAACCGGCGACACGGCGACCGACAAAGCTCCGAACTCTTTTTAGGCCATCGGCACCGGGCGCACGGCCCGAACCGTTTACAGGTTCAGCGCCTCGCAGGGAAGCCCCCACGCATCGGCCACGGGCTTATAGACGACTTTCCCCTCCACGACGTTGAGCCCGAGCGCCAGTTCGCGGTTTTCCCGACAGGCGCGGCGCCATCCCTTGTCGGCCAACTGGAGCGCATAGGGCAGCGTGGCATTGGTCAGTGCGAGCGTCGAGGTATAGGGCACGGCCCCCGGGATATTCGCCACGCAATAGTGCAGGATACCGTCGACGAAATAGACGGGATCCTCGTGCGTCGTGGGCCGCGACGTCTCGAAGCAACCGCCTTGGTCGATGGCCACATCGACCATCACCGTCCCGGGCTCCATATCACGGAGCATGTCGCGCGTAACGAGCTTCGGGGCCTTCGCACCCGGGATCAGCACCGACCCGATCACCAGATCGGCGTGCCGGAGCTCCTCGCGGATGTTGTATTCGGACGACATCAGCGTCTTCACGTTCCCGGGCATCACGTCGGCCAGATAGGTCAGACGCGGCAGCGAAATATCGCAGATCGTAACGTCGGCACCCGTACCGGCTGCCGTTCGTGCTGCGGCGGTTCCCACGACGCCTGCGCCGATCACGAACACCTTGGCCGGCTTCACGCCCGGAACACCGCCCAGCAGCACACCCTTGCCGCCGTGGGGCTTTTCGAGGAAGTAAAGCCCCTCCTGCGTCGACATGCGGCCCGCGACTTCCGACATGGGAATCAGCAGCGGCAGCGAGCGGTCCGCACGTTCGACGGTCTCGTAGGCGCAGCAGACCGCCCCGCTGTCGATCATCGCCCGGGTGAGCGGTTCGCTGCTGGCGAAATGGAAGTAGGTGAACACGAGCTGATCTTTGCGGATCAACCCGTATTCGGGGGCTATCGGCTCCTTGACCTTCACGATCATCTCCGCCTGCGCATAGATCTCCTCGATCGTAGGCAGTATCTCGGCACCTACGGCCGCATAGGCTTCGTCCGGAAATCCGGTGTTCGCGCCGGCCGAAGCCTGTATGCAGACGCGGTGGCCGTGCTTGATCATCTCGCATGCGCCCGAAGGCGTCAGAGCGACGCGGTTCTCGTTGTTCTTGATCTCTTTAGGAATACCGATAATCATATGTCTGAAGTTTTAAGTGGATTTTCCGCCTCAATTTACAAAAATTATGGAAATCCGGCACTCACAACGCAAAAAATTCGTTCAAGACCGCTCGGGAAAGATTCTTATTTTAGTATATATCCCGTTTTCTGCCGTTCTCGGACAGGCGCGCCAGCCATCGTCGGCCGATGAGGAAGATCGTTCAACCCGCGACCACGGGCCTCGCACCGCCGCGGGCCGGACGACCGCGGCCGGATGAAACCACCCCATGCAACTTCGGCCCGTAAGGTTCAGCCGCAGGAGCAAAAGACACGGTTACGGAAAGGGTGCGGATCGGGCACACGAAAACAGGAGCCGTTTTTCCGGCTCCTGTTTTCGTTCATATTTCGTTCGTTCTTCTTCTGCAACAGATGCAAGGCGTACAACAGCACTACGGTCGACAGCAGCGATGCGGCCGCGGAAAAGAGCGGCACGACATCGTCCGCAGCAGCCGGTATCGCCGACCTGCCGTACATAGCCGTAAAGCCCTGCAAAACCACGGAACAGACCGCGGTCAGACCCGACAGATGGAATTTATCCTCCGCGAGCGTCCGCTCCGCCGCACAAGTCGCCAATCGCTTCTCCGCATGGAACTGGACGAGCAGAATCGCCGGCGGCCACCAGCAGAACAGTGCAACCGCGACATAGACCCACAAAGGATAGTCGATCTTGCGCGTAATCAGATACACGGCGACGATCGCGAAATGCAATCCGGCCAGCGTCGTCAGAACAGCCAAATACATTATTACCTGATTATTTAGTTCCCATACAATACAATCCAGAAGCTATGGCGCTGATCGTAGACATCGGCAACCAATCGTTTGCTATATCCATCCACATACCACCTTCTGTTTCCCGATATTTTCTCATTTCATTATATCGAGCTTGTGTACAAACCCACCAAAACCGTAACCCTCTCGTTTCAGGCAATGATTCAATAAATATATCCTCAATCATGAGATTTTCATTACATCGTATCGAGGCGATCAACCGTTTATCTTCAGTGTAATGTTCCAATAAATATCCTCCGTCTATTTTATCAATGAACAGATACGAAATCATCGTTATGTCCATCTCGTCATTCGATGCAACAATTTTGTACTCTTTACCGCTTAACGTTCGTGTACTTGAAGCAATGTTATTCAAACTGAATCGAATATCGTCGTAGACAACTGCATCATGTTGTGGTAACTTTGCCGTATAGTCCTGAGACATAGATTTAATAGGAATTGATTGCTCATCACATCCATGCAGGTTAATACCGATAACGGCAATGAGAAATAAACAAACACGCTTCTACACCGCAAAAAAATATTGCAAAAAACACACAAAAACCTTATTTCGAATATATTATACGATAAACCACAAAACATTCAGAACCGATACGAGACCGAAACGTAGAACGACCGCGGATAGGCATAGGTGCGGCGGGTCTCGAACGGCGCATAGGCGTAGGTGTCGCCGCTGCGCATCCGCCGCACGCGCAGCGATTCGTAGGCGGCGTAGACCTGATCGCGGTCGTTGAGCAGATTGCGGAGCATGAGCGAAATCGTGAGACGCGATGCATCGAAATAAAAAGTCTTGAAGGCCGAGGCGCCGAGCGCGAAGGCATCGGCGAGCCGCTCCTGCTCCGTGAAACGGTCGAACGCCTCGGCCGTCGCGGCGGCCTGCCGCGCCACGCGCTCCGTGCGGCGCAGGAACGCGGGTTCGGCATAGCGGCCGCCGACATAGGCTGCCGTACAGCGGAAGCCCCACCCTTTCGGTCCGAAATAGACGATCTCGGTCAGGGCCGACCTCTGCGGCGCATTGCCCGTCCGGCAGCCGCCCATGTGGCTCACGGCGCCGACCTCCACGGGCGCATTGTCCGCATCGGCGAGGATCGTCAGACGCGGATCGCGGTCGTACTCATAGCGCCCGACTGCCGCGGCCAGCGACAGCCGCCAGCGGTAGGAGAGCCGAATGGCGGCCGCCGCCTCGATGCCGTAAGCGCGCATTCCGATACCCGAAGCGGAGAGATCGCAGAAGAGACCGGCCAGATCGTCGTAATAGCGCCATGCCTCCATCCCGTCGCGGGAGAGCTGCACATAGGCAGCCGCCCGCAGGTCGAACGTGCGGTCCGTGTAGTTGAAAACCAACTCTCCCGCCCAGCGTCTGCGCAGACGGGGGCGATCCGCCGTGCGGTTGTTGTACTGCGGCTGGAGGAACAGCGCCTCCGCATCGGGTCGTTCGGCGGCGGCCATCGCCGAGGCCCCGACATAGGATTTCGGCGAGAAGGCCCACCCCGCCGAAATCTTGAAAAGATAAGGTGTGAAACGGATTGCGGCCGAACAGCCGTAGGAACGTCCGCCCGAGAAGAGCTCCTTTTCGAAATAGCCTCTGCGCCGTACCGAGCTTTCGCGGATTTCGGTCCCGGCGTCGCAGCGGAAGCGGTCGGCGCGGTACTGGATCTGCACGCGCAGCCCCGCATCGAGCGTCGTGAGCGCGTAATCGTATCCGAAACGGTCGCCCACGCCGATTCGGCGGTTCGGATGCCGCAGATCGTTTTGCAGAAGGTTGCCGTAGGTGTCGTCGTCTACGAGGTACTGGTCTATATCCGTCCGGTAGGCGGCACCGAGCAGATCGCGCATCTGTTTGTAGCTCCGGGTGCGGTTCCAGCGAACGGCCGCTCCGTAGTGCAGCGTCAGCCGTTCGCCGACACGGGTTGCGAACACCGCGTCGAACTGCAAGTCGCAGATCCGCTCCACCCGGTCTTCGAGCGCGTGGACAGCCTCGCCGCCCTTCATGCGGTTCTGGGCATAAAGCTCGTCCCAATCGATCTGCGTGTAGCGCGGATCGCGCGACCGCCATGCCTCCTCGGTTTCGCGGTCGCCCGTATAGCTCGGCAGATAACGGTAGTTGTCGGGTAGGGGCGTGCGGGCGTCGTACCATCCGAGCGTGCTGTATTTCGACACGCCCGCCACCGCTCCGACGGTCGTTTCGAGATCGGTCGAGGCCGAAAGCGGCACGGCATAGGAGGCGACGGCGAATGGCAGGAATTCGCGCCTGACGCGGGCACTGCGCACCTTGCCGTCCTGATAACCCCACGCGGGATTGTAGAGGCGGTCGCCCGTCAGCGTGAACGCCTCCTCGGTCGAACCCGACCTGAGCCCACGCATCGACGGCGGCAAAATCGCCGCGAGCGACAGCCTGTGTCCCTCGCCCAACCGTTTGGTCGCCCGCAACGAAGCGGTCAAGGCATTCGTGAAGACGCCCCGCACATGCAGGTCGCGGCCCGTGCGGGCATCCACGGCAGCGGAATAATCCCAACCGCGGCCCCATGCACCGGCATAGGAGGCCTTTGCGGCGAACAGATAGTTGCGGTCCGTGAACCCCGCAGCCGCACGGCCCGCGGGCAGCAGCTCCCCGTCGCCGAGGCGGAACGACCGGAGCCCGTTCGGGCCTCCGAGACGGCCGTCGGACATCTGCAATCCGGCCATGGTCCGCTCCTCGGCTCCGAGCGCACGCAGCGCGGCGAAATAGCGCCATCCCACCTCCGCGCCGTTCACCTCGGTCCGCTCCGCGGCGTATTCCTCTCCGCGGCGTTTCGATCGCACGAACGACAGGTCGTAGTCCGTCGCTTCGCCGAAGAGGTCGACCGGCGTCTGCACGGCTCTGTAAAACAATACGGAGTCGGTGAGCAGCATCGAAATGCGCTCTGCCGGCTCCGCCTCGTAGGGATAATAATAGGTTTCAGGTTCCTGTGCCGCCGCGGAGAGAGAGGCGATGATCCCCGCGGTCAGACACACAGCCCGAAGCGGATTCATCGGATTCGCTTCAGCACATCGGAGAGCAGATTCCAGAACTTCGGCACCGTGGCGATCTCCAGCCGTTCGTCGGGCGAATGGACGCCGCGCAGCGTAGGGCCGATCGAAACCATCTCCAGACCGGGATATTTCTCAAGGAAAAGGCCGCACTCCAGTCCGGCATGGATCGCCCGCACCTTGGGCTCGACACCGAATCGCTCGCGGTAGCACTCCTTCGTAACCGCCAGCAGTTTCGACTGCGGATCGGGAGCCCAGCCCGGATAACCGTCCGAATGGACGACGTCGGCGCCGGCCAGCGCGAAGACCGATTCGACCATCCGCATCACATAGGTCTTGGCGCTCTCGACCGACGAACGCTGCGACGAGGTAACGACGATCCGCCCGTCGCCGACGAATTTCACCGACGCGAGGTTGGTCGAGGTCTCCACCAATCCGGGCATGGCCTGCGACATGGCGATCACGCCGTTGGGCACACCCACGAGAGCATAGACCAGCGCGCGCTGCGACGCGGCGTCGAGGACCGTATCCACCGACGGCAGTTCGACGAGCGACAGTTCGAGCTTGGGCTCCGAAAACTTGAATTCGGCCTTCACCTCCTCCGCGAACAGACGGAAGCGCTTCAGGAACTCGTCCTTCGCATGCTCCCGTACGCCGAAGACGGCATATGCCTCGCGCGGGATGGCATTGCGGAGATTGCCCCCGTCGAAACAACTCAGCCTCAGCCCGAAACTCTGCATGCCCTCCCACAGCAGACGGGCCGCGATCTTATTCGAATTGGCGCGTCCCTTGTCGATGTCGTCGCCCGAGTGGCCGCCCACGAGGTCGGAAACACCGAGCCGGAAATAGGCATAGTTCTTCGGCGCCTCTTCGGTCGCATAGCGGAACGTGGCGACGGTGTCGACACCGCCGGCGCATCCGATGAAGATCTCGCCCTCGTCCTCCGAATCGAGGTTGATGAGGTATTTGCCTTCGAGCATTCCCTCGCCCAGTCCGAAAGCACCCGTGAGCCCCGTCTCCTCGTCCACCGTGAAGAGCGCCTCGACCGGTCCGTGCTCCGACGCGGGATCGACCAGCACGGCGAGCGCCGCCGCCATGCCGATGCCGTCGTCGGCGCCGAGCGTCGTGCCCTCGGCCTTCACCCACTCCCCGTCGATGCGGGTGCGGATAGGGTCTTCGTCGAAATCGAACTCCACGTCCGAATTCTTCTCGCAGACCATGTCCATGTGAGCCTGAAGGATCACCGCGGGACGCGACTCGTAGCCCGGAGTGGCGGGCTTGCGCATCACGATGTTGCCGGTAGCGTCTTTCCGGTATTCGATCCCGTGTTTTTCGGCGAATGCGATCAGAAAATCGATGATTTTTCCCTCCCGTTTCGAAGGGCGCGGAACCTGCGTGATGGCGTCGAAAATCTCCCACACGGTCTTGGGTTCCAAAGATGCGATTGCAGACATATATAGAAAGTATTTGCGTTCTATTTGCAAAATTAACGATTTTCGCCGAACGGACAAGGGATCGGCCCGTTTTTATTACCGCCGCCGCAATCCTCCGCTTCGGACGGAACGGATACGGAATAAAATGCGCATCTTCGGACGCCGGCTCAGGCGCTCCCCGCCCGGCAAACGCAAACAGATTCGCTCGTGCGCCCGACTTGGTTCGCATCTTTGGCTTCGTCTCAGACACTCTTTCCCGGCAAAATGCGAATAAATTTGCTTTTGCGCCCGACTTATTCGTATCTTTGACGGAAAACACTTCGCTCATGGACTTCAGAATAGGACACGGTTACGACGTGCACGCCCTCGGCGAGGGGCTGCGGCTCGTGCTCGGGGGTGTCGAAATCCCCCATACCAAAGGATGTATCGCCCACTCGGACGGCGACGCGGCGATCCACGCCGTGTGCGACGCACTGCTGGGAGCTGCGGCCCTCGGCGACATCGGACTGCACTTTCCCGACACCTCGGACGATTTCGCCGGCATCGACTCCCGAATCCTCTTGCGGAGGGTCGCGGAGCTGCTGCGGCAAAAAAAATACGAGATCGGCAATGTCGATTGCACGATCTCGATGCAGAAGCCGAAACTGCGCCCGCACATCGAAGCGATGCGCGCGGCGATGGCCGGTGCAATGGGTGTAGGCGTCGACCGCGTGTCGGTCAAAGCTACGACCACAGAGCACCTCGGCTTCGAAGGCCGCGAGGAGGGCGTCTCTGCCTCGGCTGTGGCCTTGATATACAAAAAATAGGCCAAACGGCGAAGTTCCTTTGCCGCTTCATACGGGGCGGACCCCCGCAGGCGGGCAGCCGCCCCCGCGGCGTCGCATAGGGATACGCCCCGGTCCGAATAACCTTCCCGGGACACGACGTATCGTCGTACGGCGCAGTCGGAGCTGCCTGCCGACCGTGCGACGGACACGTCCGCCCGCCGTCTTCGAAACGGATGCCGCGGCGATCCCGCATCAGGCACGGCGGCCCGCCCGCACCGGGTCAGCGTCTCGGAGGCCCGCCCGCCCAGCGGCCGTTCCACAAGGCTCCGACGTAGCGCATCGTTACCGTGGGCGTGAGCAGCGTGAGCACGGCTTCGCCCGTGATGGTCGAAATCTCCAGATCGGCCGTGTAGCACACGTCGCCGTCGAAAACATTCATCGTAACGTTCCATCCCCATTGCAGATGCGACGCCTGATAGTTGCGGATATTCATCGAATCGAAGTTGAGCATTCCCAAATGCTGCGTGAAACTCCGCTCCGTGGGCAGGTGCACTTCGGCATGGTCCACGAAAAGGCCGAAAAAGAAATATTCGGCATAGATGTTCCGGATCATGCCGCCCGGCAAACCCTGCATGCTGTTCGGGAAGAACATGTAGTTGCGGCTCTGGATCAGCGAGTCGATCCGCTGGGCGAAAAGCCGGGCTTTGTAGGCACGGCGTTCGGCCCGGTTCATGCCCCGTTCGCTTTCGTCGTAGACGGTCGTCCGTTCGGTGATCCGCACGGGCGTCTGCTGCACGGGGACGACGGTGGTCAGAGGGATGCTGTCGCCGGCCTCGATCGTAACCTGCTGCGTCTGGGCGGCCGCCGCAGCGGTACCCAGACACAATACGAGGTTCAGTATGCAACGTCCCGCACGCATGGCCCCTAATAAAGTTGCGTGATGGTGCCCGAATACTGCACGGGATTATACCACGGGTTGGTGATCGTCAGCGTCGCGCCGCCCGTGCGCGTGAAGATTTCCAGCGTGAACGTATAGGTCGACGCCGTGAAGAGCGACGTGGAGAAGGTTACCATCCAGCCCTCGTTGGTCTGTTCGGTCGTATACCCCTGCACGTTGCCGATCGTATAGTTCAGGATGGTTACATAGTACGGGGAGACGTATCCTTTGATGTACGGCAGGCAAATATCCATCGTTCCGTCCCAGATGCCGAGGTTGAACTGCGGATTGAGCAGCTGACGGATCGGTCCGGCCGGCATGCGCTGCATGGTCTGGGGATTGAACTGGAAATTCCGCGAAAGCACGATCGAATCGACGTGTTTCTCGAATTCGGCGATGCGGTCCGCACGCCGTTTTTCGCGCACTTCGCGCTTCTCTTCCTTCGGCGACAGCATCTTCTTCTGTCCGATCACGGTGTAGGCGCCCGCGCAAAGCAGCACACCCAAAGCAATAACGATAAACTTTCTCATAGCGCATAAGGTTTTGCGCTACGAGTACAAATACGGTGCCCGAACGGATCAGATACCCATACGCGCCAGAAATTGCCCCGTATAGCTCGCCGCACAGCGCGCCACCTCGTGCGGGGTTCCGGCTGCGACGATCCGCCCGCCCGCGGCGCCCCCCTCGGGTCCGATGTCGATCAGGTGGTCGGCCACCTTCACCACGTCGAGGTTGTGCTCGATGACGATGGCCGTATTGCCGCGGTCGACCAGTTTGTTCAGCACGTCGAGCAGTTGCCGTATATCCTCGAAATGAAGTCCCGTCGTGGGCTCGTCGAGGATGTAGAGCGTGCGGCCCGTGTCGCGTTTCGACAGCTCCGCCGCGAGCTTGATGCGCTGGCTCTCGCCGCCCGAAAGGGTCGTACAGGGTTGACCGAGAGTGAGGTACCCCAGTCCGACCTCCTGAATGGCCCGCAATTTCTGGTGGATGTTCGGTACGTTCTCGAAAAATTCCACGGCCATGTTGACCGTCATGTTCAGCACGTCGTCGATCGACTTGCCCTTATACTTCACTTCGAGCGTCTCGCGGTTGTAGCGGTGTCCGCCGCACGTCTTGCACGTAACGTAGACGTCGGGCAGAAAATTCATCTCGATGGTCTGCACGCCCGCTCCGCGGCACTCTTCGCAGCGGCCGCCCTTCACGTTGAACGAGAAGCGGCCCGCCTTGAAACCGCGGATCTGCGCATCGGGCGTCTTCTCGAAAAGCTTGCGGATGTCGGTGAAAACGTCCGAATAGGTCGCGGGATTGCTGCGCGGCGTGCGCCCGATGGGCGACTGGTCCACCACCACGAGCTTGTCGATCTCGCCGATCCCCTCGACCGAATCGTATTCGAGCGGCCGGTCGTAGGAGCGGTAGAGCGCCCGGCTCAGGATCGGACGCAGCGTCTCGTTCACGAGTGTGGATTTGCCCGAACCGCTCACGCCCGTAACGCAGATCAGCTTCCCGAGCGGAAACTCCGCATCTATGTTTTTCAGATTGTTGCCCTTCGCACCGCGGATCACGATGCTCCGCCCCGTGCCCTTGCGCAGCTTCTCCGGCACCTCGATCCGACGCCGGCCCGTCAGGTAGTCGGCCGTGATCGAATCCGAGGCGAGGATGTCGTCGAACGTCCCCGCCGCGACGATGTGGCCCCCGCGGCGGCCCGCACGGGGTCCCACATCCACGATGCAGTCGGCCGCACGCATCATATCCTCGTCGTGCTCCACCACGATCACCGAATTGCCTGCGTCGCGCAGCCCTTCGAGGCTGCGGATCAAACGCTGATTGTCGCGCTGGTGCAGTCCGATGGAGGGTTCGTCGAGGATGTAGAGCACGTTCACCAGCTTCGAACCGATCTGGGTCGCCAGCCGGATGCGCTGGCTCTCGCCGCCCGAGAGCGAACGCGACGCACGCGACAACGACAGATAACCCAGCCCCACTTCCAGCAGGAAGTGCGTGCGTTCGCGGATCTCCTTGACCACCTCCTGTGCGATCGCCCGCTCCTTCGGAGTCATCTGCGCCTCCACGCCGCCCATCCACTCGGCGAATTCGGCAATCGAGAGGTTCGAGACTTCGGCGATGTTCCGCCCGCCGATGCGGAACTGCAAAGCCTCCCGCTTCAGACGGCTGCCTCCGCATAGGCTGCACTTGCGGTAGGCGAGGAACTGCTCGCGCCACTTGCGACCGCGGGCCGATTCGTCGTCCTCGGCCGTCGCCGAGATGTACTCGGCCACGCCCTCCCACGACGCGAAGCGGTTGCCGCCCGACGAGGCATACTCCGTCATGTCGATCGTCAGCGGCTCGGAATCGCCGTAGAGGATGGCGTTCATCCCTTCGTCGGAGATCGCTTCCACGGGATCGTCGATCGTGAAACCGTAGCGCCGGCCGAGCGTTTCGAGCATGGCGAAGAGCATGTTGTTGCGGTATTTGCCGAGCGGTTCGACCGCCCCTTCGCGCAGCGAACGCTTCGGATCGGGGATGATCTTCGAACGGTCGAAGACCGCCTCCTCGCCCAATCCGTTGCAACGGGGACAGGCCCCCTTGGGCGAGTTGAACGAGAAGGTATGCGGCGCGGGGTCTTCGAACGCCGCGCCCGTCGTGGGGCACATCAGGCTGCGCGAATAGTAGCGCAGCTTCTCCGTACCGTAGTCGTAGACGGCCATCGTCCCCTTGCCCTGCCGCATCGCCTCCTGCAACGAGCTCATCAGCCGTTCGGCGGCATCGGGCGATACGCCGAGGCGGTCGACCACCAGATCGACCGTGTGGATCTTATAGCGGTCGAGCTTCATGCCCGCCGCGATTTCGCGGATCTCGCCGTCGATGCGGGCATAGATATACCCCTTCTTGGCCAACTGTTCGAACAGTTCGCGGTAGTGCCCCTTGCGGCCCTTCACCACGGGAGCGAGCAGGGCGATCCTGCGACCGTCGAAATCCCGGAGGATCAGATCGGCGATCTGCTCGTCCGTGTAATGCACCATCTCCTCGCCCGTGGCAGGCGAATAGGCACGCGACGCGCGCGCGTAGAGCAGACGCAGGAAGTCGTTGATCTCCGTAACGGTCCCGACCGTCGAACGGGGATTCTTGTTGGTGGTCTTCTGCTCGATTGCCACCACGGGGCTCAGTCCCGTGATCTTGTCCACATCGGGGCGCTCCATCGTCCCGACGAACTGACGCGCGTAGGCCGAGAGCGTCTCCATGTAGCGGCGCTGCCCCTCGGCATAGATCGTGTCGAAGGCCAGCGACGATTTGCCCGAGCCGCTGAGTCCGGTGATTACCACGAGTTTGCGACGCGGAATTTCGAGGTCTACGTTCTTCAGGTTGTGAACCCTCGCGCCGAGTATCTTGATGCTTTCCTCTTTCATCGTATTCAATAACGTGCGGCCGGCTCCCTTTATTGGACGGCGAAAAAAAATCTTCGCACGGAAATATCCGTGCAAAGATACGACTCGTTTGCCGAACGAGAAACAATAAAGAAGCGAAATATCTCCCGATTTGCGGTTTGCGCGCCCTATTCGGCCGTCTTCAGTTCGAAATCGTCGGCGTCCATCCATGCGGGGAACGACTGACGGAAAGCGCGCTGCTCTTCGAGGTCGAGCGTTACGACCATCGTCCATTCGCCGCTTTCGGCATCGGCCAACGTGCGGCCGATGTAGTCCACGGCCATCGAATCGCCGATGTAGACCGCATCGGGATCGGTCCCCACGCGGTTCACGCCAATCACGTAGCACTGATTCTCGATAGCGCGGGCGCGCAGCAGCGTACGCCACGCATCGCGTCGTTTGTTGTCCCACGAAGCACAGTAGATGATCGCGTCGTAGTCGCCGCGATTGCGGCTCCAGACAGGGAACCGCAGGTCGTAGCATACGAGCATCAGAAAACGGAATCCCTTGTATTCGACCACCACGCGGCGGTTGCCCGGAGTGTAGTCGCGCGCCTCGCCGCCCGGGCGGAACAGATGGTGCTTGTCGTATTGGGTCATCTTGCCCGACGGCTCGACGAAGAGCATGCGGTTGCGGTATTTCCCCTCCTCCTCGATCACCACGCTGCCGACGACGGCCTTGTTATATTCTCCAGCCCAGCGGCGCATGGCCGTAACCACGGCCCCGTCCATCGGCTCGGCGACCACCGAGGGGCGCAGCTTGAATCCCGTGGCGAACATTTCGGGCAGCACCACCACGTCGGCCGCCGCCTCGGCCACCACTTTTTCGATGCGGGCGAGATTGTGTCCGATCTCCTCCCACTCCATATCTACCTGACAAATTGCAACGTTCAGCTTCATTTGGTTTCGTAATTTGAAACAAATATAGCAATTTTTCCTCCGATGCGCCGCGGAGCCCCGAAAAAATCGTATTTTTGCAAACACGAAACCAATCCCCCATCCGCCATGCTCAAAGCCGGACATACCCAGACCCTCACCGTTACGCGCGTATCGGAATACGGTCTTTACCTCGCCGACGAGGAGGGAGCCGAAGTGCTGCTCCCCAACCGCTACACTTCGCTCGCCGACAAGGCGGGCGACCGCAAGGAGGTCTTCGTCTACCACGATTCGGAAGACCGGCTGGTGGCCACGACCGAGACGCCGCTGCTCCGGGCGGGCGAAGCGGGCTTCCTGAAAGTCGTGGACAAAACCCCGCACGGCGCCTTTCTCGACTGGGGGCTCTACGGCAAGGACCTCTTTCTGCCCAACCGCAACCAGCAGGGCGGCGTCTTCACGGGCCACAGTTACGTCGTCTACCTCTACGAAGACGACATCACAGGCCGGTGCGTGGCGACGCAGCGGCTCAAAAGTTTCATCAACAACGACACGATCACCGTAAAACCCCGCGAAGAGGTTCCTCTGCTGGTCGCGTCGGAAAGCCCGATCGGCTACCGCGTAATCGTCCGGAACCGCCACTGGGGGATGCTCTACCGCAACCAGCTCTTCCGACCCGTGGCCGTCGGCGACCGGCTCACGGGATTCGTGAGCCGCATCACCGAGGACAACCGCATCGACGTGAGCCTCCAGCGGCAGGGCTATGCACAGGTCAAAGACTCCGCCGACGTACTGCGCCGGATGCTCCGCGACAACGGAGGCTCGCTCCCACTGGGCGACCGGAGCGCGCCGGAGGAGATCGCCGCACGTACCGCGATGAGCAAAAAGGCATTCAAGCGGGCGCTCGGCATGCTGCTCAAAAGCGGCGAAGCGGAGGCCACGGACGAAGGAATCAAACTCACGGACAGATAATGGCTAAGATCGCAACGGCGGAGCGCGTCTCGCGCGACGCCTCGGACAACTTCGTATTCCAACGCTCGTTGCTGGCCTATCACGCCGCAGCCGAACGCATCGAAGGCGAAGTGCTCGAAATCGGAACCGGCGCGGGATACGGCGTCGAAGTCGTCGCACCCCGCGCCTCGCATTTCGTTACGGTGGACAAACACGTGCCCGAAAGAGGCTTTGCGGACATGGAACGGGTCGTGTTCCAGCAGGCTGTGGTACCGCCGCTCTGCTTCGCGTCGAACAGTTTCGACTGCGTGATCTCGTTCCAAGTGATCGAACACATCCGCCGCGACCGCGAATTCGTGCGCGAGGTGCGGCGGGTGCTGCGTCCGGGCGGACGATTCGTCCTGACCACGCCCAACGCCCCGATGTCCCTCACGCGCAACCCGTGGCACGTCCGCGAATACACCGCCGGACAATTGCGCAACCTGCTCGAATGCGAATTCGCCGGGGTCGAAGCGCTCGGCGTCTTCGGCAACGAAAAGGTGATGGAGTACTACGAAAAGAACCGCCGCAGCGTCGAGCGCATCACGCGCTTCGATCTGCTGGACCTCCAGCACCGGCTGCCGCGCAAACTGCTGCAACTGCCCTACGATCTGCTGAACCGCCTCAACCGCCGGCGGCTGCTTCGTGCCGACGGCGAACTCACGCGCTCGATCACGATGGACGACTATCGCATCGGCCCCGTCTCGGACACGTGTTTCGACCTCTTTTACGTCGCACGAAAGTAACCGCGCAACGCAGGCTTTCTCCGCCGCACGTTCGTCTTCGCCGCGCCCGACGGGAACCTTCACGGTCTTGTCTGCGGTCAGGCACGGGGACAGGCGCGGAAACGATCGTGCTGAAAGGGCGGGAACGGACGCACGGAGGCGCGGGCGAACGGACCGGGAGTAAGCACCCGAAAACGGTCCCGACCGGACCGGCACGCTTCCGCCGGATCATCCGACCGGAGTTTTCGCCACACCCGTCAAAGATTTTCCTGCGCACGGAGGAACGGTTTTTGCCTTCCGGAGCGGAAACACCTGCGCGTATGGAAGCTTCCGACGACAAACTGAAAATCTACCGGCCCGAACCGGCCGGACCGCTCGAAATTCCGCTGGCCGAAAGCGGCGTGCATGCGGGCTTTCCCTCTCCGGCCGACGACTTTCTCGAAGGATCGCTGGACCTGAACCGGCTGGTCGTCCGGCACCCCGAAGCGACCTTTTTCGCCCGTGTGGAGGGGGATTCGATGCAAGGCGAGGGAATCGCCGAAGGCGATCTGCTGGTGGTGGACAAGGCGGTGGAGCCGTACGACGGCTGTCTGGCCGTGGCATACGTCGACGGAGAGTTCACGCTCAAGCGCGTACGGATCGAACCGCACCGGATTCTGCTCGTGCCGGCCAATCCGAAATACCGGACCATCGAGGTCTCGCCCGACCGCGAATTCGCGGTCTGGGGCGTGGTGAAATGGATCCTTAAAAGCGTCTGACGGCCCGCGCCCCGCGCCCGCAGCGACGGAAACGACGGCAGATGCGGCGGCGACACGTGCGCTCTTTACGTCCTGCACCGGCATTCGCTCCTGCCGCGCCGCACAGCATCACCGCGTGTTTTGCGGGGAGCAAACATACGATGCAGGCTTCGTTTCCGAAGCGGAGCCTGTCCTGTCCGGACGCACTCGATCCCGCCTGCCGCGCTCCAGCTCCAGAGAGGGGCGAAACCGCGCACGCGACCGGAAACGTCGAAACCCGACGGCCCGAGCCGAAAACGGCCTCCGATAGTCCCGGGATGCCGAAGGCAGCGCCCCTTCGATGCTGTGCGCACGGCGGATCGTGCGGCACCGGGGCAAGATGGCAGCTGCGAAGCTTCATCCGGGAAGACAATGCGAATCCCAACTGCGGCAGCTGCGCAGATACGCTGCCGACGGCAAAAACCCGTGCGGCATCGGGGCGGGATGGCGGCTGAGAAGCCTCATCCGGGAAGATAACGCCCCGCAGCGGCGTTCGTTCAACACGGTCGCCCGATGCCGGACAGGCCGCAACGATTCCGCCGGCGGACACGGCCGCCCCGCGCACCGACCGGAGGCGGACGGCCGCCCGAACCGGAAACGGGCGCTCACGGAACGACGACAGACAACATAGAGACAATAACCGATGTACGGATTAGCGGACTGCAACAATTTTTACGCATCGTGCGAACGGGTGTTCGATCCGTCGCTCGCGGAACGCCCCATCGTCGTGCTTTCGAACAACGACGGTTGCGTCATAGCACGCTCCAACGAAGCCAAGGAGCTGGGCATCGCAATGGGTGTTCCCTACTTCCGGATCAGAGAACTCGTCCGCAGAAACGACGTGGCCGTTTTCTCGTCCAACTTCGTCCTGTACGGAGATATGTCGCGCCGCGTGATGAACCTCCTCCGGCGTTTCGCCCCCGCCGAGGTCTACTCCATCGACGAAGCGTTTCTCGACTTCACGGGATTCGACGAAGAGACCCTCCGCCAGCAGGGACTCGAAATCGTCCGCACCGTGCGACGCCACACGGGCATTCCGCTCAGTCTCGGCATCGCACCGACCAAAACACTGGCCAAGATCGCATCGAAACTCTGCAAGCGTTATCCCAAGCTCGGCGGCTGCTGCTTCATGCACCGCCCCGAGCAGATCGAAAAGGTCCTCCGCAAATTCCCGATCGGCGATGTCTGGGGCATCGGCCACCGGTGGGCCGCCCTGCTTGAGACGCGGAACATCCGCACGGCTTGGGACTTCACGCAGTTGCCGCAGGAGTGGATCCGCAAACGAATGGGCGTCGTGGGTCTCCGGATGCAGCGGGAACTGAAGGGCGAGCCGTGCATCGGATTCGAACAAATGCCCGCCGACAAGAAACAGATCGCCACGACGCGCACCTTCGCCCGCGACACGGGCGATTACGAGGAGCTGCATCGGTGCATCGCCCAATACGCGGCGGCCTGCGCCGAAAAACTGCGTGCGCAACACGGGTTGTGCGCCGAGATCGCCGTATTTCTACTCACGAACCGCCATCGGGAAGAGGTGCCGCAGTCCTACGAGAGCCGGCTCCTCAAACTCTCCGTGCCGACCGATAGCACGCTGGAACTGACGGCTTACGCGGCGCAGCTGCTCCGACAACTCTGCCGCAAAGGCTTCGTTTACAAACGTGCGGGAGTGATTCTCTCCGACATACGCCCCAAATGCGGCGTGCAGCGCGACCTGTTCGATGCGGCCGACCGCGCCCGGCACGACCGGCTGATGGCGGCGATGGACCGACTGAACGCCGTCTACGGACGCCACAAGGTCGCAACGGCTGCCGAAGGTTTCGAACCCTTCAAAATGAACCGCAACCACTTGTCCCGCAAATTCACGACCGACTGGGCGCAGATCATTCGGGTCAAATCGACCTGAAACCGCACCGTCGCAACTCTCAATCTACTCTATATAACTTATGTGCTACCACACCGCCCTGATCGCCGACCCCGTCCAGCTCGGCCGCCGCTTCGGCCGCAGCGTCGACCGGATCGGAGACTTCCGCCCGCTCTACCACGTGTCGGCATTCTCCCATGCGGAATATCCCGTCGTTACGGCCGACGCACAGATCGGCCTCTTCCGCTGGGGACTGATCCCTTTCTGGACCCGCGGTCTCGAAGATGCGCTGGCGATCCGCAACCGCACGATCAACGCCCGTGCGGAAACGGTTTTCGTCAAACCCTCCTTCCGCGAACCGATCCGCCGCAAACGCTGTCTCGTTCCGGCATCGGGCTATTTCGACTGGCGGCACGAAGCGGACCGGAAAATCCCGTACTACATCACCGTCCGCGACCGTCCCATTTTCGCATTCGCGGGGATTTACGACTGCTGGCACGACGAAACGACGGACGAAACGGCGGCGACCTACTCCATCCTCACGGTTCCGGCCGCCGGGCCGATGCGCCGCATTCACAACTCCCGCTACAGGATGCCGCTGATCCTGCGTAACGAAGACGAAGAGCGCTGGCTCGATCCCCGTCTGACGGATGCAGAAATCGCGGAGTTTTTCACTCCTCCGCCCGGATCAAAAATGCAGTGCGAAATCATCCGCAGCGACTTTCTGCGCAAAGATGCCGGAGACCCCACGATCCTGACGCCGGCCGCGCAACCGTAAGCGCCGCACGTTTTTCTCCGACCGAAAGCCGCGCTTCGCGCGTCCTGCAGCTCTTTTTCCGGTGAAAAAGAGCCGGGGAATCGCAGCCGGCGGAGGAAATACGCTCCTACGAGACTCTTTTTCGAAAGACCCGGCATCGAAATTGGAACACCTTTTGCAACGCCACATGTGCATTTATTTTAACAAATTTATTAAAATTATGAAAAAGTTCTTACTTCTTCTGGTTTGTGCGGCTACCGCATTTTCCGTAAGCGCGGCGCCTCAAAAGGTCGATTTCGGTAAACTTCCGAAGAGCTCGCAGGAGTTCATCCAGAAAAATTTCCCGAAAGAGAAAGTCAAAGACGTGGAAATGGACCGCGAGGCTTCGTGGGACAAATACACCGTCTTCTTCAACAGCGGCAACCAGATCTCGTTCGAAGGCGGCAGCGGCAACTGGTCGGAAATCATCATGAAGAACGGTCCTGTTCCCGCAACGGCGATTCCCGTGAAAATCAAAACCTATGCAGGTGCCAAGTATCCCAACCTGCACATCATGATGCTCGCCACGACCGCCGACGGCTATAAAGCCAAACTCTCGGACGGCACGTTCCTCTACTTCGACAGCAACGGCGACTTCGTGAAAGCCGAGAAATAGTTGTCGAGCTTCGCCGATGCGACAAGGGGCTGTCCAACAAGTCCCGAAAATCGGAAATCACCCCTGTCGGAATTCATTCCGGCAGGGGTGAAATCGTTGGAATCAGACTTGTTAGACAGCTCCTTTTTCATTCGTACTGCTCATCGGGAACTTTTCCCAATACGCAATTCTCTGAGGGTTGAAAAAGCTTGTCGGACAGCCCCGTTCATTCGTTCGCTCTGGAGCAGTCGCTTTCCCGCCTCGGCTGAGCCCGCACCTGCGTTCGCGTCTGCCATCGGTTCAGCGAAACGGTTCCGCTAAACGGGACCGTTCCGAACGGACAATTCTCGGAGAGGCAAATTGAATCGGCTGGGGCCTGCTATCGTTACCCGGGCCGACGCCCGACGACGCTCTTGCGCCAAACAGCAATCACCCTGCACGGCAGATCCCGAAAGAGAGATGTCGCATCTTCCCCATATACGCAAAAATACTACGGCACGATCGAGAAAATCGTGCCGTTAAACATTCCGTATAATTATTTCGAGCCTTTTCGGGCCGAAATTCATTTTAATACTCCTCCTCGTTGAAGAAAAAATCCTCCTTCGAGGGATAGTCGGGCCAAATATCTTCAATGGACTCGTAAATATCGCCCTCGTCTTCGATTTCCTGCAAATTCTCAAGCACTTCGAGCGGAGCCCCAGAACGTGTAGCATAATCGATCAGCTCATCTTTCGTCGCAGGCCATGGAGCGTCTTCGAGTTTGGATGCCAATTCAAGTGTCCAGTACATAGTCGTAAAATTTATAAGTTCTATTTTCCCAGTCGTTTCCCGCTTAGGCAATCACCGGGCAGGCCCGGATTGCACTCGGCTTGACAAAAACGTCCCTTATTTTGCTTGCCAACATCGCTTGCGAGTATCCTGTCTCAATACCGACTTGCAAAAGTATAAAAAAAACGATACAAACCAAGAAAATAGTATGAAACATCATGCATCTGTAACGGCCTCTTCGCATCAGGGAATCCATAGCGTCTCTTCCACAGCGAAATACTCCGTCAAGGTACGCCCCAGCAGATAAAAATAATCCGACAGCCTGTTGAGATAGACCAATGCCGACGGCTCCGCTCCGTACGCATGGTCGGCGCGCAGCGCAGCCCGTTCGGCACGCCGGCAGACGGTACGGCACACATGACACATCGAAACGGCCCGATGACCGCCCGGAATGGTGAATTTGGCAATCGGCGGCAGCGCCTCCTGCATCGCGTCGATCCGGCTTTCGAGCCACCCGGCAGCCTCCTCGCCCAACGGAACGACCTTGTCTTCGCCCCCTTTGCCCGTAGCAAGCGAAGCAGCGACCGTCATCAGCTGCGACAGGATGCGGTTCAGCTCTTCCACCCGATCCGCAAGCGACGGATCTTCGCGCAGACAATCGCCCAATAAGGCGGTAAAAGCCATCAATTCGTCCACCGTGCCATAGGCTTCGACCCGTTCGTCCGTCTTACGCACCCGTTCGCCTCCGACAAGCGAAGTCGTTCCATTATCGCCCGTTCTGGTATATACTTTCATATTCTAAAATGTTGTTTCGGAAGGTATTTATTGTTGAATATCAACAGATAGCCCCGATTATCGACCGTCGTGGAGCCGTGTCCGGCCACGATGGCTCCGCACATCCGTTCCCGGTCGCGGTCGGCATAAGGTTCCATCACGGCGATCGTAGCGCCTCTCCCACAGGCGGTCCGCACCAGCCGGAGCGTCTCCGCCTTCGGCAGCATGCGCGTTGCAACGCACAACTCGGCCGACGCCTCGTCGATCGCGAAAGTGCGGTATTCGCAGTGGGTCATCAAGTTCTGCAACTCCATCGCCCGGCGCTCGGGAACCCCCGCCGCAACGAGCGCATCCCGCAGCGAAGTCTCCGCAGAGAGCAGTCTGTGCGACATGAAAACCTGCCGGACGACCGAATAGACGAACGGCGAATGCACGCCGTGTCCGCGGAAATAACGCGCCCGCGAGAGCCGATTGCGAAGCTCCCCGACCCGGGCCGACAAGTGCGGCAACCGAATATACCGCCCTCCCAACGTCATCTCCGTCTCTTCAACATCCCTGCCATACGACCTGTCGAGAAAGCGATCTGAAGGTTGTAGCCGCCCGTATCGGCATCGAGATCGAGCACCTCGCCCGCGAAATAAAGCCCCCTGATTTTCAAAGATTCCATCGTATGCGGATCCACTTCGTCGCAGCTCACGCCGCCCGCCGTAACGACGGCGTACTCGAACGGCGCATAATCCGCAATCGGAAACACCCACCCTTTCAACACTCGGATGAGGCGTTCGATCTGCCCGTCCGCGATCTTCTCGATATAACATTTCGAATGGATGTCCAACTCTTGCGCCAAAGGCATGACCAGCGGTTTCGGCACCAGCTTGCGCAGCAGCTCGGCAAAGAACTCCGTCGGCTGCATCTCCGCGATCTCTCGCCGGATCCGCTCGCGCAGCACCTCGTCGGCGAGCGCAGGCTTCAGATCCAACGTCAGCTTCACGCTGCGTCCGTCGATCAGCGCATCGACCGCATCGCGGCTCATGCGCAGCGCCACGGCACCGTCTATGCCCCGTTCCGAAAAGCCCAGTTCGCCGAACTCTTCGCGCACCGTTTCGCCGTCGATGTCCAATGTCGCACGCACGTTGCGCAGCAACACTCTATCCATATATTTCGCTTGCGGGTGCGACGTTACGAGCGGCGTCAGCGACGGACGCACAGGCACGACCGTATGCCCCAGATCGGCGGCGAACGCATAGCCGTCGCCCGTCGATCCCGTTGCCGGATAGGAGACGCCGCCCGTGCAGACGATCACCTGCGGGCACTCCTCCTTGCGCACGAAGCCGCGCCGGTTGAGGTAACGCACCCCGAAGACGCGGCTGCCGACCGTCATGATCTCCGTAACGCGCGTATTGTATTCGATCTTCACGCCGTTCTCCACGCAAAACTCCAACAGCGCATTGGCAATGTCCCAAGCTTTGCCGCTCTTGGGGAAAACGCGGTCCCCGCGCTCGATGTCGAGTTTCACCCCCATGCGTTCGAAAAACCGGATCGTCGCCCTATTGTCGAACTCCGCGAAAGCCGGGGCGAAAAACGAGGCGTTGGCTCTCACGTGCGCCGCAAAATCCTCCGGAGGACGGGCATTGGTTACATTGCACCGTCCTTTGCCGGTGATGCGGACCTTCCGGCCCGACTTTTCCATTTTTTCGAGCAGCAGGACCCGCCGTCCGTTGCGGGCGGCGGTTCCGGCGGCCATCATACCTGCGGCTCCGGCACCCACGACGATCACGTCGTAGGGCTGGCGGACAGCAGTTGTTTCGGTCTGTTCCATACGGTCGCAAAGGTACGAAACAATGGGCAAAGCGCAATGCGGCAACACGGAAAAAACATCATCCGGCACACAGATACTTCCGCCCGATGTTTCGGATTCGGATTCGATTGCCCCCGGCTTTCGGACACGCCCGTTCGAACACCTCCGGCTCCATCATGCAGAGCCGTTCACCCAGCCAAGCGACAGGATCGCGTTCCTTCCAGACCACGCAACGAACATGATCCGGCAACCGATCCAAGGGAATTTCCAGTCGGAAGGCCTTTCCGAAAACGCTCCGTCCGGCACATACGAGCTCCGATTCCGCATCCGCTGCGACATGCCGAACCATCCGCTTTTCGATCGGTCGGGCGGACGAGCCCGACCGGATCGTCGAAGCGAACCGACGGATTGCAGCCTCGAAAGTGCCATCGCCCTTAAAACGACGACATATTTGCACGAATCAGATTCATAACGGGGAGGGGTCGATTCGTCGGAATTGTGTCTCGACACAAAAAACACATGGGCCGGACAGCAAATATTCCGGACAAATTCTGACGAAACAAGAGGCTGTCCGATAAGTTTCAGACAACCTCTTTTTAACTGCATCGTTACGCAAGCTTTTTTCCGAATAGGCCGATTCCAAAAGGGAGGGACAGGAAATTTGCGGGACAGCCCTCTCGAATGTCCGCTTCGCAACTCAGTCGAGCGGATTCGACGGCTCCAATAGTTCGGCTCCGTTCTCGATCTTGGTCCAATAGACGCGGATACCCAGATAGATGATATTCTGATACTCCGATATCTCATCCAACTTCCATTCCTGCCAGATATACGGTTTGATCGGTCCGTCGAGGATGATTTCTTCATCCGTACAGGAAACCACTTCCAAAGGAACATTGAACGCTGCGCCCACATAGCCTGTCAATTCATCCAAAGCTCTGATAAGCACATGGTTTCCATCCGGGTATTCCATGATATACCGATTGTGATAATAGTACGATCCGACGTAGGTACCCGAATCGTATTCCCGAACCTTACGGGTATCCGGCTCTACGGAAAAGATCTCTAAACGCGGATAATAAAATTTTCCGCCCGACCATTGGACGGACTCATTTATAATATCATCGGAAAATTCCAGCTCTCCTTGTGCCCATTTTTTCGTATAAACGAAACAGACTTTATCTTGCCTCCAATATGTTCCATCCAATGCGGCCTCCACCGGATGCGTTTCGGCAGGTTCGGGCGTAGACACCGACATAGGTGCAGGGTTATCGTCTTTATCGCAGGCCGACACGAAAAGAGACGCAAAGATCAGAAGCAACGGTTTTGCTAAGAATGTTTTCATAGAATAAGGCGTTTTAATGGATGACTGATACAAATGTAGGAAAAAAGGTATTCGCTTGCAAATATCGAAAACAAAACTGATAAAAAAAATCCCGCTCCGCAGAGCGGGACGCACTACTCCCGAAAAAGCGCCGCTAATAAATTCAGTCGAGAGGTTTGCTGTGTTGAAGGGCATTAGGATCCGTCTTGGTCCAATGAATCCGAATGCCCACATATTTTCGTCCGGAATTGAACCGATTCAATAGCCAATTATCCTCTATAAAAGGTTTGAGCGGTGCATCGAATACGATCTCGTCTTCGAGAATTTCGACGACTTGCATTTCTGAACCCACCACAGCATTCATAAATGCCAGCGAATCGAACGGAGAAAGAATCCGGATACACTGGTTCACGTCATCGTATCTGGTCGTATAACTGTTCCGGTAATGTCCCACATATCCGCCGTACTTATCTTTCATATAACGCCATACCTTTCGGGTATCCTTCTCGACGTAAATTTTATCCAATGCTGTCTGATCGGCATACGAAAGACCACCGGCAAGATCGAAACCCGTAATGATATCTTCATCGGATTCTTCTATTTTCGGCCAATAAACCCCTGTTCTATAAGACATAAAATGGATGCTTTCGCTCCAGTAATTTCCCGCTATGATATCCTCCAGACGTGGCGTTTCCGACGCAGGCACCGGATCGGCGTCTTCGGCGCAGGCAAAAACGAAAAGAGAAGCAAAAATCAGAAACAACGGTTTTGCTAAGAATGTTTTCATAGAATAAGGCGTTTTAATGGATGACTGATACAAATGTAGGAAAAAAGGTATTCGCTTGCAAATATCGAAAACAAAACTGATAAAAAAATCCCGCTCCATAGAGCGGGAATACCCCAAGGAAGCGTCTACTTCGAAATCAGTCGAGCGGGTTCGACGGCTCCAATAGTTCGGCTCCGTTCTCGATTTTGGTCCAATAGACACGGATACCCAGATACATGTGTCCTCTCATTTCATATGCATGCGTCAAATCCCAGTTCTGCCAGATATAGGGTTTGATCGGCCCATCCAAGACAATTTCTCGATCCGTACAACTCACCACACGCAGATCGATATTCGAATCGGCACCGTAATAGGCGCTATGCTCGTCGTCCGTACTGACACGAACCCGGTTATCGGCAAGATACTCCAGCCAATACCGCTTGCGATAATACCAATTTCCCGTATATGACTGATCGTATTCATAAGCATGGACACCTCCCGTTCCGGATGCTACATAAAATATATCGAGACGTTCGTCGATCATAACCTTTCCCTCCCAAGCAAACTCATCGACAATGTCCCCAGTAATCTGTATATCGCTCGAATAAGGATTATCTCTTCCTGTCTCCTGATATGTGAAACAGATCTTTTCCTGCCAGTAGTTGCCTTCGAGCACTTGTGCGACCGGATGTTTTGCGGATACGATCCCGGTGTCGGGTGTCAAAACAGGTGTCGATACCGGATCGTCGTCCTCGGCACAGGCAAAAACGAAAAGAGACGCAATAATCAGAAGCAACGGTTTTGCCAAAAATGTTTTCATAGAATAAGGCGTTTTAATGGATGACTGATACAAATATAGGAAAAAAGGCATTCGCTTGCAAATATCGAAAACAAAACTGATAAAAAAATCCCGCTCCGCAGAGCGGGACGCACTCCCGAAAAAGCGCCGCTAAAATCTCAATCCAACGGTTTGCTGGATTGAAACGCACTCGGATTCATTTTCGTCCAATGAATCCGAATACCGAGGTAATCCTCATAATGACTCTCGGAAAGAACATCCAAATGCCAATGCTCCCGAATGAACGGTTTGATCGGCGCATCGAAAACGATCTCGTTCTCATCCATCGATACGATTCTCATTTCGGATTCCGTTACCGCGTTCATATAGGTCAACGAATCGAAAGGCGAACAAATACGGATCGACCGGTTCACATCATCGTATGTAATCTTATAACTATTTTGATAATGAGTTACATATCCTCCGTATTTGTCCTTCATATAACGCCATACCTTTCGGGTATCCTTTTCAACGTAGATTTGATCCAGCGTCGTCTGGTCGGGATACGGATTGCTACCATCCGATCTAAAAAATTCAATGATATCTTCCGAATGTTCATGTATCGTTTTCGGCCATTGATCTAACGAACCATATACCATGAAATGAATCTTCTCGTTCCAATAATGGCCGGCTATAATCTCTTCCAACTGTGAGGCTTGCAACTGCGGAGAATCGTCCTTATCGCAGGCAAAAACGAAAAGAGACGCAAAGATCAGAAACAACGGTTTTGCTAAGAATGTTTTCATAGAATAAGGCGTTTTAATGGATGACTGATACAAATGTAGGAAAAAAGGTATTCGCTTGCAAATATCAAAAACAAAACTGATAAAAAAATCCCGCTCCATAGAGCGGGATTACCCCAAAGAAGCGTCTACTTCGAAATCAGTCGAGAGGATTCGACGGCTCCAATAGTTCGGCTCCGTTCTCGATTTTGGTCCAATAGACGCGAATACCCAGATAGATGATATTCTGATACTCCGATATCTCATCCAACTTCCATTCCTGCCAGATATACGGTTTGATCGGTCCGTCGAGGATGATTTCTTCATCCGTACAGGAAACCACTTCCAAAGGAACATTGAACGCTGCGCCCACATAGCCTGTCAATTCATCCAAAGCTCTGATAAGCACATGGTTTCCATCCGGGTATTCCATGATATACCGATTGTGATAATAGTACGATCCGACGTAGGTACCCGAATCGTACTCCCGAACCTTACGGGTATCCGGCTCTACGGAAAAGATCTCTAAACGCGGATAATAAAATTTTCCGCCCGACCATTGGACGGACTCATTTATAATATCATCGGAAAATTCCAGCTCTCCTTGTGCCCATTTTTTCGTATAAACGAAACAGACTTTATCTTGCCTCCAATATGTTCCATCCAATACGGTCTCCACCGGATGCGTTTCGGCAGGTTCAGGCGTAGACACCGACATAGGTGCAGGGTTATCATCTTTGTCGCAGCTTACCAAAAAAATTACCAACAAGAATATAAAAATACTTCTTAAATATTGATTCATAATATTTTATTATTTATTGAGATAATAACTAACCATGTTTATACCTTGATAAATTTCGTCTTTGAGAACAGGACTGGCAAGCACATCATACTTCACCCAGCCATCGTGTTTGGCATCCTCATAACCATAACGACAATATACGTAATCTACCTTAACCGATACATCACCGACCACACCACCTCCAGTGCCATGCCATTCAGTTTTTTCCTGCCATCCATCGATAACCCATGCATGAGGTCCGCCCTTTTCAATACCTAAACTGGTGTCATCGTATCGAGCCGATCCGCATGCATAAACAGGCGTTTTGTTAAACCTCAACTGGGTTCTAATATCCTCAATTGTCATCTCTTTATAGGCGATATTCGTATATCCCAGAATTCTTTTCAAAAAATTCGGAACATCCAAAGCGGAATTAGCTAAAGATTCATCGACTCCATAGTTCATCCCGACCGCCTTTCCCAATTCCGAAAGATACCTCTGAATCGCATAAAGATATGTGGCAGCCGGAGTAGCTGTTTCAATAGCTTTGGTAATATGAGTCCAATTGGGGCGAAAATTATTGCCGATCAATCCATTGTGAGGCATCAACACATCGGGCCCCACTCCGAAGGTTTTCATATTATAAGCCAGAATTTGTCCCAGAGCCAATGCCACGCAACCGACTTTTGCTTGTTTCCCGTCATACGTATAGCAATAAGCATTGTACGGATAATCCTGATGCCACGTCGTCTTCATCAATAACACATAATCCGGAATAGGTTCAAAAGGCCATTCCGGTAATACGGGCACATCAATGCGAGTCTCTGGTTTCATATCATTCTCCGCTTCAGCTTCCCGCTCCACCTTTCCGTCCGCCGCCGCTTCGAGGTAAGCCACCATGCAAGCATGGATGTAGGTCGGCGTTTCGTAGTCCTCGCCGCGGTCCGTGGCGGCCTTAGCCGCCGCCATATCCGCGGCCGTCAGCCTCCCTTGAGGCACATAGGCGATCACGCCGCCCTGCTTCGCGTCGGCTCCGAGAACCGCGTAGCCGCCCCCTTCGAACTGAGCGATGTAGCACAGCGGGGCATCCGCTGCGGTGCCCGACGTGCGCGTCGCCGGAGAAACCTCGCTGCGCATCAGCACATCCACATGCGATACGGCCGGAACATCCGACGAGCGGGTCGTCGGATCGTCCGCCTGAAAGCGAGCCAAAGCCGCCAGCGCCGATTCGACGCTTACATGATCCGGACCGACAGCATCCGACACCGTCGGCTCTTCGACGGGCAGAATCCCGTCGCGGGCGCAGCCGCCGCACAGGACAACGCCGGATAACAGCGAGGCGGCAACCGCAACCTTCAAAACTTTGTAAATCTTCTGCATAAATAAATAATTTTATAAAGTTTATCCGGATAGCATTTTGCTATCTGTTTATAAAACAAAGATATACAAAATTATTTCGAATCCAAATCCCAGCCGGTACTTTCGTCTGAAATGACCAAAATAAAACCTTAATACAATAAAATATTTGCGTCGTAATTCCCGTCGCAATCGGTATGACAGCGACACCGGTGCAGTCTGCGGAAAAAATGCAATCCAACGGATTCGGATACAGAACAGCGGATGAAACGCTCCGAAACGCGACCGGTGCGATCAAAGAATCCGGCGGTTCGCAGAGGCCGGCGTTAAGGGCCAGCCGTTCGTAGTCGAGCCCCCGAAGCAGACAAAGCCCGCAGCCTCGACCGTGCCGGCATCCCGTCCGATGCCGATGGGCAGCCCCCGTCCCGCGTCGCCCGCCCAAACGATTCGTGCGACGGAACGCCCCGCACCGAGTTCCACGCCGTACAGCCGCCGCATCCGATTTAATTCCCGCTCCGGTATTGCGGATTGTGATTTGTCGGCAATCTTTGGTTACAAAACCATTCCTTGCAGAACTGTTCTTCGATACGCAAATCGCATCGAACCCATGCAATCGCACCCGAGACATAACTTTTTTCGCCTTCCTCTGTCCGAATTCGGGAAATCCGGCTATATTCGCAGTCGGAACAAGACGCACAGAGCTCGTATTCCAGTGCTTCGAAATCCTTCCGAAACCGCCTTGGCCATTCGGATCGGAGCAACGGGAAAATAATGCAGCTCAGGTTTCAGTCGGCTTCCCGACGGCTTCCGCTCGGCTTCGCCAGCATAGTCCGGTCCTCTCTAAATCCCTTGCTTGCAACCTTCTTGCCCCGATCCGCTCCCATTCTCGTTTTTTATTCCTATCTTTGCACCGCAAAATGCAGAAACCGTTCTATATATGTTGAGCAGAAGATTACTTCGAATCAAGGTGATAAAAGCCCTCTACGCGCATCTGAAATCGGATGCGGACAGCATGATCGCTTCCGAAAAATCGTTGCTGGCCTCCATCGACAAGGCTTACGACCTCTATTTCCAGATGCTTGCACTGCCGGCCGAGCTGGTTCGCTACGGCGAACAGCGCATCGAACTGAACCGCCGGAAAAAACTTCCCACCCACGAAGATCTCAACCCCAACACCAAATTCGTAGATAATGCCGTGATCCGCGTGCTGGCGAACAGCGATTCGGTCAACGACCGGCTCGCAGCCCGCAAGCTGGGCTGGGCGCAGCAACCGGATCTGATCCGCACGCTCTACATGCAGCTCACCGACAGCGACTACTACCGAGACTATATGGCGCGCGAAGAGCGCTCGTTCGCCGACGACCGGAAACTCGTCGAGGATTTCTTCAAGGAGATGCAGGACAACGACGCGCTGGACACGGCGCTCGAAGAGATGTCGATCCTGTGGGACGGCGATCTGGGCTACATCATCGCGATGGTGTTGCGCACGCTGTCGAATCTGCGACCTTCGCACCTCGAAGCGAAGGTCCTGCCCCAATTCAAAAGCGACGACGACCTCGATTTCGTGAAAACCCTCTTCGAGAAATCGCTCGTCAACTACGCGGACAACCAGCGATACATCGAAAAATTCACACGGAACTGGGACGTGGAACGCATCGTTTTCATGGACAATCTGATTATCGGCACGGCGATGGCCGAGCTCATCTCGTTTCCCTCGATACCGGTGAAGGTTACGCTCGACGAGTATATCGAAATATCGAAATACTACTCCACCCCGGGCAGCAGCGTCTTCATCAACGGCGTACTGGACAAGATGGTCGAAGCGCTCACGGCCGACAACCGCATCCTCAAAAGCGGCCGCGGGCTGATCTGACATGCGCATAGGGGGGATCCTACTTCTGCTCGCCGCCGCATCGGCCTGTGCGTCCTGCGGAGGGCGCCGGACGGAGAAGCACGCCGCTCCGAGCGGACAGACCATCGTCTTTTCCGACGCGATTCTCCGCTCCGGCGGCACGGATACTGTGCGGTTCGGCTATATGCGCTCGGGCGAAATCGCGGTGAAGCCGCTGATCCTGCACAACGCCTCGGATCGTCCGGCGGTCGTCGCCGAATGCACGCGGAGCTGCGGATGCACGACACTGGAATTTGACAATCAGCCCATTCTGCCCGGCGAGAAGCGGGCCGCACGGATGATCTTCGACGCCCGCGGGCTCACCGGCTGGCAGTTCAAACTTTTGGAGGTCCGGTTTGCCGGCGGTCGGAAACCGCTGAAAATCTATGTCGAGGCCGAAGTGGAATAATGTTGCGAATCCCGCAATAATTCGTATCTTTGTCCCGTTAACCGATAAATGCAAACTCTTAAAAACAACGAACTATGATTCATTTACTTCAGGCCGTCGCACAGCCCCAGCCGGGTTTCATGCAGCAATACAGCATGCTCATCATGATCGGCCTCATGGTCTTGGTCCTCTGGCTCTTCATGTGGCGACCCGAGTCCAAACGCCGCAAACAGATGCAGGCATTCCGCGAATCGCTCAAAAAGGGCAGCAAGATCATTACCGCCGGAGGCATCTATGGCACGGTCAAAGAGGTCAAGGACAACACCCTTTTGATCGAAGTGGACAGCGACGTAACGCTGCGCATCAACAAAGACATGGTCGTAGCCGACCCGTCGGATCTGCCGCAGGCCCAGCAGAAATAAAAAACTTAGGATGCAAAACCGCGGTCTTCCCGACCGCGGTTTTTTGCATCCCGCACGACTGAAATACGGCCGTCCGGGCTCTCGGCTCCGCAAAAAATTGCACGAATCCGCAGAACCCGTTATTTTTGTACCGCAAAAAACGTCATGGAACAGAAACTCACCTATACGCCGCACGGGACCTGTTCGCGGCAAATCGACATCGCAGTCGAAGACGGCACGATCCGCAGCGTGGTGTTCACGGGCGGCTGCCACGGCAACCTGCAAGGAATTTCGGCGCTCGTGAAAGGTATGGAAACTGCCGAGGCGATCGCCAGACTGAGCGGTATCGACTGTCGGGGCAAAGGCACCTCCTGCCCCGACCAGCTGGCACGCGCGCTCAGGCAGCTCGCGACAAAATGAAACGGGCGGAGGCTCGTCCCGCCGGTGCCGGCACCCGCTTCCGGATGCGAGCCATGGCACAGCACCGAACTCGATCCGACCACGAAAGCGGTATGCGGCAACTACGAACGCAGCTGCCGCATAGAGCCGGCGAGGAGAACTTCGCAACGCCTCCGAGCCGGTCCGGCGAAACTTGCCGCCGGATAAATATCTGAAAAAAGGAACGGAATTTGCAACCGCAATGGAAAACTAAATCACATTGCGGTTATGTATTTCTTATGGTATCTTTTGATCGGTCTGGTCGCCGGATGGCTGGCCAACCTGATCGTCAAGGGCAGCGGCTCGGGGCTGCTCGTCAATTTGGTCGTCGGCGTCATCGGCGGCTTGCTGGGCGGCTGGATCTTCTCTTGGTTCGGCTGGATTCCGGTCGGAACGCTGGGCAGTCTGCTCACCTCGATCGCAGGCGCCGTCATCCTGCTGTGGATCGTTTCGCTCATCAATCACAAAAAAAACGCTTGACATGGACCATCGGAGTATCAATACGGCCGGCAGCTCCAACGCGGAGCAAGACCGCGAAACGATGGATTTGATGTCGCGCAAGACCGACGCCGCCACCTCTTGCGCGCAGACGAAAGGCGAACGCATCGGCCGCGAAGCCGGCAAAGAGCTGCACGACGCTTCGGAAAAGATCGACGCCGCCACACGCCGCACGGAGGCGAAAGCCGAACGTGTACGCAACGACGCGAAGGAGAATCTGCACAACACCTCCGAAAAGATCAAAGAGGGAGTAGCGAAAGCGACCGACAAGATGAAAGAGGGAGTGGCTGCCGCCGCCGGTAAAGTCGCGGAGACAGCCAACCGCCTCAAAGAAAAGATGCGGAGTTAGCGCCACGCCCACACCGCTCGGAATGCCCCTTTCCGCGGAATCGACCCGCCGGGAAAGGGGCGTTTCCCATCATACAGGTCCGAAAGCAGCGGTGCGGCGCACACTGCGAAGCGGTGCGGCATATCCGCCGGAAACGCCGGTTCTGTCGTATTCCGACCGAGCCGCAATCTCGTCCCCGACAAACGCCGGCCTTCCACGAACCGGCACCGCGGAAGCCGGTCCGGAAACTCACCCCGGGCCGCCCGTCGCCGCGATCTTCCATCCGTGCGACGAGCGCCCCAGCCGAAACGCCGCTGCAGCGGCCGGACCGCAAACCTGCCCGGGCCGTCGGCCGCCACCCCTCCTCCGATCGGCCCGTCGCCGGCATGAACCGGGCACCGCAGAAAAACCGTCCGCTCGGACAGACGGTCTGCGGCTGACCGGACGACGCACACGACCGACCGCTCCGCACGGATGCGGTCGGCACGGACCGGCGCTGCATCCCTCTGCGGCAAGCCTCAGAGCAGTCCCGCCTCGTAGTAGACGATGATCTGTTCGATGACGCGGTCCTGTCCGTCCTTGTCGTATTCCGATTTGAGGTTCTGGCCGAAGATGCGCGATATGCCCTGCCAGAATCCCGCCACGAATCCGCCGCGAAACTCCTTGAGGATGTCGTAAGCCGTGTAGTCCGTCTCCCGGTCGATGAGTTTCAGCAGCACCTTGCCCTGCGTGCGGGTCATCCTCTTCAGCACGGGCGTATACTCCTCCTTGATCTCGTTGTAGATCTGTTTGATGTAGGCTTTTTGGGCTTTTCTGTCCGGCAATCGGAGCAGCTCCTCTTCCATGTCCGCCATCTTCAGGCGCGCGAGTTGCGCCACGGGATAGACCCGCTTCACGGCGTCCACCAGCTTGCGGTAGCGGCGCAGATCGACCGGCCGGTCGAAGATGTAGACCGGCGCGATATGGATCAGCGGAACGGAATCGCCGTTCACGACCGTCCACTCCTGCAATAAATAACCGCGCCGCGCGGGCTGGGCCGCGGCATCGACAGCGGATAATAGGCCGAGCACGGCGGCCAAAAGAAAAATCGCCCTCTTCATCGCCGGCAAAAAACGGCATGTCTGTCCGTCCCCGATCCTCCGCCGGCAATTCGCCTGCAACCCGTCGCCGGCCGCCCGAGCGCACGCTTCGGAGCGGCACGCACCCCGTCGCACGGGCGCGGCGGCAGACTGCCGGAACCGCCGTGCAGGCGCATGGCACGCCGATACGAAATCGGAGCGGAAGATAAAATTGCGGATAAACATAAATAATTATACCTTTGCAACAAAGATAACGATTATACAAGTCAAACGAACAAAACTTTCCGGATATTATGTTGGAAAAAGGACTCACCTGCCAAAGCCGCACCGTGGTGGCGGCAGACAACACGGCCGCCGAAATGGGCTCGGGCGACCTGCCCGTTTTCGCCACGCCGGCCATGGTGGCGCTGATGGAGAATGCGGCTATGAGGGCCGTAGCCGCCGCGCTTCCCGCAGGCTCCACGACCGTAGGCGCCGAGATGAACGTAACCCACATCAAACCCTCCGGGGCGGGTGCCGAAATCACCGCGACGGCCGTGCTCGCCGAAGTAGAAGGCCGCAAACTGACTTTCAACGTCGGCGCCCGCGACGCCGAAGGGATGATCGGCGAAGGGGTTCACATCCGCTACATCGTGGACCGCGAGAAATTCATGTCCAAGGTGAAATAACGCAGGCAGCGGGGGCATAAGGTCATACGGGCGACGGCGGAGCGGCCTGCGACCGTGCCGTAGCGGAGCGCAAACGGCGAAGCCGTACGACAGCCTCGGAAACGGTTTCGCCCATGCCGGAGTTTGTTCCGGCATGGGCGGAACCGTTCAACGGAGATTCGTCGGGCTGTCCCTTTCAGCGTTATCCCCTGCTGTCCATGCTGTTGACGTCGGGGTTGATGAGCATCGTATCTTCCTCGACTTTTTCACGCCCCACCCTGCCGTCGGGCGACGGCTCGGGGCACTCCACATGCATCGAATCGGCCAGCGTCCGCTGCGTGCGCACCTTGATGCCGCGAACCGTCGGGTCGGTCTCGATCCGTTCGCCGAACGGACCCTCCTGTGCTTTTTTCATCGTCGCTGTATTTTGGTTACGACCGGAACCCTCCAAACAATATGCCTAAAAGGGCCGCGCACCGATCGTCGCGGTCCTGCGGCCGACGAACGGCCGGCCCGAATGCCGAAACCCGGACAGACCGCACGTCCGGACCGAGCAAACCGGGCGAACCGAACGGATAAGACGTGCGCCGAAAAAACAGCATAGGCGGCCGTGCCAAAACCAAACGGACGGGGCGGAGGCACCGCATGCCCGAGCCTCCGGGGAAGGTACAGCAACGACGCCGCGGGGCCGGGACTGTCCGCGCCCCGATTGTTCCGGAGTTCAGAACAACAATTTTTCGATCCAGATCACAGCGATGCCCCCGAAGTACCCGGCCAAGGCCAGCAGCGAAATACGCTTGAAGTACCAAGCGAAATTGATCTTTTCGAGCCCCATCGCCACGACACCTGCAGCCGAGCCGATAATCAGCAGACTGCCGCCCACACCGGCGCAGTAGGTCAGCAGATGCCAGAACAGACCGTCCGCCACGAACGACTGCATGTAGGCCGGATCGGCCGCGGCAGCGATTGCGGCCGCATCGGCGATGGGATACATCCCCATGCTGGCCGCTACCAGCGGCACGTTGTCGATCACCGACGAGAGCAGTCCGATGATGCCCGCGATGGCGAAAACTTCGTGAAGCCCCTTATCGAGCAGCGCCGCCAGATCGGCCAGCACGCCCGCACTCTCCAGCGCGGCCACCGACATCAGGATACCAAGGAAAAAGAGGATCGTCGGCATGTCGATGTGTTTGAGCACCTTCGACACGCGGCATTGGATCGACTCCTCCATATTCGGCTTCCGGTCGTAGAGGATCTCCGTCAGCACCCACATCACGCCCAGCGACACCATCATCCCCATATAGGGCGGCAGTCCCGTGAGGCTCTTGAAGACCGGCACGAACAACAGGCTCAGTACGCCGACGATCAGGATGAAATGGCTCATCCGCGGTCCCACGCCCGCGGGCAGCGAGTCGTCGGGCTTGAAATCCACGGCGGCGGTCTGGCTTCCCTTGATATACCGCGCCGCAATGGCGGTCGGAATCGCCACCGCAGCCAGACACGGCAGGAACAACGACTCCACCAACGGTCCGGCGCTCACGTTGCCCCGCATCCAGAGCATGATCGTCGTAACGTCGCCGATGGGCGACCACGCGCCGCCCGCATTGGCCGCGATGACGATCATCGAAGCGTAGATCCACCGCTCGCGCTGATCGGGGATCATCTGCCGCAGCAACATTACCATGATGATCGTGGTGGTCATGTTGTCCAGCACAGCCGACATGAAGAAGGTGATGACGGCCAGCAGCCACAGCAGCTTATGCTTGTTGCGGGTGGTGATATGGCCGGTGATGACCGAAAAGCCGCCGTGGAAGTCGATCAGATCGACGATGGTCATGGCTCCGATCAGGAAGACGAGGATTTCGCAGGTATCGCCCAGCTTATCGACCAATTCGTGCGTCATGTTCGCGTCGTGGCCGAAGAGGCTGAGGACGGTCCAGACCGCACCGCTCATCAGCAGTGCGACGGCGGCTTTGTCCACCCGGAGTTTGTGTTCGAGGGCGATGCACGCATAGCCCAACACGAAAATCAGAATCATCGCAAGAATCATAGGCATTCCATGTAACTAATTCGACCCATTCGACCGGCGGTTACGGTATGCCGGGCGCAATGCGAACTTCGCCCGGCAGAGCCCGGATCAGGGCCGGCGCTGCATCCGGTTTGCGGAAAACGTCCGAAAGGAGGGGCACCCGGCCTCCTCACGCAGACGGCGGCGTCTTGCGGTTTCGCCCGCAGCCGCACACCGCCCGGACGACAGCCCCGCTTTCCGGCCCAGCCCTCATTTCCGGGCACCATTCCCAGCCTGCCGGAACCGGAAACCGCCTTTCCTCCCCGCACCTTCCATAAGACGGCGAACGCCGTCTTGCGGAACCGCCGCCGGACGACAAAACCGACGCACGAACGACACCGCACATACGGCACCGGACGTCCGACTGCAAGAAACGAGCCGTTCACTCCGCACTCGTTCCGCGCGGGATTTCCTGCTAAAATAGAAAAAAACGAAATACGGTCTCCGCCTTACACCATTTTTTCGTCGAAGAATTGGATATTCTGAATTTTTATGTACCTTTGCAAACGCTTTCGAGCGGACGATTGAGCTATGGTGTAACGGTAACACAGCAGATTTTGGTTCTGTCGTTCCTGGTTCGAATCCAGGTAGCTCAACCACAGAGGGGAGGTTCTTTCGGGAATCTCCCCTCTGTCGTCGTCTCCTTGTTCCGGCGGGGCAGCCCCCGGCCGAACGGCGCGCAAACGGAGGACCGGCAACAAGACCTCCGTCAGAAGCAAAACCGACAACCGGAAAATCAGCAAATGTCCGGCCGGCCGGACATGCAGCCGGACAGACAACGGGGCTTACACCGGCACCCGAGGCGACGACGGATCGGACGATCCCGATTCCTCCCCGCTCCACGCCGCCGGACGTTTCATATCATGCGCATGGCGATTTCCCGGCGAAAATTCCGGCTTTCGGCCTGCATGTAGAGTACTCCGTCCCGGCAAAAACGAATTAAATTCGTTTTTGCGCCCGACTTTTCGTATCTTTGCCGTCAGAACGAAAAAACAAGTCAACCCACCGTACCATGTTTGAAAATTTAACCGATAAACTCGAACGGTCGTTCAAACTCCTCAAGGGCGAAGGCCGCATCACGGAAATCAACGTCGCGGAGACCCTCAAGGAGATCCGCCGCGCGCTGATCGACGCCGACGTCAACTACAAGGTAGCCAAGACTTTCACCGACGAAGTGAAGTCCAAAGCACTCGGACAGGACGTGCTGAAATCCGTCAAGCCGGGTCAGATGATGACCAAGATCGTGCGCGACGAACTGGCGGCCCTGATGGGCGGCACGGCCACCGACATCCGGCTGGAAGGCACCCCCGCCGTGATCCTCATCGCGGGTTTGCAGGGTTCGGGCAAAACGACCTTTTCGGGCAAGCTGGCCTCGTTCCTCAAAAGCAAGAGAGGGCGTCAAGTACTGCTCGTGGCGGGCGACGTCTACCGTCCGGCCGCCATCGACCAGTTGCAGGTGCTCGGCGGTCAGATCGGCGTGGAGGTGTACACCGAGGCGGGAAACACGAATCCCGTGCAGATCGCCGAGAACGCCATCCGCTACGCCCGCCAGAAGTCGTACAACGTCGTGATCGTCGATACGGCGGGACGTCTGGCCGTGGACGAAGCGATGATGCGGGAAATCGCGGCGATCAAGGAGGCCGTGAAACCTTCGGAGACCCTCTTCGTGGTGGATGCCATGACGGGTCAGGACGCCGTGAACACGGCCCGCGAGTTCAACGACCGCCTCGACTTCGACGGCGTGGTGCTCACCAAACTCGACGGCGATACGCGCGGCGGTGCGGCCATCTCGATCCGCTCGGTGGTCGCCAAACCGCTCAAATTCATATCGAGCGGCGAGAAGATGGACGCCCTGCAGGTGTTCCACCCCGAACGCATGGCCGACCGCATCCTCGGCATGGGCGACGTGGTGTCGCTCGTGGAGCGTGCGCAGGAGCAGTTCGACGAAGAGGAGGCGCGGCGGCTGAAAAAGAAGATCGTCAAGGACCAGTTCAACTTCAACGACTTCATGGGTCAGATCGCCCAGATCAAGAAGATGGGCAACCTCAAGGACCTCGCCTCGATGATCCCGGGCATGGGCAAGGCACTCAAGAACGTGGATATTCCCGACGACGCCTTCAAGCAGACCGAGGCGATCATCTCGTCGATGACGCCCGCCGAGCGCGAGCACCCCGAAATCATCAACGCCCGCCGCCGCGAACGCATCGCCAAGGGCAGCGGCACGACCCTCGCGGACGTCAACCGCCTGATGAAGCAGTTCGAGCAGACGCGCAAGATGATGAAGGCCGTGGCGGGCGGCAATCTGAAAATGCCGCGTGCGGGCCTGAGACGCTGACCGCGCCTCAGCATCGCAAAGGGGCTGTCCGACAAGTTTTTTTCAATCCTCCGAGAATCGCGTATTCGGAAAAGTCCCCGAATAGCGGTACGAATAAAAAGGGGTGTCTAAAACTCGTTAGACAGCCCTTTTTTTAATGAACAGGAAGAGAACCGAAAACGAATTTCACACGAATTAAACATCCGTTTCATTCGACGGCATCGTAATAAATATTATTTTCGTCCCGTTATTTTCCACAAAAAACTCTACAGACGATGCAACATTCTTTTTGGAAACGGATGCTCCTCGCAGTATCCATGTTAACGTTCGGCGCGGTCTTCCACGCCTGTTCGGACGACGATGCCGACGACGCGGCACTGCCCGAAATCGCGGTTACGGAATCGCTCGAATTCGATTGCGCTCAGACACAGACTCAAACGCTCGAAATCAAGCTCAACGGACCGTTCGAATGGACCGTCGAGGCCGAGGATTGGATCATTCTCGACCGCAAAAGCGGCAAAGGTTCCGCAACCTTGAACGTTACGGTGGAAGCCAATACGGAAGCCCGCACGGGCACGATCGTCGTTACGGCCCTCGGCAGTCAGGGAGCCGCCGACACCGGCCGCTGCACCGTGAAGCAGACGGTCCGTACGCCGGCCGCCGAAACCAACGTCGCTCCGATCCGTGAAAAGATTCTCGCAACCGGCCCCACAGCCGAAAAAACGGACCTGCCCGACGAGATCCGCGCACTGACGCTCCGCGGGATCGTCGTTTCGGACCGCGAAAGCGGCAATCAGCGTCCGTTCCTCGTCAACGTCGCGGACGACACCGCCGAGGGCGGCAGCGGCCTCGCACTCTCAATCGACGAAGCGGATAACACGTTCGTCCGCGGCGATGTCGTCGAGGTTTCGCTCAGCGACGCTCAGGCACAGCTCTACAACGGCCAACTACAACTTTCGACCGGCAACAAACCCGAGGTAGCGGAACACATCGATCCGCTGAAGCCGATAACCATCGCGGCCGACAAGCTCAAGGAGTACGAATCGCAGTACGTAACGATCGAAGCCGTACAGCCCGAAGCCGGTGAAACCGGCACATGGAATTCCGACAGCAACAAAGGCAACGTCTCGATGGAGACGCGCGACGGCAAATCCTTCAAAATTTACACGCTCCAGACTGCTGATTACGCACAGGAGGCGATTCCGACCGACAAGAGCGGTTCGGTATCGGGCATCGCGAGCATCTACAACACGACGCTCCAACTGATGCCTTGCACGGGCGGCGACATCCGCCTCACCGAAGCGCGCTTCGTCGTTCAGGGCGGCAAGGGCACGCTGGCCGACGTGCTCGCGGCCGACGCCGGCTCTTCGTTCGAAGTAGAAGGCGCGACGGTCGTAGGTACGAACGAACAGGGCGTACTGCTCCAGCAGGACGACGCTCGCATCTACGCCTTCAAGGGTGCCGAACACGCCCTTGCCGTCGGCGACATCGTAACCGTCTCGGGCAAGACCGAGATCCGCAACGGACTGCTTCAGTTCGGCAAGGGTTGCGAACTCGAAAAAACCGGACACGAAGAGGCGGCGCTCCCCCGGCCCGAGGTTCTCTCGACGGCGGACATCGAAGCCTATATGGACGCTCCCGAAATCCGCTACGCGACCTACACGGGCACCGTGCTGGTCTCCGGCAACTACGTCAACGTCGAAATCGACGGCACCTCGGTACAGGGCAGTCTCGATTACATGAGCGACCGGTTCAAGGAGCAGTACGACAACCACGTACTCACCATTACGGGCTGGCTCTTCGGATCGTACAAGAACTACCTCTACACGATTCCGGTCGAGGTTAAGGACAACGGCGTCTACGAAGAACCCGTACCCGACGGAGCGATCTACTACTCGACGTTCGACAAGTCGCTCTCGTCCGAAACCTTCGGCGACGGCAGCCAGTGGCCTTTCCTCGATCAGTTCGACGGCTGGATCAACCACAAAGGTTCGGGCGCGGATCAGGTAACCTACGATTACGAACATATGTCCGTGCGGTCGAACCAGTCCTCGAAAGGCAGCCTCTCGCTCTACGAGGGCTCGGGCAAGAACAACATCTTCTTCTCTACGGCTCCCAACCATTTCACGATTGCCAAAATCGCCGTTCCGTCGCGCGATCTCCGGCTCACCTTCGGCGCGCAGCGCTATTCACAAGGCGGCAGCAACCAATTCATTACCTCCGACTTCGAGGTACGGCTCTCCGCCGACGGACAGATGTGGTCTCAGAAACTCGATTACGACTTCGGCGGCGTCGCCGACGATCCCGGACAATGGCGACTGGCCACGGCCGACTTCACGCTGCCGGAGGGGACTTCAACCCTTTACATCAAATTCACGGCTAAGATCGGCAGCGCCAATCGCATCGACGACGTGCTGCTGCTCGCGGGCGACGGCGGTCAGCAGATCGTCTTCGGCGCCGAAGACGAAGTGCCTCTGTCGACCGTAGACCAAGTGCTCGCCGGTCCCATCGACGAAATCTACAAGATCGAAGGACAGGTGATCGGCACCCACAGCAAGGGTTTCCTCGTCCGCGACGACACGGGCACGATCCTCGTGTTCAAGAAAAACCACGGTACATCCGTAGGCGACCGCGTCTCGGTGGAAGGCGCGACCACCGAATACGGAGGCATGAAGCAGTTCGGCGAATCGAGCGAGATCACGGTGCTCGGCAAGGGTAGTTTCACGCAGCCCGAACCCGAAGTGTTCGAGGCCGAGCAGTTCGACGCATACGTCTTAGCACCGGACATCCGTTACATCGAATACGTCGGTACGCTCACCACTTACCGCGACCAGCACTACCAGTACCACTATAACGTGGCAGTGGACGGAACGTCCGTCGTAGGTTCGGTGGTCTACCCCAACAGCTCGCTCAACATCTCCAGCTTCGAAAAACGCGAAGTACGTGTCAGGGGCTATGCGGTCGGCGTCTCCGGATCGGACGTGAAATACCTCAACACGATGGCGATCTCCATCGAGAACACCCAGCAGGAGGTGATGCCCGACGAAAGCGAGGCACTCACGGTCAAGGAGCTCAACGCGCGTCTGGCCGCTCTCGAACCGGGTGCGCCGCTGAGCGATCTGGTGGCCGTAAAAGGTTACATCGCAGCCAACAACGAAGGCGGCAACCTCTATCAGATCCTCTCGCTCGTGGACAATACGGGCGAACCCGGTTCGGGCATCATCCTCAAGGGCATGGACTATACCGACGCCACCCTGCCGGTCGGCTCGGAGGTGATCGTCAGCCTGAAATACGCCGAATACGACCTCTATCAGGGGCTCCCGCAAGTGAAGAGGGCGACTGTCTTCGCCACGGGAGACAAAGCCGAGATGAAGGTTCCCGTGATCGACGACACGCAGGCCGGCGACTACCTCGGACAGTACGTAACCGTGAAATCCCTGACGCCCGATAAATCGGCGACCACGTGGGTCGTGGGCGGCAAAACCACCACCACGAACTTCACGGGAGCCAACGGAATCACCATTGCCGCCCGTGTAACCAACTACGCCGTATTCAAGGACAGGACGATCGCTCAGAAGACGGCGGACCTGAGCGGCGTGATGGAGATCTACAGAGGAACCTATCAGATCTACCCCGTCAGCCTCGCGGACGTAGCAGGTTTCGAATGATCCTCCGCTCCGGCGCATAAGCCGGCACTTTTTTCGCAGGGAACCGGATATTCGGCAGGACATTTGCCGGATTCATCCGGTTCCTTTTCATTCCCCTCCGCCGAAGCGAGGTGCGGACATCCGCGCAAGCGCCCGCAACCGCCGTCTTCCGGCCGGAGCGGCCGAAACGTCTTGCGGAAGCGAAAAAACGCCTCCGGACGATTTTTTACCGTTTTTTTCGTACATTTGTTCACTATAACGACAGTATCGCATGCACAAGTCCGGATTCGTAAACATCATCGGCAACCCCAACGTCGGAAAATCGACGCTGATGAACGCCCTCGTGGGCGAGAAGCTCTCCATCATCACCTCCAAGGCCCAGACCACGCGCCACCGCATCATGGGCATCGTCTCGGGCGACGATTTCCAGATCGTCTTCTCCGACACGCCGGGCATCCTCAAACCCAGCTACAAATTGCAGGAGTCGATGATGAAGTTCGTAACGGGCGCCGTGGGCGACGCCGACGTGATCCTCTACGTTACGGACACCGTCGAGCAGAGCGACCGTTCGTCCGAGATCGTCGGCCGCATCCGCGAGAGCGGCATCCCGACGATCGTAGTCGTCAACAAGATCGACCTTTCGAACCCCGAAGCGCTCGATGCGCTGGTGGACGAGTGGCATGACCGGCTGCCCGCGGCGGAGATCATCCCCGTGTCGGCCAAGGAGCGGTTCAACGTCGAGGGGCTGTTCCGCAGGATTCTGGAGCTGCTGCCCGAGGGACCGGCGTTCTATCCGAAGGACACGCTGACGGACAAATCGCTGCGCTTCTTCGCCTCGGAGATCATCCGCGAAAAGATACTCAAGTTCTACGACAAGGAGATTCCTTACAGCTGCCAGATCGAGATCGACAGCTACAAGGAGGAGCCTGCGATCGACCGCATCGCAGCCACGATCTACGTCATGCGCGACTCGCAGAAAGGCATTCTCATCGGACACAAAGGCGAAAAGCTCAAGCGCGCGGGGCAGGCCGCCCGCGAGGACATGGAGGAATTTCTCGGGAAAAAGGTCTTCCTCCAACTACACGTCAAGGTGAGCGACGACTGGCGCAACGACGAGCGCCAGCTCAAACGTTTCGGCTACGATCCCGAATGACGGATACGAATTCGACGGGAATATCCGTTCGTCATACAAATAAATACACTGAAACGAAACACAGCAGGCTGTCGGACAGGATGCGCAAATCGATCGCAGGTATCATCGCAATGCTCGCCACGCTCCTCGGGAGCGCGACGGCGCATGCGCAGTACAACCGGGATTACTTCTTCTGGATGGGCCGCACCTGCATGATGAACAACGACTATCAGGAGGCCATACGCACGCTCAACACCCTGCTGCGTTTCGACGAAGATGCCTACGAGGGCTACTTCCTGCGCGGCATCGCCAAGTACAACCTCGACGACCTGCTGGGCGCCGACGCCGACTTCACGACCGCCATCGAAAAGAACCCCGTCTTCACCACGGCCTACACCTACCGCGCCATCACCCGCTCGCGGCTGGGCAATTACGACGACGCACTGCGGGACTTCGAGGAGGCCATCGAGCTGCGGCCCGATCTGCCCAACCCCTATTACAGCCGCGGCGTTACCCGCCTGCTGAACCAGCAGTTCGAGGAGGCCATCGAGGATTTCGACATGTTCATCCGACAGGAGAACAAGGTGGCCGACGCCTTCATCAACCGCGGCGTCTGCTATCTCTACCTCAAGGACACGGCCCGCGCCTACGAGAATTTCGACACCGCGATCCGCACCAACCGCGAAAACCCCGACAGCTACAACCGGCGCGGCACGCTCTACATGCAGCAGAAACGCTACCGCGAAGCCGAAGCGGACTTCGACAAAGCCATCGGCTGCGACTCCACGTATCTGCTCTCCTACTTCAACCGCGCGCTGGTCTACTCCGAAACCAACCGCCCGATGCAATCGCTCGGGGACTTCGACCGGGTGATCCGGCTCGACTCCACCAATGCCCTCACCTACTTCAACCGCGCCATCCTGCGCACGCAGATCGGCGACTACAACCGTGCGCTCGACGACTACAATCAGGTGGCGTTCTACTCGCCCGACAACGTGCTGGTCTACTACAACCGTGCACTGCTGAACACCGAACTGGGCAATCTCGACGACGCCGTGCGGGACTACACGCGGGCGATCGAACTCTACCCCGACTTCGCCAACGCCTACCTCAACCGCAGCAACCTCCGCGCGCTGCTGCGCGACGAAGCCGGAGCACAGCAGGACCGCGCCATCGCCCGACAAAAGATCGCGGAATACCGCTCGCGCCTGAGCGACAGCACCTACTCGATTTTCGCCGACACCACGCAGCGGTTCGACCGCCTGCTCTCGTTCGACAGCAAATTCTCGGGCGGCAGCTTCGAGCGGTCCGCGTCGCGCGGGACGGGCGGCGAGGAGTTGCAGCTGCTGCCGCTCTTCAAATTCACGCTCATGTATCCCGACACGGCGCCCGCCCCCGACCGCTACCACGTGCAGCGTATCGAGGACTTCAAACAGCGCGTCGGCAACGCATACCTCACCATCTCGTGCGGCGAGAGCGACATTCCGGCCGACTCGCTCATCGGATTCGATAAACACTGCGCCGAGCAGCTGCGCCGCACGCCCGACGCATGGACCGTGCTGTTCGAACGGGGCATCACGCAGTCGCTCATCAAGCAGTACACCAACGCGGTGAACACCTATTCGGCAGCCATCGAACTCAACCCGGGCAATCCGTTCCTCTACCTCAACCGCTCGACCACGCGGGCCGAGATGATCGACTTCATCTCCTCGATCGACAACTCCTACCAGCGGATCACGATCGACTCCGATCCCGCGAACCGGCTCAACCACGCCTCCAAGCGCACCTATAATTACGACGAAGCGATCGCCGACCTGAACAAGGCCATCAAGCTCTTCCCCGATCTGGCCTACAACTACTACAACCGCGCGACCCTGCGGGCTCTCTCGGGCAGACTGCCCGAAGCCTACGAAGACTACACGCGGGCCATCGAACTCGACCCGCTCTTCGCCGAAGCCTACTACAACCGCGGCCTGATCCAGATCTTCATGAAAGACACGCGCAAGGGCTATCTCGACATCTCGAAAGCCGGCGAGCTGGGCATCGAGCAGGCCTATCCGCTGCTCAAACGCTATGCCGCACGGCAGGAATGAACCCCGACAAACCGTTAAACCCAAATAAAATGACAGAAATCATCCAAAAGAAACTCAACGATTCGCCTGCGGCGCGCTGGACCGCACTGGTGCTGCTGGCCGGGGCCATGTTCTTCGGGTATATCTTCATGGATATACTCTCGCCGCTGCAAGGGCTGCTGGCGACCTCCAAGGGATGGACGCCCGACGCCTACGGATGCTACGCCGGCTCGGAGACATTTCTCAACGTCTTCGTCTTTTTCCTGATCTTCGCAGGCATCATCCTCGACAAGATGGGCGTGCGTTTCACGGCCATCCTCTCGGGTGCCGTGATGGTCTGCGGCGGTCTGGTCAACTGGTACGCCGTGAGCAACGCCTTCGAAGGCAGCGCCACGCAGACCTTCATGGACAATTTCATGAACCTGCCCCTCAAATGGTGGAACATCACCCCCTTCTACGACGGCATGCCCGCCTCGGCCAAGCTGTCGGCCATCGGCTTCATGCTCTTCGGCTGCGGCGTCGAGATGGCCGGCATCACCGTGTCGCGCGGCATCGTGAAGTGGTTCAAGGGCAAGGAGATGGCACTGGCCATGGGCGTCGAGATGGCCATCGCCCGCATCGGCGTGGCGGTCGTCGTGCTCGGCTCGCCCCTGCTGGCCAACAAGATCCAGCCCGTGAGCGTGTCGCGTCCCGTGCTGGCGGCCGTCATCCTGCTGTGCGTGGGGTTGATCTGCTTCATCACCTACGCCTTCATGGACCGCAAGCTCGAAAACCAGATGGGCGAGAGCGGCGAAGAGAAAGACGATCCGTTCAAGATCAGCGACCTCGGCCGCATCTTCAGCAGCAAGGTCTTCTGGATCGTGGCGCTGCTGTGCGTGCTCTACTACTCGGCGATCTTCCCCTTCCAGAAATATGCGATCAACATGCTGCAATGCAACCTCAAATACACGGCCGAGCAAGCCGGTCTGGTCTTCTTCGTCTTCCCGCTGGGTGCCGCGGCCATCACGCCTCTTCTGGGCAACTTCCTCGACCGCAAGGGCAAGGGAGCTACGATGCTGATGCTCGGCGCCGTGCTCATGATCTGCTGCCACCTCACCTTCGCGTTCGTCCTGCCCGCCACGCAGTCGCCCCTGATCGCCTATGCGGCCATCATCCTGCTGGGTATCTCGTTCTCGCTGGTACCCGCGGCGCTGTGGCCCAGCGTACCGAAGCTCGTGGACGGCCGCGTGCTCGGCTCGGCCTATGCGGTGATCTTCTGGATTCAGAACATCGGTCTCTACCTCTTCCCGATCATCATCGGGCGCGTGTTGTCGGCTACAAATCCGGGCGTTACAGACCCGCTGTCCTACAACTACACCGCCCCGATGCTCATCTTCGCGGGACTGGGCGGCATAGCTCTCGTGCTCGGTCTCTGCCTCAAGGCCATCGACCGCAAACACCATTACGGACTGGAGCTGCCCAATATCGAAAAATAGAGCGGCACCTCAGCCGTTGTACGAAAGAGCGCCGCGATACCCGGGTATCGCGGCGCTCTTTCGTGCGGCGGCTCACAACCTCGCGTTCGCATACGGATCCCGGGGCCTCCCTCCCCCGCACAGGCTCCGCCGCAAGGAGGAAGAGACGGCAGATCATCGGCATCGCTTTCGTCAGGTCTATGACCTCGCAGGTTGGGAAATTGCAGCTCCGCCACTTTTCTCCGTCGCACCCCGCCCCGCCTAAAGGCCCCCCCCAAACGACCGAAAAACGGAACTACCGAACTAACGTTCGAATCAGGCGACTACGACGCGGGATGCACGCACGCAGGCACATCGCGGACAGTCCGCTGATCGCCGAGCCGCCGCTGTGCGAACGGCACAGTTCCATGTACCGTAAAACCGTTCCCGTTTCCTATCGCATTCAGTCCGGCCGCTTCCCGGACTTCCGACTTCCGGGAAAGAGGAGTTCGCAATGCGAAAAACGCGGCACAGGACGGAACGAAGACCTCCCGGGCCGTACAACGTCAGCGGGCTTTCACCCGATCGTACAGCTCCATGATGCGGTCGCACATCTCCTCCCACGAAAAACGTTTGCTCTGCTCGGCGACGCCGGACCTGAACCGCGCCAAAGCACCGCCGGCATACATCCGGCCGATCGCATCCGCCACCGCATCCGCATCGGGCCGGCAGACGATTCCCGCCCGCCCGTCGGGCACGATCTCCGGCAGGCCGCCCACGTCGGTTACGATCATCGGCAGCCCGAAGCGGTAGGCGATCTGCGTAACGCCGCTCTGCGTGGCCGTCCGGTAGGGAAGCACCAGAAAATCCGCGGCCGAGAAGTAGTCCTTCACTTCGTCGTCGGGCACGAAACGGTCGTGCAGCACGACGTCCCTCTCCAGACCGAGGCGTTCGATGCGCGCCCGATAGGGGGCCGGATCGGTGTAGAACTCCCCGGCTACGAGCAGCTTGCGACCCGCTGTCGAGCCCCTCTCCTTCAGCCGCGCCCATGCGTCGAGGAGGATGTCCAGCCCCTTGTACTCGCGGATCAGCCCGAAAAAAAGCACGTAACGGCCCGCCGGATCGAGCCGAAGCCGCGCGCAGGCTTCGCCGCGCGGCACCGGACTGCCGAAGTGCTCGAACAGCGGATGAGGCGAAAAGAGCGCCGGAGCGTCCGTGTAGCTCCTCAGTTCGCGGCGGACCTGCTCCGACATATAGACGAAACCGTCCACCGCCCTCAGGAACCAACGGTTGAGCGGCCGGTCGACGAAATGCCGTTCATGCGGCTCGACGTTGTCGATCTGACACAGCACCCGCGTGTGTCCGTTGCGACGGGCGATGCGGGCGATCGTCCCGAAGCAGGGCGCCATGAAAGGCGTCCAGTATTTCACGAGCACGAAATCGGGACGTTCGCGCCGGATGCGGCGCCCCACGCGCAGCCAGTTGAAGGGATCGACCGCATCGACGCAGCGGACGATCCGCAGATCGCCCGGCGCGGGCGTCCCGACCGTCTGGCTCCTTCCCGGGAAAAACAGCGACGGATATTGCCGGGTGAAGGTTTTGACGTCCACCTCGGCGCCGCGGCGCATGAAAATGCGGGCCATGGTCTCCATGATCGCAGCCAGCCCACCGCGGTAGGGATGGGCAGGCCCCAAAACAGTAATCTTCGTCTTCTGCATGAAGACAAAGATACGAATAAGTCGGGCGCAAAAGCAAATAAATTCGTTTTTGTCGGGCAGGGATGTCCAAGGGCGCCACAGCAGACACGAAAAAGGGCTGTCCAACAACTCTTAGACAACCCTCTTCCATACGGGAGTTTTCCCGGACAGACAATTCTCAAAAGAGCAAAACAACTTGTCAGACTGCCCCGGATCTTCCGAGACCGCCGAAGATGCCGCATACTCCGAATCCGGGAATATTTTCGGGTCGGCGCCCCGCCAGCCGCGGCGTCAGTCCTCCTCCTTGTACATCTCGGGGTGCCCGGCCTTCTTGCTGTTGGCCTTGCTGCCTGCGATCGACTGCATCAGCAAATACTCCTTCGGTCCGTAGTCGATGAAATTCTGGAGCTCGGTGCGGAACAGGTCGTGATGCTGCTCCTCTTCGACGATCGTATCCTGAAAAAGCTTGTGCGTTACGGCATCCTTGTGTTCGGACGCAGTGCGCGACGCCATGTTGTAGCTCTCGATGGTGTTCGCTTCGAGCTCCATGCAGAACTTCAGCCCCTCCTGCACGTCGTGGATCTGACGGGTCTTGAACGCGGGGTTCATATCGACGTCGCCCTGCAAGTACATGATGCGCTCCGAAAACTCCTCGATGTGGTGCATCTCGGCGATCGAAATCTGGCGCATCATCCGTGAGAGATATTCGTAACCGGCGTCTTCGAACCGCACATGAAAGTACATGTACTGCATCGAGGTGGCGATCTCCTTGGCGATGGCATCGTTCAACAGGTCGATGCTCTCCTGAAACTTGTTCTGTGATTTTTCTTCCATGATAGAAAAGGTTTTGCCGCATTCACCGCAAAACCCGTTCCACATTCGCACCGCCCGTCCCTGCGCGAAGTCCGGATTCCGTTGCAGGCGGGCCGCCGCCCGCCGGCGCTTCGGCCCGCCCGGACAGACGCAGCTCCTACCGCCACTCGACCGACGCGCGCACGGCCTCCCGCTCTTCGTTGCGGATCGAAAAAAGCCACGTATCGCCCTGCCGCTCCCATCCGACCGTGAGCTGCTGGCCGTAGCGGCATTCGTGCAGAAAGTGAATGTCCAGCCGCACGGCCCGCTGCGAAGCGAGCAAATCGAGCGGCATCGCATCGAACAGCAGGTCGATGTAGCGCATCGTGTTCATATGACGGTTGAAGTCGATGTCGCTGTACGCGACGCGGTGTTCCGCCGTTGCGACGGGCGTAACCGACAGAATCTTGCGGGGTTTCTCAGCCGGCGAAGGCGCGTCGACGATCGCATCGGCATGCTCGCGTCCCACGCCCGACAGATCGACCGCCGCGCGGCTCGCAAGATCGAGCATCGCCCACTGCGTTACGGCGCGGCCGAACTCCTCGCCCGCGGCATCCGCGAGGGTGAAGTTTCGCGTCGAGAGCACCCGCCCGTAATCGCTGATCCACGTCGCGATGCGGTAATCCGTGTACTGCCCGGGGCGGCGGTCCAGCTCGAAGGCCATGCGCGAAAGTACCCACGAATGGTTCTGCCGGTTGAGCGCATCGACGCCGAATCCCTTCCGGTGGGCGTCGAGCCCCGCCGTATTGAGCACGGCGCTGCCCAGTGCCGACACCGTCGCACACAGCGTAAAATCGACTTCCTGCGGTTCTACGCGGTAGGTATAAACACTTTTCTCTGCCATAATCTTTCTGTTAGCCGATCATCCGTTCCGACCGTACCGGCCACAGGGGTCTGTTCTGCGGGCCGGACCGTCTCCGGCCGTGCGACACCGCCCGTCCATCCGGCCGCCGGTGCGGCGAAAGGATATGATCGCGTTCCGTTGCGGGGCCGCAGGGCCGGCTTCCGTCCCGTCGGGCAGACCATCCGTCCGATCCGCAGAGCTCTCCGAGCGCCCCCTTTCGGGCAAAGATACGAAAAGTCGGGCGCAAAAACGAACAAAATTCGTTTTTGCCGAGACGAAGCCTCCAAAGCGAAGCCGAAGATACGGAAATTCCGAGAAAAACATCCGAAGATGCGTCCCGAAAACCCGCGACACATGTGGCTTTTCGGGAAATAAACACTACATTTGCGATCATAAAGAACAACCGATCCACCAAAGAACACGATCATGGATAAGAAAACACTCGATTTCGCACAGACGCTTCAGGACGCATTCGTTCTGGGTGTCAAAAACGCCCCTTCGCTCCTCGCAGCTCTCCTGTTGTGGCTCGTTACGCTCTGGATACCTTATATAAATGTAGGCACGACGATCGCCCTCACCCTGTTGCCCGCCGAACTGGCGAAAGACAGGGTCTACAATCCGCTGGATATTTTCGCCTCGAAATGGCGGCGCTACATGGGCGAATTCTTCATGACTGCGGGGCTTCAGATTCTCCCGCTGCTGATCGCGTTCGCGTTCCTCTACATTCCGGGCATCGTACTTTCGATCGCATGGTCGCTCTCCTTCCTCTTCCTCATCGAGAAGGACAAGAACCCCGTGCAGGCCATCAAAGCGAGCAACGACGCCACCTACGGCAGCAAATGGATGATCTTCTTCGCCTCGCTCACGATCGGCTTTTTCCTGCTGGTCGTCTGCGGCATCCTGCTGGGCTGCTGCACGCTCATCGGCTCCGAAACGCTTTTCGTCGTCGTGCTGATTCTGTGCATCATCTTCGCCTTTGCAGTCGGCACAGGCACGAACGCTTCTATCTGGAAACAACTGAAAGACAACGCGGAATGACCCGGCGCGATTCGTCGGACTGCGCAACGGCCTTCGGGCCGTTTTTTTCGTCCGCGATTTTTTATCGTAAAACGATAAATATTATTTGTTTTTCGAAAATATATTTTTAACTTTGCAGAAGCTAAATTTCCGTTCGGCAGAGACGTGTGGCATCCGATTCCGTTCGCGGCCCGCGCCGTCCCCGCCGAAATACAAACGAAAACCGGCGGATATGCAAAACAAGAAATCGCTCCTGCAACGAATGCTCGTGATCTACATCACCTTTTTCGTCGTGCTCGCGGCAGGGCTCGCCCACAGTCTTTGGCCCAATTTCTCGAAGGGCTATACCGAAGGGGCGGTGCTGGGGCAGGCCATCGCCCGCAACTGGGCCGAAGGCGCTCCGCGCGAGATCTTCATGCTGGGCGAAGTGCCTTTGAGCTCCAAACTCGCATTCCCGATCGAAGGGCTGGACACGCTTTCCGACATTCGCATCGCTCCGACCGTGCAGCATCTCAATCTGACGGTCGATCTCCCGGCCGATCCCGACGCCGATCCGATGGGGCTCGCCTTCAACGCCATCGGCGGCAGCCCGTGGTTCTATCTGCTCACCATGCTCGAAATGCTGGCCTACATAGCGGTCATCGTACTGATGTTCCTCATCATCCATTCGATCCGCCGCTCGATCCGCGAGGAGCGGACGCTCGACCGCCGGAACGTCTGGTTTCTGCGGACGATCGGTTTTCTGACGATTTTCGCGGAGCTGAGCACCGACTTCACGGCATGGTGCATGAAAAGCCGTGCCGCCGAACTGCTCGCCGGCACGGACATCGGCGTGGATACGACCTTCACGGTCTCCTACTCGACGATCATCATGGGCATCCTGATTATCTTCACGGCCGAAGTTTTCGCCGTCGGGCAGAATCTGAGCGAGGAGCAGAAACTTACGATTTAAGAGAACCGGCATGCAGGAATACACACATATCACGGAATCAACGGGGGGGGGAACATGTCGATAATCATCAACATAGACGTCATGATGGCCAAGCGCAAAATGTCTTTGGGCGAGTTGGCGGAACGTGTGGACATCACTCCCGCCAATCTCTCGATCCTCAAGAACGGCAAGGCCAAGGCCATCCGGTTCTCGACGCTGGAGGCCATCTGCCGCGAACTGGAATGCCAGCCCGGGGACATCATCGAATATCGGCCGGACGAGCCGCATGAACAGAAACCCAGTAAATAAACAGTATACGCAAACCAATTTAAAACCGGAATCTATGAGAAAACTATTGATGGTGGTTGCCGCCGCGTTCCTCTCGATGTCGAACGCACAGGCACAGCTGAATCCGATGGAGCCCATACCGGCGGACAAGGAAGTCCGCATGGGCAAACTCGACAACGGGTTGACCTACTACATTCGCCACAATGAAAAGCCCAAGGGACAGGCGAGCTTCTACATCCTGCACGACGTCGGCGCCATACAGGAGGCCGACAACCAGCAGGGTCTCGCACACTTCCTCGAACACATGGCTTTCAACGGAACGAAAAACCTGCCGGGCAAGCAGATGCTCGAATATCTGGAGACGGTAGGCGTGAAATTCGGATACAATCTGAACGCTTACACGACGTGGGACGAAACTTCGTACATGATCGAAGACGTTCCGACCTCGCGTCAGGGCATCATCGACACGGCGATGCTCATCCTGCACGACTGGTCGCACTTCATCGCCCTCCAGCCCGAGGAGATCGACGCCGAGCGCGGCGTGATCTCGGAGGAGCTGCGCACGCGCGACGGTGCCGGCTGGCGTTCGGCCATCAATATGGTGAAGCATATCGGCAAAGGCACCAAGTACGAAGTCCGCAACGTGATCGGCTCGCTCGAAGGTCTGAAGAGTTTCTCCTACTCGGACATCGAAGACTTCTACCACAAGTGGTACCGCCCCGACTATCAGGCCATCGTGATCGTGGGCGACATCGACGTGGACAAGACCGAAGCGGACCTGAAAACCCTGATGGCGGACATTCCCGCACCCGCGGCAGACGCTCCGACGAAAGAGACGATCGTGGTGCCGGACAACGACGAACCGATCATTTCGGTGTTCACCGATCCCGAGATGACCGCCACGACAGGCTCCGTGTTCATCAAGCGCCCCGCCATGCCCCGGGAGGCGAACGGTCTCGTACTGCGTGAGATGCAGGACATTCTGCTCAACTACATCACGCTGATGCAGAACGCCCGCTTCGAAGAGATCGCGCAGCAGACCGACGCCCCGTTCCTCAACGCGAGCATGGGCAACGGCAGCATCGGTCTCATCCCGACGCTGGAAGCCACGATGTTCGAGATTAAGACCGAAGACGGTCAGTTCGACAAAGGTTTCGAAGCTCTTCTGCTCGAAATGGAGAAGATCCGCCGCTACGGATACACGCAGGGCGAGTTCGAGCGGGCGCAGAACAATCTGATGCGTTTCGCCGAACGCCAGTACACCAACCGCAACGACCGCCTCAACGGCGAATTCAAAGACGCTCTGATGATGAACTTCCAGAAAGGCTATGCCATCCCCGATGCCGAATACGAATGGAAGCTCGACAGCACGCTGATCACGACGATCACCGTCGACGACATCAACACGGTCTGCCAGCAGATGATCCAGCCCAAAAACTGGGTGGTCGTGGTCAACGCACCCGAGAAAGAGGGAATTGACAACCCGACGGAAGCGGAAATCCTCTCGATGATCGAGAAAGCCCGCACCGCCGAAGTCGAAGCCTATGTGGACAATGTGGTGAAGCAACCGCTGATTCCCGACGAAAAGGCGCTCAAGGGCTCGCCCGTGAAACAAGAGTCGTTCAACGAAGTGCTCGGCACGACGGAATGGACGCTCAAGAACGGTGCGAAGATCATCGTGAAGCCGACGACCTTCAAAGCCGACGAGGTTCGTCTTGCGGTCGAAACCCCGGGCGGCACTTCGATCCTCAGCGACGACGAATTCTACACCGCCGAGCTGATGGCCGGCATCCTGCAACAGTCGGGTATCGGCAACTTCCCGGCCACCGAGCTGCGCAAACAGCTTTCCGGCAAGACCGCGCAGGTCGGGTTCTCGGTCGACAACTACTCGCACGGGCTTTGGGGCTATGCTTCGCCCAAGGACCTCGAAACGATGCTTCAGCTCGTATACCTCCACTTCACCTCGCCCCGTTACAGCGAAGACGACTACAACACCTTCATGAAAAAGCTCCGCGCACAAGTGGAGAACCTGCTGAAGAACCCGGATTACATCGTGCAGGACAAGGTGATGGAGACCGTGTACGACAATAACCTCCGCAGGCAGATGATCTCGCCCGAGATTCTCGAAGGCGTGAAATTCGAGGAGCTCGAACCGATCCACGACAAGCTCTATGCCGGTGCCAACAACTTCACGTTCACGTTCGTGGGCAACGTCGACCTCCAGACGCTCAAGCCGCTGGTCGAGAAATACATCGGTTCGCTGCCCGCCACCAAGGAGAAGATGAACTTCAAGGACGACGGCGTACATCCCGTTACGGGCGAAGTGGTCAACGACTTCCGCACTCCGATGCAGCAGCCCAAGGTTTCGGTATGGTACTATTTCACGGGTAAAGTACCCTACACGATCGAGAACCGCATGAAGATGACGTTCCTCTCGCAGGCACTCAACTCGCGCTACCTGCAATCGGTACGCGAAGAGAAAGGCGGTTCGTACGGCGTACAGGTAGGCGGCATGTCGACCTACGCTCCCGACGAAAACTACACGCTCATCGTGATGTTCGACACCAACGAACAGATGGCCGACGAGTTGATGGAGATCATCACCGCCGAAATCCGCAAGATCGCCGAAGAGGGTCCTCTGACCGAAGACGTGGAGAAAACCCGCGAATATCTGGCGAAGGAGTGGAAAATCGGTCTGGAGCAGAACGGCACGTGGATGGACTACATCGACAAGTATTATACGAACGGTCTGGACTACCTCTCCAACTACGAGAATGTCCTCAATAACCTCACCAACGAGGACATCCGGCAGTTCGCACAGAAGATCCTCGACGACGGCAACATGGTCAAGGTCGTCATGCGGCCCGAAGCCGCCGAGGCTCCTGCGGCCGAATAGGGGTCTATTCCATAAAATTCGCAAGAGGCTGTCCGCGATTTGTCGGACAGCCTCTTCGTTTGCGCATGTCCGTATTCTCCGACAGCGCGTCCCTACCGCACCGCGAAAAGCCTCCGGCCGTACAGCGCACCGACGCCGGCATACGACAAACGCCAGCCGGAACCGTACCCCGACAGCGATCTCTGCCCGTTCACGCGGCCCGAACCGGAAAACCCTGCGTGCGCCTCGCAACGAGGCGTAAAAACCGGACAGAGCGCCCCTTCCTGTTGCTATTTCGCAGAAAAACCGTAATTTTGCACGGACAAAAAACGACACCCTTATGCAAAACGGTTTCCGCCTGTTCGGGCGCCTCTACCTCAAATTGGTCCTGCTGACCCTCGCGGTCGAAACACTCGTGCGCATCGTACTGCTGTTCAACGAACAAACCACCGACCTCGGCTTCACGTTCGGCGAATGGCTGCAAGTCTTCCTGCTCGGAGCGCTGAACGACCTCGCGGTCGCCACGCTGGCTTTCGCGTTTCTGTGGCTCTATACGCTGAGCGTCGGATCGGGCAAGTTCCGCAGCCCGTGGGGTTATCTGCTGCTGGCGATTCTGGCGGGGACCTTCTGTTACGTAACGTTCGGACACACGGTTTTCGACGAGTACGGCAGCGTCGTACCGGCCATCGCGTCGGGGCTTCTGGGCTATTGGACCGCCAGCTTCGCGCTGCGGCTCTTCGTTCCGTCCATCCGCAAAGGCTGGTCGCAGACATGGCTGGCCATACTGCTCGTCATTTATGTCGGGCTCATCCTGTTCAACGGCCTGTGCGAGTACTTCTTTTGGAACGAATTCGGCGTGCGCTACAACTTCATCGCCGTCGACTATCTGGTCTATACGAACGAAGTCGTGGGCAACATCATGGAGTCCTACCCCGTCGTCCCGATGCTCGCCGTACTGCTGGTCGTTACGCTCGTCGTCGCGTGGCTGCTTTTCCGGCACGACGTAAAGTGCACCGACCTGCTACGGGGCGCCCGCTGGAAGGGCCTCGCCGTACCGGTTTACCTCGCGGCAGCCGCCGCAGCCGCCGGGCTGTTGTCGTTCAACACCCGTTTTCAGAACAGTGCGAATGCCTATGTCAACGAACTGCAAGCCAACGGCCTCTACAAGTTTTACGACGCTTTCCTGAAAAACGAACTCGACTACAAACAGTTCTACCGCACGATGCCCGACGCCGCGGCCGAAGCCATCGTCCATGCCGAATACGGCAGCACGGCGGACAACCTGCGGACGGTCGCCGGCCGCGACAACGCTCCGCAGCGCAACATCGTGCTCATCACGCTCGAAAGCATGAGCGCCTCGTTCATGGAGCGGTTCGGCAATGCCGACCGGCTCACGCCCGTGCTCGACTCGCTCTACGGGCGGAGCCTCGCCTTCGACCGCGTATTCGCTACGGGCAACCGCACGGTCCGCGGATTGGAGGCCGTAACGCTCTCGCTGCCGCCCTGCCCGGGTCAGAGCATCATCAAGAAGAAAAACAACGCCGGCATGCACTCCACGGGCTCCATACTCCGCGACAAAGGCTACAAAGTACGCTACTTCTACGGCGGCAACAGCTATTTCGACAACATGGAGACCTTCTTCGGCGGCAACGGCTACGAAATCGTCGACCAGCGCCAGTATGCACCCGAAGAGATCACCTTCTCGAACATCTGGGGCGTATGCGACGAAGACGCCTACCGGAAGGTCATCCGGACGCTCAATGCGGACGCCGCCACGGACCGCCCCTTCTTCGCCCACGTGATGAGCGTCAGCAACCACCGGCCTTTCACCTACCCTGCCGGCAAGATCGCCATCCCTCACGATTCGAAATCGCGGGCCGGAGGCGTGATGTACAGCGACTACGCCCTCGGAGAGTTCTTCCGCGAAGCGGCGCGGCAACCGTGGTTCGCCAACACGGTCTTCCTCGTTACGGCCGACCACTGCGCCTCCAGTGCCGGAAAGACCGAAATCCCGCTCGACAAATACCACATCCCCGCCTTCATCTTCGCGCCGGAGTTCGTCGCACCGGCCGTCGTGGAGCGGACCGTCTCGCAGATCGACCTGATGCCCACGCTCTTCTCGCTGCTGGGACTGGGATACGACTCCCGTTTTTACGGCCGCGACGTCCTCTCGGACGATTACGAGCCGCGCGCTTTCATCGCCACCTATCAGGACCTCGGCTATCTCGAAGACGACATTTTCACGGTACTCTCGCCCGTCGAACGTTTCGAACAGTTCCGATTGGCACCCACGGCCGCAAACCCCTTCGACATGCAGCCGCTCGACACCACGGACCATCGGATGCTCGACCGGGCCGTAGCATTCTACCAGACCTCCTCGGAGTGGAATAAACGGTAGCGCCGCCGTTGCCGCAGGCCGCTCCCAAGGGAGGAGCCGCACCCCGAATTGTCCGGCGCCGTTCGCGAGACGGGCCCTGTCGGGCGAACGCAAAAGCGCGCTTCGCATCCGTTCCGACTGCACCCGGCACGCAAACGGCCCTGCTGTCCGCACGCCCGCCATCGCTCCGTCCTCATGCCACACTCTTCGCATGGGTACACTCTCTCCTGCATCCAACGCACGGATTTTAACATCCTACGTCCCGATTTACTTCCTCCGAAGTCGGCGGGACATTTCGGAAACCGTCGGTTTAAAAGCGCCGGAAACGGGACCGGGTTCCGGCACACGGAACGGTGCCGTTCGTACTGCGGCAGATCGGCGAGCAACGAACAGCCCGCAATTTGCCCCCGCAACGGCGCACGCCCCGCGCCTTAGTCGTCCGTTTCGGGCGTAGATCGGCAGGGTCTGCCCTTTCCGCTATCCGGTCGCTTTTCGGACGCTCTGCCACGGGACAAAAGGGACACAAGAAAGACGCGATGTTTCGTCTCTTTGGTCCCCATAAAGAGGGAATCGCAGCTTGCTGAGCCCCTACCCGGGGACAATGCTCCGACGGCGGCTGCCGAAGGCCCCCGGGTTCGCCACCCTCTTTGCACCGAAGAGCGGCCCCTCGATTACCGTTCTCTCGACAACACATGAAAAGCGCATGCTCCGGGCACAGATATGCGCGCAATGCGAGCCGGGCCAAAACGAGGAAACGGTCCCCACGAGGGAGGCGTTCCGTCGGGCCGGGAGCAGGGGCGAACGCAGGTTCGGGCTCCGCCGGGGCGGGAAATGAAAAAGAGATATTCTACATATTCGTCGGGCTCGGCGCAAAGACGCACCACGCCCCGTCCAAAGGTTCCGGTTCGAAAAGCAGCCGCAGAAGACGGGCGATCCGGAACGAACATCCGCTATTCCGAACCCGAAAAAGCAACCGAAAAAAATACGAACGAGAGAGGTCGGCCGGCATACCCCTGCTTCCGACGCTTTCGTCCGTCCGGGAAAGAGGCAGAATTGCGGTACGCATAAAAAAGGGCTGTCTAAATAGCATCAGACAGCCCCTCGTCCCGATTTGCACGGACCCACGTCCGCATCGTCAGTCGATGTCGTCGTCGACATCCGGCGTAACGTACGAATCGGCCGGCGTAAGTGCGATCACCTCCTCTTCGGTGAGGAAGTCGCTCTCGGCGAATTCGAGGTCCATGTAACGGTTCAGCGAAATCTGATAGGTCGCATAGTCGCTGGCTCCACCTTGATATTCGCTTTTCTTCGAATAGATGGCATAGATACCCGTGATGTTGCCCACGGCGCCGTCCTTGACCACCCCGTGGCCCGAGAAGCGCGAATAACCGCTCGTGCGGACCATGTACACGCCCTTGTCCGACGTATAGGTCGCATCGTCGTTGTAGACGAAGCAAACCGAACCGTAGAGGTTCGTATTCTTCTCGCTGAACGCCCAGCGGTACCAAGGCTTGTTGACGATCGGCCGGACGTCCGTGTAGATCCAGCTCGGATAGATCTGCTCGTACGAGCCGTTTTTCAGCGGCGCCGGTTTCTCGTAATCGGGATACTGCTCGGGATAGAGCGACTCCTGCGTATCGACGCCGGCATAGCGGCACTTCACCCCTTCGAAGCGGATCAGCCGTCCGAAGTCGGCTTCGCCCAGCTGCGTGTAGTTCGTCTCGTTCACCACCTTGATGTCGGTGCCGACCACCAGCGTGGTCTCCTCACCGGGCAGCACATGCTCGGCGATCTGCTCCGGAAGTTCGAGGTTCGAATTGGCATAGAACTTATGTTCGCCCACGGCGTTGTACGAGTCCGTCGGACCGTTGCCGATACTGAGCATCATGCGGTAGTTGCCGATGTAGAGCCCCTTGAGCTTCACATAGACCCACTGCGACGGAATCTCGGTCTTCGCATCGTTGTAAGCCCCCATGTGGTAGGTCAGGAAGTTGCCGTTCGTGAGGCGGATTTCGATGCCGCCCGTCTCGTCCAGCAGAAACAGCGACTTGAAGATATTGCCCTCGCGGTCGTTCGAAATCACCTTGCCCTTGATGTAAATATCCTCATCGAACTGATAGTATTTCGTATCGTTCCAACTCGAATTGCTGCCCGTGCCGCTCAGCCCACCGAATTTGTCGGTGAAGATCTGCTTCACCTCTGCGATCGTACGATGGGACGCACCCGTCGCATCGACCTCGTCCTGTGTCCAGATCTTCGCAGGAGCCGGATTATCGAAATCATTGTAGCAGCCGGCGAAGAGAGCGGCCGCGACGAGCATTGAAACTATTTTGGTTGTTTTCATAGTCATTGTACGTATATAAGTTCGGTTCCCCCGGTTAGAAGCGGAAATAAACGTTCAGATAATAGGTCGTTCCCAGCATGTAGAAATACTTCGACGGGAAGCGGAAGTAATGCGTAACGGACGGGTCGGACGAAGTGGGGATACGTCCCTTGTACATGCGCATCTGCTCGTAACCGCCCGTACGGATCTCCTGATTGTTGAAGATATTCTTGACTTCGAGGCTGAAACCGAGCGTATAATTACGGTGGATATACCAGTTCTTGCCCAGACTCGCATTGAACACGGCATAGGCCCCGAAGCGCTCCTGACGGCGGATCTCCTTGATCGCATTCAGATCCGAGGCGCCGTCGTTGCCCGTGATGTAGGATTCGACGGCCGTACCCGTGCGGTAGAAGGGGTTCATCGAGAGGTAGAGATCGTTGTAGATGTTGCAGTCGAACGATGCGAACCAGTTGTGCGGCCCGCGATAGTTCAGCCCGACATTGGCGGCGAACTGGGGCGTGCTCTCCACATGGAAGTCCTTCCAGTAGACCTTATCCTTCACCAGCACCTCGGCCCGGTTGTCCGCGATACTGATGAAATCGGGGTTCGAGGTGTACTGATAGTTGCCCCAGCTCAGTGCGCCGTTGAACGAAATGCCGTTCCAGATCGGCACCTGCACGCCCAGTTCCAGACCGTAGTAGCGTTTGTCGATGCCGCTCATGGCGAAGTTGACGAATGCGCTCTCCGTATCGTCGTAGAAGGAGATCACCTTCGACAGGTCGCTCATCTGCGTATAGAATCCCGACAGACGGGCCCTGATGTAGGGCAGATTGAGGTTGTAGGTCAACTCTGCACCGAAGATCTTTTCGGACGAAAGGCCCGGAGTTACCTGATTGCGCGTACGGGCCGAGACGAAGGCCGACTGGAATTTGGGAGCGTCCTGAATCATCGTAACATTCGCCGACAGCGAATGAGCACCCGAAAACCGGTAGTCGAAATTACCCTTCACGCGGTAGGTGAAATAGTCGAGCTTTTCGGAGTTGCCGTAGGAATTGCCGATGAAGAGACCCTTGCGCCAGCGGCCGTCGCGCCACATGGAGGAGTAGCCCGCTTCGCCGCCGACGTTCATCGAGAATGCCCCGAAGGAGATGTCGTACATGGCCCATATTTCGGCCTCACGCAGGTTGGCGTAATAGTCGTAGGAGATTTTGTCGCCCTCCTTAGCGAACTTTGCATGGCCGTTCTTGACGTAATACTCCAGATCGTTCTGATAGGCGAGAATATCCGACCCCATGTCGCGGAGCGCGAACTTGTCGATGTCGTACCAGTAATCGCCGCCCAGCAGGTCCTTCACCTCGTCGTAGTACTCGGTGCGGTTGATGCGCAGCTTCACGCCGCCCACGATCCGCGAGCCGTTCCGGAACATGTGCGACACGTTGGCCACGAAGTTATAGTCCAACTGGTCGGTATGACGCTCCTCGATGATCGTATTCGACGGACGCATGTTGCCGGCGTACTTTCCCTCGGAGGTGCCGGGATCGGGCGTATTCGTATAATTCTGACGATAGAATTTATCCCAGTCCATCCATCCGCTCCATTCGTCGCGGGCTCTCTCCGCCGCCGCAAGCCAGCTTTCGGTGGCTTCGAGCGTCTCGCTCTGCGCCCATTTGAAGAGGAAATAGGAGGGCATGTAACGGTAGTAGTCGGGACGCGGATCGGCGCCGTCCTTCCACGTGAGGGCCGAATAGCCGTTATAGCCGAAACGGAGCGACGTCGCAGCCGACAGGCGCGTGGCGTCGTCGATGTCCCAGTAGTAGGTCAGCATGACGATCGGTTCGTGCGTATTGCGCACGCGCGAGTTGCGCAGTTTGCCGTTCTGATAGCCCACGTTCGGGTTGTAGTAGTTGCTGCCGAACATGTGGTAAGCCTCGTCCGTCGACGCCTGCTGCGCACCGCGCTCGCTGGGCGCCGCCATCACCGTGAGGCCCAGCCGGTGATTCTGCCGGTAGCCGAGCAGTTTCTCCACGGAACCGAAATAGGCGTAGGTGTTGTAGTACACGCCGTCCACATACGAATTGCCGCCCTGACGGGTCGAGAACGAAAGCGCGTAGGACCATCCGTTGTCCAGCGCGCCCGAAGCATAGGAGACCATCGCACGGAAGCGGTACATCGAGTTGGCGTTCACGACGCTGGCACGGAATCCCTTGCGCATCTGCGAAGCGCGGGCGTTGATGTTGGTCATGCCGCCGATGCCGCCCACGCCGAAGTCCGTCGCCGTCAGACCGGCCACGTTCTCCTGATTGCGCGTGGCGTCGTTCAGACCGGTCCAGAGCGACCACGGACCATAACCGGTCATGGCGTCGTTGAACCGGATTCCGTTCAGATAGATGTCCGAATAGGGCGAATCGTAGCCGCGGACATTGAAACGCATCTCGCTGAACTTATACGAAGCGATGTTGCTGAACACGTCTTTCGACGCCGAAAGCGACGAAGGCATCGACTGCGCATCGCTCTCGGTGTCGGTATCGAACTCCGCGAACACGGAGTCGTCGATCATCTGCTGCATGTCGGGCGCGAGGATCACGCTCCGTATGTCCTTCACGATCTTATCCACACGCACGCGCAGGTTCAGCGGCTCGTAGTCCGACGTCTCGAACTTCAGTTCGTAGTCGCCTTTGGGCAGATTCTCGAACGTGAACCGTCCCTCTGCATCCGTCTCCACCGTGATTCCCGAAGGTTCGGCAACCACCTTCACATTACTCAGCGCGACGCGGCCGTCCCGTGAGACGACTTTGCCCGTGATACCGCCGTCCTGCGCCAGTGCCGACACCGAGAACAACGTGAGCAACGATAACAGTAAAATTCTCATCTTCATATATTTTCTGATTTTAACGGTATTTACTTGCCGATATAGATGTACACGGGGAAGTGGTCGCTGTAACCGCCTTGGAAATTGTTGCCCACGAACGTGCGCAGCGGATACCCCTTATACTGCCCCTCCTGCTGGATCATGTAGGGACGACTGAAAATATTGCCGTAGAAACGCGCCTTGGGCGAAGCCTTACGGATCTTGAGACCGTCGCCTGCGACCAGATTCTCCGACACGACGATGTTGTCGAACAGGTTCCATGCGTCCTGATAGGCCAGCGTCCCGTAGCCCGCCTTGAGCACGTTGATGAACGGATTGTAGTAATCGCCCGGCTCCAGCTTGCGGATGTCGCCCTTCGCACCGAGCACTTCGGTGATGCTGTCGTCGGTGGCGTCGTCGTTGAAGTCGCCCATCATCACCACCTTGGTGGCCGGATCGAGCCGCAGCACCGAGTCGGCCGCACGGCGCATGATCTCGGCCGCACGCTCGCGTTTCGGAGCCGACGCCTCCTTGCCGCCCAGCCGCGAAGGCCAGTGGGCCACCATGAAGTAGAAGGGTTCGCCTTCGATCGTACCCCACATCGTTACGATGTCGCGCGTCTTGAAATTGGGCAGCCCCTCCATCGTGAAGGGGATCGGAGCGCTGCCTTCGAGTTCGAATACGTCGGGACGATAGAAAAACGCCACATCCACGCCGCGGGCATCGGGCGAATCGTAGTGCACGATGCGGTAGTTCGCCGGAGCCAGCTTGGGCGTCGCAATCACGTCCTCCAACACCGAACGGTTCTCGACCTCCGATACGCCGATCACGGCGGGATAGTTCTTGTCCAAAGCAGCGATGTCGAACAGCACGCGCTCCAGATTACCGATTTTCTTGTTGTACTTCACCGAGTTCCACTTCTTCGGTCCGTCGGGCGTGAACTCCTCGTCCAATATCTCGGGATCGTTGATCGTGTCGAACAGGTTCTCGAAGTTGTAGAACATCACCTTGTAAGGTTTCTGCGCGAAACCCGCCAGCAGAAGCAGGACGAAAAACCCGCTGAACAGTAGTTTTTTCATAGGTATTTGATATATGATATTGAATTTCTTTCTTCGGTTTCCCGCCTCGGCAATCTTCCGAGCAGAACCCGGACTGTCCTCAGCTCGGCGAAAACGTCAATTCATCTTCCATGCACTCGGATCGTTTTGCCGTTTCACCGCCTCGGCCGCCTCTGCGGGGAGATTGCGGAAAAAGGTGAAGCCGGTCTTCCGCTCCACCTCGGCGATGGACATCGAATATTCGGCCGGCGAGCCCGTCGAGGAGGAGGCGTTGGCGAACCAGAATCCGATCCCCATCAGCTCATCGGCCGTGCACTCCTCGATCCGTTTGCCCGTATTGCCTTTTTTGGTGCGGAGCAGCACCTTCCAGCAATCGGACGGCACGCCGATCACGTTGCCCTTGCGGTCGGTCGTCGTCTGCGAATCGCCGAAGTAGGTTCCCGTTACGACATAAAGCGTATCCTTCACCATATTTTCGCGCACCTTGTTTTCGAGCGTTCCCCACACGCCGCTGTTGAAACGGCTGTTCTGCGGCATCATGTTGGTGGCATAGAAGGTCATCTCGTTGGTCGCGTCCGTACTGTAACGGTCGGCCGACGGACATTGGTGGCCGCGGTCATACCCCGAGCCGTAGGTTTGTATGATATATTGCTGATCCGATTCCGGAATCGTCGGCTGCTGCGTATTCGGATCGTATGCCCACGCATCCGTCCGTTCCGTATTGGGCGTCGTATAGCTCGTATGCAGCGGATAGGCCACCCAACGGGCCACCTTCTTGTCCGCATCGTAGCAGATCGAATAATTGCGCACGTACTTGGAATTGGCAAGCGTCGTATAGTATGTCTTATAGATGTAGCTGGAGTTCTCTTCGTACTGAGGCTGCTCGGCCCACGATTTGTCGTAGGTGGCCGATGAGGTGTACTCCAGCTGAGTCAGCGTCGCTTCGTGGCGGTCTCCGTTCGAGAATTCGACGACTACGGTGGCCTCGCGCACGTCGGGCGTCGTATTTTTCTGGGAATAGACGAAAACGATCGGGGCGATCGTGCCCTCTTTGACCGTTACGCCCGTTTGCTGCTGAGAGAAGGAGAGCCACTGGGTCCCCTCGGCGATCGTCGCTTTGAATGTGAGATCGGCGCCGCCTTCGAGCAGCAGTTGATTGACGGTGGTTTCGCAGTTCACCGTATCGTATCTGAAAACAGCGGACGTGCCGCCTTCGCTCCCGTCGTCGTCTTTACATGCGAATGCCAAGACTGCGGACAACACGACGAGAACGACCTTTTTCATCGTCTCCGGATAAATGTTTCGTAACATCGGCAAGTCCCTTATTAAAAAAACCGCTCCCCGACGGGAACCCCGTCCCGTCGGGAGCGGTTAGGAGAATTACATGTTCTTTAATTGAATTCCATCTTGATACTCATAAACTGAGCATTGTATTCCTTACCGGTAGTCGGATTTTTATCGATATACACACGATATTTCGTACCTGCAGTAGTTCCGGTCAGGTCATAGGTATATTCCAATGGCGCTGTTGTCTTAGACCATTGAACTGCCTCGCCGCCGGCCACAGCCGTATTTGAGCTGTCGTAAATTCCTACGGCAACATTCGTCGATGCACCGGATCGAGTGGTTAAGGTAACTCTGGTCAACGCTTTTCCGGCCACCGAAGGCAATTCGATATATGCACCGGCCTTACCATTGATAATATAAGGTTGTGTCTTTTCTTTGTCAATGTAAGCCATATAATAGCCATTGCCTGTCGAGCCTGCAAAAGTATACTCATACCCTCCGAAAGTGAAGGTCTTTACCTCAGCTGTTTTATTCGCATTCTCCCTCGGGAAATCAGCAGGATAATTTGCCAATACCGAGAAATCTGCTTCGATCGTGGTTACGTCGCCCGAAGTAGCTTTCGCCTGCGCCATAGATACGGTTTTCGTATCCACGGTCTCGGCGCCCTTCATCAGATTCACGGTCAGCGTACCCGTAATGGCTGCGTCCGTCGTATTCGCGGCGGCCGCTACCGTAATCACGTTGCCGTCGACGGTCGGCACGAACTGCGTATTGTCGGAAGCCGCTTGGATCGTATAGGTATCGTCCGTATTGACGGTCGTTACCGTAACGGTCTTGCTTTCCCCGGCTGCGGCGAACGAGAGCGAAGCGGGATCGACTTTCGAGATGGCCGGATCGGTCGAAGGAGTTCCCGATTCAACTGTGATAGCGAGCGTATTGATCATCGTACTCTTATTAGTCATACCCATCGCGTAGCCGGTTACCACGATTTCCTGCCCATTGAGCGAAGCATCGATGGAACCGTCGATCGGATAAGCCAGAGAACCCTGCAGGTTGGTGCCTTCCACAGCGACGTTATAATAGAATCCCGAGATCGTCAATACGCCTGTATACTGAACATATTTTACGACAGGCGCAGCGGCCGCATACGCATCGAAACCTGCACCGTCCAGAACCGTAGGCGCGGGTTGCGTATAGGTACCGTCCGCAATTTTTTCGATTGTCAGACCCGTTTCGGAGAATTGCTTCAATTTGCTGTACGTAGTCGTCGTACCGGACACCTTCACTTTTTGTCCGACAGTGGCATTGTACGATACGACAGGCGTCTCAGTCGTGTTATCCCAACCTAAATAGATGAGGATGATACCGGTATCGTCCTTAACCAGAAAACTGCGGGCATTCACTCCCACGACCGTACCTTCGATCGTATAGGCGCCATTCTCTCCGGCAATCACTTCGGAAATTGTAGACACTTCACCGGGCTGGGGGGGGGTCCCGCCGGCGAGGTCCACGACCGTGCCGCCCAGACCCGTTTCGAGCTTCATGTCGTCCAGACGATAAACCGAGCTTTCGTTAGCCGTGAAACGGATGTAGAGTTCGGAAACCGCCTCCTTGAGCGTGAAATCGGAAGTCGCAGTAACCCAATAAGGCGTCGTTTCGCCGCCGGTGGTCGTATATTCGATGTCGGTCCAATTCGTACCGTCGGCGCTCAACGCGACTTTGAAATTGGCCTTGTCAAACGTGTTGTCGTACACCTCGCCGTTCTTGACCGAACGGCTGCCGATGAACGAAAGCTGCAAATTGGTCTGCTCGGCGGTCATCGTGATCTTGTTGACGACGAAAGTCGCGGGAGCACCGCCGAAGAAGATTTCGTTGTGGCCCGATCCCTTGTTCTCCAGCCCCGAACTCCGCACCGAAGTATTCGAGCCGCTGTAAGTAACCGTGGAAGAGCCGACGCCGGTCTTGTCCCAGCCCGTGTATTCGGCAACGAAGGGTTTGTCGGCGGCCGAATCGTCCTTGCCGCAGGTCTCGGACCAGATGACCTCGTCCACGGGCGGAACTCCGCCCGCCGTCTGGGTGATCTCGATGTTTTTCGAATCGACCTCTTTCTCGACCCCGAAGATGGTCGTGAACACCGTTACCTTGAGCGTCGCCTTGTGTGCCTCGGAGCTCTCGTCGACCGTTACGGTGATGGTCGCATTCCCGCTGCCCGTGAGATCGGGCGTAACGCCCATCCATTCCGACTGCTCCTCGGCGCCGGTAATGGCCCATCGGCCCGTCGTGGTGATGGTGAATGTCTGGCTGCCGCCTTTTTCATCGAAATTCAACTCCGTCGGAGCCACTTCGAGAGTGGGGATGTCGAGATCGTCGCTATCGTCGTTGGAGCAGCTCGTAAAAGCCGTAGCGGCAGTTACGAACATCGCGGCGAACAACAACCGAAAAAGATGTAATTTTTTCATAAAAATTGAAATTAAAAGAGAGTTAAAATAATCCGTATCCACATAGCGTATTCCTAACCGACCTTTCCATAAGCGGGAAAGGATAACAAAATTAGGAAGTATTTTCGAACTAACCAAGATATTCAAAGCGTTTTTGTATGAAGTTACTGTTACAAAGACCGGAACGTACATACGAAAACGGAGTGCGCAAAAACCGTGCACACTCCGTCTGCGGATTCGAATCCGTTTCTAACGTATTCTGTTCAAAGATCTGACGAGCATCTCGTCCCTGAAAATCGCACGCAGTGCGAGCCACGTGAACAGCAGGCACACGAGCGGCAGCGCGATAGCGGGTTTCATCCCCTGAAATTCGGCTTCGCCGTGGCCCCAGAAGTAGCCGACGGCCAGCATCGCCTCCGCACCGGCCAACAGCACCAGTTCGGCCACGCACAGGCGGATCTGCACGAGGCGCCGCTTGTAGAGGAAAATCACCGCGAGCGGCAGCGCACAGGCAAGCGTCAGCAGCAGCCCCGTCCAGATCGGAGGCCGGACGATCTCGCCCGATGCGGACCGGAGCGCAAAAGCATGCAGGGTCAGTTCTTCACCTCCGAGACCGAACCATGCGAGCGGCGCGAAGAGCGTAACGGCCATCAGCGCCGCCACGATGAGCAAATAGAGGGTTTGGATTCGTTGAATCATAGAGGTCAGTTTATCGTTTTGTCGATCAAATAGTTATTCCGTTCGCCCGAATTGCGGTCGATGAGTTCGCCCAGAAATCCGGCGAGGAAGAGCTGCACGCCGAGGATAATCGCCAGAATCGCCAGATAGAACAACGGCTGGTCCGTTACGGCGCGCAGCGGCAGTGCATGCGCCTGTTTATAGAGCTTGGCACCGATGATCCACGCCGTCGTCGCCCCGCCGATGAGGAACATCAGCGTTCCCAGACTGCCGAAAAAGTACATCGGCGACCGACCGAAATGCGCGAGGAACGACACGGTGATCAGGTCGAGGTAGCCCTTGACCATCCGCTCCATGCCGAACTTCGAACTCCCGTACTTGCGGGCCCTGTGCTCGACAATCTTCTCGCCGATGCGCCGGAATCCGGCCTGCTTGGCCAGAATCGGAATGTAGCGGTGCATCTCGCCGTAGACCTCGATCGCCTTCACCACCTTGCGGCGGTAGGCTTTCAGCCCGCAGTTGAAGTCGTGGAGCCGGATGCCGGAGACGGTGCGGGCCGTCCAGTTGAAGAATTTGCTGGGCCAGCGTTTGCCTGCGGGGTCGTGCCGGCGTTTTTTCCAGCCCGAGACCAGATCGTAGCCCTCTTCGAGGATCATGCGCCGCAACTCGGGGATCTCGTCGGGCGAGTCCTGCAAATCGGCGTCCATCGTGATGACGACCTCGCCGCGCGCCTCGGCGAAACCGCAGTAGAGAGCCGCGGACTTCCCGTAATTGCGGGCGAAGCCGACTGCCCGGATGGCGGGGTATCGTCTCTTGAGCCCTTCGATCGTCTCCCACGAACCGTCGTCCGAACCGTCGTCGACCATCACGACCTCGTAGGTGAGTCCGTTCCCGCGCGCCACGCGGTCGATCCACGCCGCAAGTTCGGGCAGCGACTCCGCCTCGTTGTAGAGCGGGATCACGACCGATATGTCCGGTGCCGCCATCCCTTCAAGCGAGGTTTGCGCGATCCTCCCCGTCGTCCCCGCCGGCGAATACGTCGGGATTGCGTTTGGCGAAGGCCGCAACGATCAGTCCGAAAAAGACGCCTTTGATGACCGACCCGAGCACACCGCTGAGAATCAGCCAAATGGGCGAACGCATCATCCGTCGGGCCATCTCCACGGCCATTTCGAGCTGGTCGTCGGTGTAGACGCCCATGCCGGCGACCGCAGCGAAAGCGGTGTCCATCTGCGCTTCGTAGCGGGCTGCGAAGAGCCAGTGCGTCGCCGCGATCTGGTAGGCCCCTTCGAGAATCCCCGAAAAGAGCATCATGCAGAAGATGAACTTCAGGCATTGTCCGTAGCCATACCCGTCGGGACCTCCGCCGTAGAGCGATGCGCGGCGCCGCGTGAAGAGGAAGAGCAGCGTAACGAACACCGCCAGCGAGAGCAGCGTCAGCCACCCGCTCTGAACATACATCGCCGCCACATTGAAGAGGATGGCCGCGAGTGCCATGACCGCGCCGTATTTCGCCGCGTCATTCCACAAATTCGTCTTTTCCATATCGTTTCCGTTTGTATCGTCGTTTTACCGCCATTCGCCCTTGCCTTCGCGGAGCACCTGCGGCTCGTCCTGCGTGAGGTCCACCACCGTGGTCGGCACGATGTCCCCCGCCCCGCCGTCGATCACCAGATCGACGGCCGATCCGTAACGTTCCGCGATCAGCCCGGGATCGGTCGCATAGGCCCGTTCTTCTTCGTCGTCCCGCACGGAAGTGGTCAGCATCGGGCAGCCCAACGCCCCGACCAGCGCCCGCGCGACGGCATTGCGGGGAATGCGGATGCCGATGATCCTGCGCCGTTCGAGCGCCTTGTCCGGCATGCGCGACGAGGCCGGCAGCAGAAAGGTGTACGGTCCGGGCAGCGAACGTTTGAGGATGCGGAACGCCGCATTGTCCACACGGCAGTATGCGGCCGCCTCGGCTATATCCGCGAACACCGCGGAGAAGGTCGTCTCCCTCTTGCCCTTGATGCGGCGCATGCGCTCGATCGCCTTGGGCGAACGGATCGAACAACCGAACGCATAGACGCTGTCGGTCGGATAGACGACGATTCCGCCGCGCTCCAATACGGCCGCCGCCCGGGCGAGTTCGCGCTCCGAAGGGTTTTCCGCATAGATTTTCGTCAGCATACCCGGCAAATATACGAATTTTATTTGATATTGCGCCGGTTCAATTCGGCGCTGTAGGCGCGTGCATTGGCATTGTGCTCGCGGAGCGTGCGAGCGAAATTGTGGTAGCCGTCGAACGTAGGCCGTGCGCAGAAAAAGAGGTAGTCGTGCCGCTCGAAATCCAGCACGGCGTCGATGGCCGCCAGCGAGGGCATGCAGATCGGCGACGGCGGCAACCCCTTATTTATATAGGTGTTATAAGGCGACGGATATTTCAGGTGTTTGTAGAGGATCCGACGCAGCCCGAAATCCTGCATGGCATACTTCACCGTCGGGTCGGCCTGCAGGGGAATCCCCTTGCGTAGCCGGTTGACGTAGACCCCCGCGATGCGGGGCATTTCGTCCGTCCGGCGGGTCTCTTCCGCGACGATCGACGCCAGCGTCATCACCTCCAGCCGGCTCAGCCCGCTCCGTTCGCGCTTCGCGTCGCGCTCGGGAGTCCAGAAGCGGTCGTACTCGCGGCGCATGCGCTCCAAGAACTCCGCAGGCCCGACCGTCCAATAGAATTCATAGGTGTTCGGCAGAAACATCGAGAAGAGCGTAAGGCTGTCGAAACCGACCTTGCGGGCCGCCTCGGGCGAAGTCAGCACGGCCATCCACGCCGCCGAATCGGCATCGAGCCGGCGCGAGAGCTTCGAGGCGAGCTGCGCGGGCGTACGCACGTTGTGGATCGTAACCCGCACGGGCGTCTGCATCCCGAGCTTGAGCATCCGCACGGCCTCCACGACACTCATCCCCTTGCGGAGCACGTAATGTCCGGGCTTGAAGGTCTCCGGAAGTCCGAGGCGCTCGGCATAGAACCGGAATGCTCGGCGGTGGCGGATCGCCGGCAGGATCGAATCGGTCAGGCCCGCATAATCGGTGCGGGCGCTGATGTACAGATCGCGCTCGGCACGCACGGCACTTCCGTAGAACTGCTGCCGCACGACGAGCGACGTCGCAACCGCCGCCGCGAGGAACGCGACGGCCGTCCATATACCGGTTTTCCTCTTCATAAGACCTGAAAATTCGGAGCAAAGATACGAAAAGTCAAACGCAAAAACGAATTTTATTCGTTTTTGCCGAGCCGGAGTATCTAAGACGAAGTCGAAGATACGAATAAGTCGGGCGCTGCCGCACCTTCCGGTCTTCGGTCGGGCCCGAGCCGGACCGGTCTGCGGGGCTTACGGCTGCCCGGGTACTGCGGCGAATCATCCCGCAAGCCCCCCTTCCCGCACGAAGTTCCGCTCCGAGAAGCCGCCCGCCCCCGCGATCATCACGGCTTCGAACACGGCCACGAATTTCAATGGTTCAAGCATCGAGGATCGATTTTCAAATACGATGCCATTCGAACGCACTATTTCATTCGTTCCGTTGCGCTGGCATATTCTTTGCCGCTTTTGCAACGAATCCGGGGAAGCCCCCGAACCGTGCGACCGTCCGGAGCCGCGGCTGTGAATTCGTAACCATATAAAAATTCATACTATGCATTTGACACCGAAAGAGATCGACAAGCTGATGTTGCTTTCGCTCGGAATGATTGCCGAAAGACGCATGAAGAAAGGACTGAAACTCAATTATCCGGAAGCCGTGGCCTACATCACATCGACGGCACTGGAGGGCGCACGGGAAGGCAAAACCGTGGAGGAGGTGATGAAGGGCGCCGCCAGCGTCCTGACGAAGAACGACGTCATGGAGGGCGTCGCCGATATGATCGACCTGTTGCAGGTCGAAGCCGTGTTCACGGACGGATCGCGTCTGGTGAGCATACACCACCCCATCAAGTAATTCAAAAACAGCGCGACATGAACACATCGAATCCAACACCCGCGAAAAATCCGACGCAGGCGCCGAGCCTGTATCCCGATCGACCGGGCTTCCGACCCGCACAGCACGTAATCGTCGGAGGCGAAATCCTGCAAAACGAACCGATCGAATACAACCTCGGACGCAAAACCGCGAAACTGACCGTCCGCAACACGGGCGACCGTCCGATTCAGGTCGGTTCGCACTTCCATTTCTTCGAGGTCAACCGCTATCTCGAATTCGACCGCAACGCCGCATTCGGCTGCCATCTGAACATTCCGGCCACCACGGCCATCCGTTTCGAACCGGGCGACCAGAAAGAGGTCGAGGTGGTCGCCTATTCGGGCAAACGCCGCGTGATCGGGTTCAACGGGCTGGTGATGGGCTACACGGGAGACGAGGACACCCCGACCTACTTTCCCGCACGGATGCGCGCTCTGCAACGGGTCCGCGACTGCGGGTTCAAAGACTCCCCGGGCGGCAGCGGCCCGGCCTCCGCAGCCGGCCGGAGCGTCCGCGACACGACGGCGGGCGGCAGTGCCTCCGCCGCCGCGCAAAGCGGCGAAACGGCCGCCGCGAAAACCTCTGCCGAGCCTGCCGAGCCACCCGCGCAGCACGGCAGGACGGCCGCTACCGGAACCGGCACCAAGCACTCTGCGAAAACCGATGCGGCGGCCCAGACCGGGAACACCGCAGCAGCGAACGCCCGCCCGGCGAACGCGCAACCGAACGTCGACACAAAAAAATAAAGAGACATGGCAACCATATCGCGTCAGGAATACAACAACCTGTTCGGGCCCACCACGGGCGACAAGATCCGTCTGGGCGACACCGACCTGTATGTAGAAATCGAAAAAGACCTCCGCGAGTACGGCGACGAGGTCGTCTACGGCGGCGGCAAAACCATCCGCGACGGCATGGGCCTCGCCAACACGATGACCTCGCAGGAGGGTTCGCTCGATCTGGTCATCACCAACGTTACGATCATCGACCCCGTACTGGGGGTCGTGAAGGCCGACGTGGGCGTCAAGGACGGCAAGATCGCCGGCATCGGCAAAGCGGGCAATCCCAACATCATGCACGGCGTGCACCCCGATCTGGTAACCGGTGCCGCCACCGACGCCATTTCGGGCGAGCACCTGATCCTGACGGCCGCCGGCATCGACGGCCACGTGCACATGATCTCCCCGCAGCAGGCCTACGCCTGTCTGAGCAACGGCATCACGACCGTGTTCGGCGGCGGCATAGGCCCCACGGACGGCAGCAACGGCACGACCATCACCTCGGGCCGCTGGAACATCGAGCGCATGCTCGAATCGGCCGAAGGGCTGCCGGTCAACGTCGGACTGCTCGGCAAGGGCAACTGCTCGGTGCACGCTCCGCTCGAAGAGCAGATCGAGGCGGGCGCCTGCGGACTGAAGATCCACGAGGACTGGGGCTCGACCCCGGCAGCCATCCGCGCCGCTCTGAGCGTAGCCGACCGCTTCGACGTACAGGTGGCCATCCACACCGACACGCTCAACGAGAGCGGGTACGTCGAAGACACGATCGCCGCGATGGACGGCCGCACGATCCACACCTACCACACCGAGGGAGCCGGCGGCGGCCATGCGCCCGACCTGCTGAAAGTGGCGTCGATGCCCAACGTGCTGCCCTCGTCGACCAACCCCACCCTGCCTTTCGGCATCAACTCGCAGGCCGAGCTTTTCGACATGATCATGGTCTGCCACAACCTCAATCCGAAAATCCCGTCCGACGTGTCGTTCGCCGAGAGCCGCGTGCGGCCCGAGACGCAGGCAGCCGAGAACGTGCTGCACGATCTGGGCGTACTGTCGATGGTCTCGTCCGACTCGCAGGCCATGGGCCGCATCGGCGAGTCGTTCATGCGCACGTTCCAGATGGCTTCGTTCATGAAGAACGCCTGCGGCAGGCTCCCCGAAGATTCGGACCGGAACGACAACTTCCGCGTGTTGCGCTACCTTGCCAAGATCACGATCAATCCCGCCATCACGTTCGGCGTCTCCGACTACCTCGGCTCGGTCGAAAAGGGCAAGATCGCCGACCTCGTGCTCTGGGAACCGCAGTTCTTCGGCGCCAAGCCGAAGCTGGTCATCAAGGGCGGCATGATCGACTGGGCGAACATGGGCGACCCCAATGCATCGCTCCCGACGCCGCAGCCGTGCTACTACCGTCCGATGTTCGGCTCGTTCGGCCGCGCGTTGCAGAAGAGCTGCGCATCGTTCGTCTCGAACGCGGCGTTCCAGAGCGGCATCGGAGAGCGGCTGCACCTCGACCGCATGGTACAGCCCGTGCGTCGCACGCGGCAGCTCACCAAATCCGACATGGTGCGCAACGGCGGCACCCCCAAGATCGACGTCGACCCCGAAACTTTCGACGTGCTCATCGACAACATCCGCACCTACATCCGACCCGCGAAATCCTTTCCGCTCAGCCAGCTCCTCTGGTTCAGCTGATCCGCCCGGCCCTGAACAACCGACCCGATAAGACGCAGTCCGATGAAAATATATACGAAAATCACAGGCAACCTCCATTCGCCCGAATGGAAAGAGAAGGCCGCAGAAGCCGAAATCGACTTCATAAACCTCGATCAGTGGACGGCCCAGAAAAGCCGGTTCGTCGCCCGGGGCGACAGCGACACCGAATATGCCGTGGCGCTCCGGCGCCGCTCGCAGCTGCTCGACGGCGACATCCTCGAATACGATCCCGGAACGCGCAAAATCGTCGCCATCCGCATCGCGTTGAGCGATGTCCTTGTGGCCGACCTCTCGGCTCTGGCGCGCGAGGCGCCCGAAAGGATCATCCAACTCTCGGTGGAACTCGGACACGCCATCGGCAACCAGCACTGGCCCGCCGTGGTCAAGGGGACCCGGGTCTTCGTCCCCCTCACCGTCGATAAGAAAGTGATGGAGAGCGTCATGCGCACCCATCGCATCGAGGACATCGTCTACGGCTTCCAGCCCGGCTCGGAGGTCATCCCCTATCTGGCGCCGCACGAAATCCGGCGGCTGTTCGGCGGCACGGGTCCCGACAGCGACGTGCATCACAGCCATGCACAGCCGCACGGACACGCGCACACGCACGATGAGGAGCACACGCACGACGAGGAACGCGAATCCGGCGCGGCACCCGCCCGCGAACGCATGCACGACCGTCAAACCGCGATGCCATGACCGAGAACGCAACCACCCTCGCACGCCTGCTCGAATTCACGGATTCGGCCTTTCCGGTCGGCACCTTCTCCTTCTCGAACGGATTGGAAACAGCCGCCGAAACGGGACTGGTACACGACGCCGCGACACTCGAAGAGTACACGCAGGATATCGTGCGTCAGACCGCTTTCACCGACGGCGTGGCGGCGCTGCACGCCTACCGGAGCTATCCTGCGGGCCGCCACGAGGCGATCCTCGAAGCCGACCGGCAGGCGATCCTCTGCAAGCTGAACGCCGAAGCACGCCGCATGACGCGCCGCATGGGAAAAAAGCTGGCCGAACTGTCGCAACGGATCTTTCCCGACGAGACCGTCTCGCTGTGGCTCGAAGAGATCCGCACGCACCGCACGCCCGGCACCTATCCCGTGGCGCAGGGAATCGTATTCGCCGCCTGCGGCATTTCGGAGAAAGGGCTCTTCTGCGCCCATCAGTACGGTGCGGCGAACACGGTCCTCAGCGCCGCCCTGCGCTGCGTGCGGGTCTCCCACTACGACACGCAGCGCATCCTGTTCCGCACGGCCGAACAGGCGGAAACCCTCTACGACCGCGTGCGCGGCATGGAGCTCGAAGACATGCACGCCTTCGCACCGCAGATCGACATCCTCGCCTCGCTCCACGAAAAAGGGACCAAACGCATGTTTATGAACTGAAAACAACCGAATCAATCATGAGCAATACCTGCAGAATCGGAATCGGAGGCCCCGTAGGCTCCGGCAAAACGGCACTCATCGAAGCGATCACCCCGCGTCTGCTGGACATGGGCTACAAAGTGCTGGTCATCACCAACGACGTCGTAACCACGGAGGATGCCAAACATGTGCGCAAAATGCTCAAGGGCGTGCTGGTCGAGGAGCGTATCATCGGCGTGGAGACCGGCGCCTGCCCCCACACGGCCGTGCGCGAGGACCCCTCGATGAACATCGCGGCGGTCGAGGAGATGGAGGCCCGCTTCCCCGACGGCGACGTCGTGCTGATCGAATCGGGCGGCGACAATCTGACGCTCACGTTCAGTCCGGCGCTGGTCGACTTCTTCATCTACGTGATCGACGTGGCTGCGGGCGACAAGATCCCGCGCAAGGACGGTCCGGGCATCTCGCAGTCGGACATCCTCGTAATCAACAAGACCGACCTCGCGCCCTATGTCAGCGCCGACCTCGAAGTCATGCGCCGCGACTCGGAGCTGATGCGTCCGGGCAAACCCTTCGTCTTCACCAACTGCATGACCGGCGAAGGCATCGACCGTCTGCTGGAACTCCTCCGCAAGATGGCGCTCTTCGACCTCGACGTGCATGCAACGCACGTCTCGGAATCCACGACCGCCGCACGATGAACTTCGCAGCCGCCAAAGAGATGAGCCCCTATCTCGAAGAGCCGAAGGCGATGCCGATCGGCACTCCGGGGAAGACGGGCAGTCTGTATCTGGGATTCGAACTCGACGGCACGGGCAAGTCGATCCTGCGCGACCTCGAACGGCATGCGCCGCTCATCGTTCAGCAGGCGCTCTATTTCGACGAGGAAATGCCCGAGATGCCCTGCGTCTACATCCTCTCGTCGGGCGGTCCGAACGTCGACGGCGACCGCTACCGGCAGCATTTCGTCGTCCGCAAAGACGCCTTCGCCCACGTTTCGACCGGCGCGGCGACCAAGCTAGCCGAGATGCGCTACAACTTCTCGGGCCTCGCACAGCGGTTCGAGCTCGAAGAGAACGCCTACCTCGAATACCTGCCCGAACCGACGATCCCGTGCCGGCACACGCGCTTCATCTCCGACACGTCGATCCGGATCGACGTGTCGGCCACGCTGTTCTACTCGGAAATCTACACGAGCGGCCGCAAGTATTTCGACGCAGGCGAGACCTTCCGGTACGACATTCTCTCGGTGTGCTCCCGCGCCGAGCGGCCCGACGGCCGGCCGCTCTTCCGCGAGAAATTCATCATCCGCCCCGGTCTCCGCTCGCCCCGCACGCTCGGCGCCATGAACGGCTACGACGTCTTCGCCAACGCGGTCGTGTTGACGCCGCCCGTGCACGCCGACCGGATCTATCGACAGACCGAAGCCTTCATCGACCCTGTGCGCCGCCTCGCCGCAGGCATCGCTCGCCTGCCGAACGACAGCGGTCTGCTCTACAAGGTGCTGGGCGAAGAGACGGCCCCGGTCAAGAAACTCATCCGCGAATTCTGCTCCGCAGTGCGCACCGAAGTCAAGGGCAAACCGCTGCCCGAGGAGTTTCCGTGGCGGTAGGGAGGCATTCGCACCTAATAAACGAATCCAAATATGGCAAACACAATCGCTACAACGAATCGGCCGGACGTATTTTCGTTCGAATTTCTGAAAATCCTGATGCGCGGCACGGGACAAGTGATGTTCCAGAACAGCGCACGGACCGGTCTGCTCTTCATGGCCGGCATCTTCTGGGGTGCCTACTGGGAAGGGCAGGGACTCGTGGCATGGGGCGCGCTCGCGGGCGTCGCCGTCTCCACGCTCACGGGTTATTGGCTCAGGCTGCCTGCGTCCGACGGCGCACAGGGCCTCTGGGGCTTCAACGGCGCGCTGGTCGGCTGCGCATTCCCGACGTTCATGGGCAACACCGTCTGGATGTGGCTGGCGCTCGTTCTCTGCTCGGCCCTCACGACATGGGTGCGCACGGGTTTCAACAACGTGATGGCTCCGTGGAAGGTCAATTCGCTCACCTTCCCCTTCGTCTTCTGCACATGGATGTTCCTGCTGGCCGCCCGTGCCCTGCACGGACTTCCGACGACCCACATGAGCGATCCGGCGCTTCCGGCAGCCTTCTCCGCAGCCGGAAACATCGGATTGGGACACCTGATCGTCTATTGGCTCAAAGGCATCGCACAGGTCTTTCTCATCGACAACTGGGTAACGGGCATTCTGTTCCTCGCCGGTCTCTGGCTCTCGAACCGCCGGGCCGCGCTGTGGGCGGCCGTCGGATCGGCGCTGGCGCTCCTCACAGCCCTCGTCTTCAAGGCATCGGGAGCCGACATCGCCGAAGGTCTCTACGGATTCAGCGCCGTGCTGACGGCCATCGCGCTGGCTACGGTCTTCTACGAACCGAACGTCCGTTCGGCCGTATGGGCTGTTCTGGGCATCGTCGTTACGCTTTTCATCCAAGCAGGCATGAACACCCTGCTCGATCCCGTGGGCATCGCCACATTGACCGGCCCCTTCTGCGTGGCCACGTGGCTCTTCCTGCTGCCGCTGATTCGATTCGACGACACCGAAAAACCCGATCATTCGAACTGGAACCCCGAAAACAAGCGACACCTCGCCCAGCCGCAGAGCGGTCCGAAACCGAACGCGGCGCCCCGGTCGGCCGCGAATCGAAAACCGGGTGCCGATCCGAAAACCGGCGCCCGACCGGTCGCCTCCGAACATAAACCGAAACCGGACAGGAACCGGCGGCCGGACAAGCAGCGCGATGCGCGCCGCACACCGAAGCAGTCCGTCAACGGACAGAACACCGAATCCGGCACCCGCCGGCATCCGCAGTCGGACGTCCGGTCCGACGCACGGCATGCCGCCGGTAAGGAAACGACTGCCGGCTCCGCACCGAAGCCGCCGACGGACGGACAATCCGACGTGAAATCCGCCCCGAAGAGGAGCGAAACCGCGAAACCGAACAAATGACAAATAACAACTCGCAAAAAACAGAACCGAAATGCACATGTCCGACGCTTTGGTCTCCCCTCCGGTATTCGCCGCAGCGGGAGTCGTATCGCTGGCCCTGCTGGGAGTGGCGATCCGGAAAATCAGCCGCGCCGACCGCTCCCCGGACGGTCCCGCCGAACGCCGCGAGCGGCTTCTCCCGCTCATGGGTGTCATGGGCGCCTTCGTATTCGCCGCACAGATGATCAACTTCTCCATCCCGGGCACCGGATCGAGCGGCCATCTGGTCGGAGGCATCCTGCTCGCGGCCCTGCTCGGGCCGTGGGCGGCGCTGCTGACGCTCGCCTCGGTGCTCATACTGCAATGCCTCCTCTTCGCCGACGGAGGATTCATGGCCCTCGGGTGCAACATCCTGAACATGGCCGTACTCTCGTGTCTGGTGGCCTACCCGCTGGTCTTCCGTCCGCTGATGAAGCCCGACGCCTCCGTCGGCCGGATATTCGCGGCCTCGCTGCTGGCGTCGATCGCAGGTCTTCAGCTCGGCGCGCTCGCCGTAACGATCGAGACCGAGGCTTCGGGCATCACGGCCCTGCCGACGGGACGGTTTCTGATGTTCATGCTCCCGATCCACCTCTTCATCGGCATCGGCGAAGGGCTCGCCACAGGCGTCGTGCTCAGTGCCGTGCGGAAATACAGACCCGAGCTGCTGGCCGACGTGCGACCGACCCGCCGCAGCCGCAGCGACGGCAGCCGCCGCAAGTTCGGCATGACACTCGCCGCATTCGCGCTGGCGGCCCTGCTCATCGGGGGTTCGTTCTCGTGGCTGGCCTCCTCCGATCCCGACGGACTGGAGTGGTCGATCGAAAAGATCACCGGAAGCACCGATCTCGAAGCCGCGCCCGACGGCCTGCACCGCTCGGCGGCCAGCCTCCAGCAAAAGACGGCGCTCATCCCCGACTACGACACGTCGCTGGCGGGACTGATCGGCACCGGAGCCATTCTGCTGGTCGTATTCGGGGCTTCGTACCTGTTCCGCACGGGACAGAACAAATCATGAAAAACCGGCTGCAATATGCGCTCTGCGAACTGGATGCCATGGAGCGGACCGCGCACGGGCGCAGTCCGCTCCACAGCCTCGACGCCCGGGCCAAGCTGACCGCAACGGTCGTTTACCTCGCCGCGATGCTCTCCGTGCCGCTCTCGCAGCTCTCGGACCTGCTGCTCTACCTCGCGTTCCCGCTCCTCGCGGCGGCCATGGGGCGCCTCGATTACGGCCGGATTTTCCGGCGGTCGCTCGCGGTGCTTCCGTTCGTGGTCTTCATCGGCGTCTTCGACCTCTTCTGCGACCGTGAACCCGCGTTCCGCATCGGAGCGCTCACGATCACCGCAGGCTGGGTACGCTTCCTTTCGATCATCCTGCGCGGACTGCTCTCCGTGCAAGCGCTGCTGATTCTACTCTCCTGCACGGGCTGCTACCGCCTCTGCCGCGGCATGCAGCGGATGGGGCTCCCCGCGGTTTTCACCTCGCAGCTTTTGTTCGTCTACCGTTATCTCCATGTCCTGATCGAGGAGAGTCTGGCCCTGTCGCGGGCCCGCGACGCACGCAGTTTCGGCCGGCGCTCCTACCCGCTCGATGTCTGGGGCGCGATGATCGGCCAGCTGCTCGTCCGCACCTTCGACCGGGCGGAGCAGATCTCCCGCGCGATGCTCGCCCGCGGTTTCACCGGACGCCTTCCCCCGACGGGCGGCGACCGCACGCCGTGGACCCTGCGCGACACCCTCTTTCTCGCATCGTGGAGCACCGTGCTGATCGCCATACGGCTGTTTCCACCCGCCGAACGCCTCGCAGACCTCATCCGCTCCTTCCGCTAAAACCCGTTTCGCATGAACCGCCACGACCTTCTCTTCGACGACGTACACTACACCTACCCCAACGGCTACGAAGCGCTCAGAGGCATATCGCTGCGGATCGCCCACGGCGAGAAAGTCGCTCTCGTCGGTGCCAACGGCGCCGGCAAGTCGACCCTGCTGCTGCACACCGACGGACTGCTCACGCCCACACGCGGTCGGGTGGCGGCGGGCGGGATTCCCATCACGTCCGAAACGCTGCGGCTGGTGCGGCAGTCGGTGGGCATGGTCTTCCAAAACCCGGACGACCAACTCTTCATGCCCACGGCGGAGGAGGACGTCGCCTTCGGACCTGCGAACATGGGACTCGCCCCCGACGAAATCGAGCGCCGCGTGGCCGAAGCCCTCGAAGCGGTCGGCGCCCTGCATCTGCGCCAATCGCCGCCTCATCGCCTCTCGGGCGGACAGAAGAAGCGCGTTGCGATCGCCACGGTCCTTGCGATGGAGCCTTCGGTGCTCGTCCTCGACGAACCGACTTCGAACCTCGATCCGCGCGCACGACGCCAGACGATCGAACTGATGCGCAGATTCGACCACACGACACTCATCGCCACGCACGACATGGAGATGGTGCTCGACCTCTGTCCGCGCACGCTCGTGATGCACGAGGGCCGGATCGTCGCGGACGGCCCCACGCGACGCATCTTCTCCGACCCGGAGCTGATGGAAGCCTGCGGGCTCGAACAGCCCTGCACGATGCGGGCGGAACGGGCATCCGGACAGCAGACACAGGCACCCGCGGATCAGCGGTCGTGTCGCAGTTCGGGACGACAGGACGGCCCCCTGTAAGGCAGTACCTCGCGTCCGAGGAGCGCCGTTACGAACGCACCGAGCAACAGCACGCCGATGGTCGCGGAGAGCACCAGCAGGGCACCGCCCCGTTCGAGAAGCACCGGGACGAACAAAACGCCCGCGACGGCGCCGAGCTTGCCGAACGCCGCAGCGAGCCCCGCACCCGCCCCGCGCTCGGCGACGGAATAGATCTGGGGAGGGATGATGAAGGTCATCAGATGAGGTCCCGCATTGAGGAAAAACTCGAACGCCATGAACCCAGCGACGGCACTCCACACGGGCCAATGCAGCTCGTAGGCCGCCAAGAGGAGCGCCATCCCGGCGGCGCAGAGGATAAAACCCCATGTCTGCATCCGCACGTGGGACCAGCGGTCGACCAGCAGAAGTCCCGCTGCGAAACCCGGAAGGATGCACAGATTGACGAGTGCCGTCAGTTCGACCGACCGGACGATGCGCGGGAAAGCTCCCTCGGAGGCCGTTTCGAGCCCCAGCGCCATGATCAGCACCGGCAGGAACACGCCGATGCCGTAGACGCCCACCCCTTCGCAGGCCCACGGGATGCCGCTGAAGAGGACTTTTTTCAGGGTGCCGCGCCGGAGCAGAGCGGTCCACGCAACTTTTTGCATCCGGCCGTGTCCGGGACGGCTGCCGATTTCGCCGATCGCCGCATCCGGACCGAGAAGGCGGCGCACGGCACTTTCGGCTTCGGGAATCCGGCCGCGGGCGATCAGCCAGCGCGGGCTCTGCACGAAACGGATCCGGCACAGGAACATCACGAGAGCCATTGCGGAGACGACGAGCAGCAGGCGGTTCCACATATGCGGATCGCCCCACTTCCGCAGCAGTACGAAACAAATGCCCGCCATGAGGATGTTGCCCGCCGAGGAGGAGGCTTTCGCCACGCCGACCATCAGCAGACGCCACCGGCGGGGCATGATCTCGGAGATGTAGTCCGAATCGAGGCTGTATTCGCCCCCGATGCCGAAGCCCATGAAAAACAAACCGACGACAACCCCGCCCACCCCATCTGCGAAAAAGGCGAACAGCGATGCCGCCAGCACGATCAGCGGACACAGCCGGAAATAGAAGAGG
>NZ_FCNT01000016.1 GCF_900021155.1 Alistipes sp. CHKCI003
GTCGTGTTGCTCCATTATCCGAACCATCTGGCTACTGCGGTATCTTTCGGTGAAGAGATTGCAGGAGACTATCTTATGCTTGACGATCGTAAATACCTTGTTTGCGATCCTACTTATATCGGAGCGCACATCGGAAACGCCATGCCGCAGTTCAAGCAGATAGCAGCCGAAGTCATCAGAATAAATTAAGTATTCAGGACGCGAGAACGTGCTACCATGTGAGACGGAGACAACTGTTTTGCAGAAAAAGATTGTAGTATAATCTTACTGTTAGATCTCCGTAAAGATAAAATCCAAAGTCCTGTCAGGTTTCAATAATCGGCAGGACTTTCTGTTACTGAATCAAATGCAGACAAAACGCGGACGTGATGAATGATAAATAGAATAAAAGCGAAAATCGTTTATAATCGATCGTTCGCACTCTATTGGAAGCCCCCGGAAATGTTTTCGCAAGGATATTTGCAATGAATTCTTATTGTTGATACAACCTATCAACCGGTTTGTACCGGACATGGGGACTGCCCTAAGATGCAATACTTTTCCGATCTACCACGCGCTTTTGGATAGGCTGGGGGGGGGAAAGGAAATATATGGACACGAACAGATGCGATTTCCATATACCATAATCTTCATATTCCGGGCGATCTTTATCAAGATCCTTAACAGTCGGTTCTTGATCCCGGTCAAACAGACCAATTATTTTATCGGCATGAGATACCTTGCTTAATCGTACCAATAAGATTTCAAAAAAAGGATGGCAAATGTCTCATGACGTCGATTATTTTTTTTGGGGGGGGGTAACAAAATACCTGCAAGAGAGAATTATTGCGATGCAAAATACAGCATAACAGCTCATTATAAGTTTTCGAGGTGGCGATTCCGTTTTCGGAGGTCCGAAATCGTCTCTGCTCGCCTTTTTGCCACCCGGCGTTTTTTCCGGATTGCTTTCCGCGTCCGGTTCGGGAAGTCGTCCGAATCCCTCGAAAACGGCGACATACAACGATTTTCTTTCTTTTACGCCGAACAGACAACGAAAAAGGAGCCCCGGACGAAGGCTCCTTTGTGCGGATAAAGGGACTCGAACCCCCACGCCGTAAGGCATCAGATCCTAAGTCTGACGTGGCTACCAATTACACCATATCCGCAGTATGCGAAACAAAGGTACGAAAAAATTGCGAATCGCAACCGGCGCTTGGCTTTATCCCGCTTTTTTTGCCTATTTTTGCAGGCGGCAAGCCGCACGGTTCCGTACCGCCGCAAGCCCCGAAAATTATGCCGTACACCGTTACACTCCAGCTCACCCCCCGCGAAGCCGCCGACCCGGCCCGCCGCACCGCGCTGGCCGCCCGTCGCATCGGCCTCGAAGAGACCGACATCGCTCTGGTGCGGGTCGTGAAACGTTCGATCGACGCCCGTCGCGGCGCACCCAAGGTGAACCTCACGCTGGAGCTCTACGACGACCGCGAACCGCAGCCCGCCCCCATCCGTTTCGACTACCCTTCGGTCGCAGGCCGCACCGAAGCGGTGATCGTCGGATCCGGTCCTGCCGGACTTTTCGCGGCCCTGCGACTGATCGAACAAGGCCTGCGCCCTATCCTCCTCGAGCGGGGACGGGCCGTCCCCGAGCGTAAGCGCGACATCGCGCAGATCAACCGCAACGGTGCAGTCGACCCCAATTCGAACTACGCTTTCGGCGAGGGCGGCGCAGGCACCTTCTCCGACGGCAAGCTATTCACCCGCAGCAAGAAACGCGGCGACTGCAACAAGGTGCTCCGCACGCTCGTCTTCCACGGCGCCGACCCTGCGATCCTTTACGAAACCCACCCGCACATCGGCACCGACCGCCTGCCGCGCATCATCTCGAACATCCGGCGGACGATCGTCGACGCAGGCGGCACGTTTCTCTTCGAGAAACGGGTTACGGACTTCGTCGTGCGCAAGGGCCGCATCACGGGCGTCGTCTGCGGCGGCCAGACCGTCGAGGGTGCCGCCGTCATACTGGCCACGGGGCACTCGGCGCGCGACGTCTACGAACAGCTCCACGCCCGAGGCGTCCGGCTCGAAGCCAAGCCATTCGCCATGGGCGTGCGGATCGAGCATCCGCAGCCGCTCATCGACTCGATCCAATACCGCTGCCCCGAGCGGGGCGAATACCTGCCCGCAGCCTCCTATTCGCTCGTGAGTCAGGAGGGCGGCCGCGGAGTTTATTCGTTCTGCATGTGCCCGGGCGGCTTCATCGTTCCGGCGATGACCGATGCCGCACAGTCCGTCGTGAACGGCATGTCGCCCAGCGGACGCACCTCGCCCTTCGCCAACTCGGGACTGGTAACGGAGGTCCGTCCCGAAGATTTCGCCGCCCTGCAAGCTCGGTGGGGTCCGCTGGCCGGACTGAAATTCCAGCAGGACTTCGAAGAGACCGCCCGCCGCTTCGGCGGCGACCGTCAGGTCGCACCCGCCCAGCGGGTCGCGGACTTCGTGGCGGGCCGTGCGAGCGGCACGCTGCCCCGCTGCTCCTACATCCCGGGGATCACCCCCTCGCGTCTCGACGAATGGATGCCCCCATTCATCGCACAAGGACTCCGCCGGGGCCTCGCCACGTTCGGACGCCGGATGCGCGGCTTCGTAACGAACGAAGCGGTCGTCGTGGGCGTCGAATCCCGCACCTCCACCCCGGTGCGCATTCCGCGCGACCCCGCGACGCTCATGCACCCCGAAATCGAGGGGCTCTTTCCGGCGGGCGAAGGCGCCGGCTATGCCGGAGGCATCGTCTCGGCAGCGCTCGACGGACAGCGGACGGCCGATGCCGCCGCTGCCTACATCAAGAAATAAGGCCCATGTACACGATCATCTGCTGTTCCGTCGATCCCGAAGCCGCCGCCGCACTCGAACGCAACGTCGCGCGCACGATCGGCGTCCCGTTCGAATTCATCGCCTTCGACAACCGCAGCCGCGGCTGGGGGCTGTGCAAAGTGTACAACGAGTGCGCCGCCCGCGCCCGTTACGATCTGCTCTGTTTCATACACGAAGATGTCCGGTTCCTGACGGAAGGCTGGGGCGGGAAGCTCGCCCCGCAGCTCCGCGCTCCGGAGACGGGCGTCGTCGGATTCGCGGGCAGCGTCCTCAAACTCCGGCGGATGACGGGCTGGGATACCTGCGGCCGCGACGTGCGGGCCAACTACGTACAACATATGCGGGGCCGACGGCACCCGCGCCGCATCGGCCCCCCGGATGCGGATTATTCGCCCGTCGTAACCCTCGACGGACTCTGCCTCCTCACCCGACGGGAGGTCTGGCGGCAGAGTCCCTTCGACGAGCGGACCTTCCCGGGATTCCATTGCTACGACCTCGATTTCTCGCTCGCCGCCGCCGTGCGCCACACGAACTACGTCTGCCGCACGGTACTCGTCGAGCACTTCTCCGAAGGCTCCTTCTCCCGTGCGTGGGTCGAAGGCATGGAGGCGCTCCATACGAAATGGGCTTCGCATCTGCCGATGTGCGCCGAACCGCTCACGGAAGCGGAACTCGCCCGCTACGACCGGCTGGGCGAGGGCTATTTCATCCGTTTCATGTGGCAGAAGGGGTGTTTCGACGTGCGGGGATTCCGCGATGCGATGCGCTATCTCGTCCGCCGCCCCGAGACCGGCATGGCGTGGTCGCTGCTGCCCAAATACGTGAAATACAAACTCCGCACCCTGCTCCGGAAGTGCCGGAGCGACAAACGCTGATCCCATGGAAACGGTCAAAGTCCTCATTCCGGTCTACCGCTCCGCACTCTCCGAGACCGAGCGGGCCTCCGTCGCGCAAACGGTCCGCATGCTCGGCCGCCATCCGCTCCTCCTGCTCCACCCCTGCAACGTGGATGTCTCCGCCGTCCTCGCGGAGTTTCCCGCCCTTCGTCCGCTGGCCGTGTCGGACGAATGGCTCGGCACGCGCAACGGCATCGCAGGCTACAACCGCATGATGCTCTCGGCGGACTTTTACGATCTGTTCGCCGATACGGAGTATATCCTCGTCTGCCATACGGACGCATGGATCTTCCGCGACGAACTCTCGGAGTGGTGCGCACGGGGCTACGATTGCGTGGCCGCCCCGTGGGTGCGGCGTCCGGTCTACGACCTGCCCCTCGTCCGGCAATGGATGGCTTTGCGTCTCCGGCAGTCGCTCCGCAGCGGCCGGCCCACGCGGCAGATCCTCTACGGACGTGTCGGCAACGGCGGGCTCTCGCTGCGGCGCGTGGCGGCTTTCCGTACCGCCTGCGACCGCTATCACGAACGGATCGAGCGGTTCGCCGCCGATCCGCATCACCTCTTCAACGAGGATGTCTTCTGGGCGACCGTCCCCGCGGAGTTCCGTTACCCGTCGTGGCGCGAAGCGCTCGCATTCGCCGTCGACACCCATCCCGCCTATTGCCTGCGGCTTGCAGGCGGACGGCTGCCTTTCGGCTGCCACAGTTGGTCGAAGCCCCGCATGCGGCGATTCTGGAAACGGATCATCCGCTGGTAACCGCTCCGGGGAAAGAGGCCGCCGACCGAGGCATACCGCCCCTCCCGGTCCTGTATCCGGGGTCGACCGCCGCAAGAGCCGGGAAAAGATAATCGATGGCCGTCCCATAGCCGGACATCACGAATTCGACGTCGGAACAATAGCAATCCGCCCCGGTGCCAATCCGCAGGAACCCGCCGCTGCACACGCTTCCCCGCGAACGGGTCTCGTCCTCCCGAACGGAATTACGGGAGGACGGATACAAGATCTCCCTTCCGACGTACGGCCCCTTTCCGCCGCTCCTCGTACAAACGGACTTCCGGATAGAGAGAAGGGAGGGGGATGCAGGAGGTCCGCGACCCGTCCGAAAGAAACGTCGTACCGGTTTTCACCACACCGGACCCGGCAACCGAAGCTGTACAAGCTTTTCGACGGCTCCGTATCCCACGTCGCGCTGCACTTCGGACGACCTTCGGTAGCGCGGCCTCGAAACCCCCTTTTCGCAGTCATACGACGGAAACGCATCCCTATCGCAACCGAATCCGAATCCGGACATTCCGGAGGCGGGCACGACCCGCGTATGCGGCTCGTCGAGCAGCGCAGTGCACGAAATCGTCGGTAAGAACAGAGGAAACGCGCATGCAGAATAATCTTGCGAAGCGGACTTTTTCCGCAAATGCGCCATTTTCCAGACTTTCCGACACATATTCCGAACGCCTGAAAATGGGATGATTACGGATTTTTCTTTGTAAAAATATTTATAATTTTACTTAAAAATTTGCATAATTTAAAAACACGTTCTATCTTTGTCTCGAAGTTTTAAGGTTCATTTAGGTTAGTAGTTTTTAGGTTGGTTGAGGAAATCGGCAGGTTGCCGCAAAACGGATTCGACAATGCGTTTTGCAGCTAAGACCGGAGGAACGGTGCTCGTTCCGCGGTCGAATACCTCCGAAGACCTCATTTTTTTATGCTTTCCGCTCGCCGCGTCCGAACCGCCCCCATCGCACCCCCGGCCCATGTCCGTTCCGCCTGCTCAGCCGCCGCACAGTCCATACGGCCGCCCAGAAGCCTGCGATGCCGAAAAACTCCCGAACCGCACACGGACCATACGCCTCTTTCCCCGGTCTGGTATGCCGATTGCAGCAGCAAGACGAAACCAACAAATCGTCATCCTATCATGGTAAACAGATTCAACACACTGATCGAAAATTCGAAACAGGCCGTACACTACTGGTGGCTGCTGCTCCTGACGGGCCTCGTGCTCTTCCTGCTCGGTATTGCGACCTTCCTCTTCCCCGAACAGAGCTACATCGGCATGTCGATCCTCTTCGGCTGGGTGATCCTCATCACCGGCATTCTGGAAGTGGTGCTCTCCTCGGCCAACCGACACTTCGTCACGGGCCGCGGATGGATGCTCGCGGGCGGCGTGATCGAGATCATCCTCGGCCTCATCCTGATCTTCAACATCGCTCTATCGGCCGCCACGCTCCCCATCTTCCTCGGGTTCTGGCTGCTGATGCGCGGCTTCAGCACCGTGGGTCTGGGCGGCGACATGAACGCCCTGAGCATTCCGGGTTCCGGTTGGACCATCTTCAGCGGCATTCTGCTGCTGATCTGCGCCATCTGGATCCTGCTCCAACCGCTCGTATTCGGTTCGGCGGCCGTGATCGTATGGGTCGGCATTTCGCTGTTGTTCGCGGGTGCGGCAGCCGTCTCGCTCTCCATGCAGCTCCGCAATGCCCACAAATGTCAGGTGTGAGCGCACTTCGCCTCACACGCAGAAAGCCGGTTCGAGCGGGCGAACCGGCTTTCTTCAGCCGCAGCCTGCACCCTGCCGCCCTTCGCGCCCGGGTTTCCCTTTTCGGCTGCCGCACTGCGCATCCGAAAAAACATCCCGCCCGCACCCCGCCCTGTTCCGGCAAGCGTGCCGAAGATCCCAATCCGTCGACGGCAGCGATGCGCCGGGATTGCGCAACCGCCGCAAACGAAAAAACATACGAGCCTATGTCGACACAAAGCATTCTCGTCGTCGGAAGTTCCAACACCGACATGGTCATCCGGACCAAACACCTGCCCGCACCGGGCGAGACCGTCATCGGAGGCACTTTCTTCATGAATCCGGGCGGGAAAGGAGCCAACCAAGCCGTTGCCGCCGCCCGTCTGGGCGGACGGGTAGCCTTCATCTGCAAAACCGGAGACGATCTCTTCGGCCGTCAGACCCGCGCACTTTTCAACGAAGAGGGAATCGACACCGCCCATCTCTTCACGGACCCGCAGCGCCCTTCGGGCGTCGCTCTGATCACCGTGGATGCGCAGGCCGAGAACTGCATCGTCGTAGCCCCGGGAGCCAACGCCGGCCTCTCGCCTGCGGACATCCGCCTCTCGGCCGAAGCGTTCGATGCGGCGACCCTCGTGCTGCTGCAACTCGAAATACCGATGGAGACCGTCGAAGAGGCCGCATTCGCCGCACACGCCAAGGGCAAAACGGTCGTACTCAACCCGGCTCCCGCTTCGGTCCTTTCCGACCGGCTGCTCCGAGCGGTCGATCTGCTTACCCCCAACGCATCGGAAGCCGAAGCCATCACCGGCATAACGATCGCAGACGAGGCATCGGCCCTCGCGGCGGCGAAACAACTCGTCGGCAGGGGCGTCGGAAACGTGATCGTTACACTCGGTGCGAGTGGGGCGCTCGTCTATGACGGATACGCACACGAGATGGTACCGGCCTGCAAAGTGCAGGCGGCGGACACGACTGCCGCAGGCGACATTTTCAACGGCGCACTGGCGGTGGCTCTCTCCGAAGGCCGCACGCTCGTCGAAGCGGCCCGGTTCGCGGCGAAAGCCTCCGCGATCGCCGTAACACGCATCGGCGCCCAAAGCTCCGCCCCCTACCGGACCGAGGTGGAGCAGTTCCGCACCTAACTCCGGAAAGGCCGATGGCCCGCCGCCCGCCCCGTGCGGCGGCGGGAAACCGTCTCCCGCGGCCGGATACCGACGACGCGCTCGCCGGATGTCCGAAAAGCGACGCAGGCGGATTCGCAACCCTCGGCCGCACGCCTGCGGCATCGCCACGCACGCCCGGCTGCGCCACGGTCCGGCTCGCACAGAATCGCGTCATCTAAAAATCCGACATCATGTACATCGTTCAAAGTTATCCGCTCGCCGTATTTTTCTGCTTCATCACGATGCTCTGCTGGGGTTCGTGGGGCAACACGCAGAAACTCGCCGCACGCACGTGGCGTTACGAACTCTTCTACTGGGACTACGTCGTCGGCGTCCTCCTGTTCTCGCTTCTCATGGCCTTCACGCTGGGCAGCATCGGTTCCGAAGGGCGCAGTTTTCTCGCGGACATCGCTCAGGCCGACGGCCGCAGTCTGCTGTCGGCCTTCGTCGGCGGCGTGATCTTCAACGCCGCCAACCTCCTCCTCGCCGCGGCCATCGCACTCACGGGACTTTCGGTCGCCTTTCCCGTCGGCATAGGCATCGCTCTGGTGCTGGGTGTGGCGGTCAATTACATGAGCGCCGCAAAAGGCGATCCGTTCTTCATCTTCGCCGGCGTGGCGCTGATCGCCGCAGCGATCGTCATGAACGGTATCGCCTACAAAAAAGCCCGAACCGAAAGCCGCAGCCTCACCACCAAAGGCATCCTCATTTCGGTTGCCGCGGGCATTATCATGGCTTTCTTCTACCGCTTCGTGGCCGCGTCGATGGACCTCTCGAATTTCGCGGCTCCGGCATCCGGAAAGCTCACGCCCTACACGGCCGTGGCGATCTTCGCCGCAGGAGTCTTTCTGAGCAACTTCCTTTTCGACACCCTCGCCATGCGGCATCCCGCGGAGGGAGCTCCGGTAAAACCGTCGGACTACTTCCGGGGCGATCTGCGCACCCATCTGGTCGGTCTGCTGGGCGGTGCGATCTGGTGTCTGGGGCAGTCGTTCAGCTTGATCGCCTCGGAAAAGGCCGGCGCCGCGATCTCCTACGGGCTCGGACAGGGCGCGACGCTCGTATCGGCCCTCTGGGGCATATTGATCTGGAAGGAGTTCGAGGGAGCGCCCCGGATTTCCGTCCGGCTCAATACAGGCATGTTCATTTTCTTCCTCATCGGACTGGGATTGCTGATTTACGCCGGAGCGTAGCCGACCTCGCACGAGGAAGAGGCGCAGCGGTCCTCGAAATCGCTGCGCCTCTTCCTCCGTCGTCCGGCCTGCGGGCCGGATCAGTTCATCGGCAGGAGGTATTTCACGAGACAGTAACCGCCCCCGAGAAGCCAAACATACAACAGACCGGCCAACAGGAAGGGCTTGGCACCCGCCTGCCTGAATTTCCGGAAACTGGTCTCCGTGCCGAGCGCCGTCATGGCCATCGTCAGCAGGAACGTGTCGAAATCGTTGATCCCGGCCACCACGTCCGCAGGCAACAGACCGAAGGAGTTGAATCCGATCACGGCGAGAAAGCCGAAAGCGAACCACGGAACCGCAATGCGGCCCTTGCCCCCCTCGGTCCCTCCGACACCGCGTTTGCGGCGAGCCAGCGCAAAGCTCATCACGAGCAGCACGGGAGCCAGCATCATCACGCGGATCATCTTCGTGATGGTCGCCGTATCGGCGATTTCGGCCCCCATGGCATTGCCGGCGCCGACGACGTGCGCGACCTCGTGAAGCGTCGAACCCGTATATACGGCCATTTGGGAGGGGCTGAGCTCCAGCAGGCCGCTGCGCCAGAGCATCGGGTAGAGAAACATCGAAATCGTGCCGAAGATCACCACCGTCGACACGGCGACGGCCGTCTTGTGCGGCTCGGGACGCACCACCCCCTCGGCGCCCAGCACGGCGGCGGCGCCGCAGATCGAACTGCCCGTGGCGGTCAGCAGCGCCGTGTCGCGATCCATACGCAGCACACGGCCCAGTCCCACGCCCAGCAGGAGCGTCCCCGCGACGATCGCCGTATCGGCCGCAATGGCCGGAAGTCCCACGGCCATCACCTCGGCCAAGGTCAGGCGGAATCCGTAGAGGATGATTCCGAGCCGAAGCACCTGCTTCGAACAGAACTTGATCCCCGGAACCCACGTTTCGGGCAGATGATTGCGGAGGCTGTTGGCATAGAGCATACCCAGCAGGATGCCCACGATCAGCGGGCTGAACGACAGGCGTTCGACGAATTCGAAACCGGCGATGTAGAAGGCCGAGAGCGAGAAGAGCGCGATCAGCAGGATTCCGTGCAGGACATTGCTTCGTTTTTCGGTGAATACCATAGGTCTGTCTTTACTTTTTACAGCCGTTTATCGGTCGGCTGCGCAAAGATAGTTCGAAAAGCGCCGATTCGCTCTTCGTATTTCGTTATCCGCTATAACGACCGGTTATCCCGCAGCAGAAAACGCGCGAACAGCGCCCCAGTCCCTCGCCCGCGCCCTGCGGCTCGGCGATGTGGAAGTCGCGCGACATCTTCAGACCGCTGATATCCACGGCCCGCAACCGTCCGTCGTAGAGTTCGCGGCGCACGGCGCGGACCGACACGATCCCCATGCAATCGCTGTTTTCAAGGTATAGTTTGATGCTCTCCGTGCTGCCCAGATGCAGACGCACGTTCAGCTCCGATAACCTGAGATTATGTTCGGAGAGCGCCCGCGCGATGACTTCGAGCGTACCGGAACCGTTTTCGCGCAGCACGAGCGGCACCGTGCGCAACTCGTCGCACGAAAGCTCGTCGCGCGCACCGAGCGGGTTGGCCGCCCCCACGACAGCCACCAGCTCGTCGCGCAGGAAGTGCGTGTAACGAAGCGAAGGATGATGCGCGAGCCCCTCGACCAGCCCCACATGAATGCGGCGGGCCAGCAGCGCCTCCTCCACCTCACGGGAGTTGCCGCTCCGAAGCGACAGCGCGACCCGCGGAAACTTGTCGAGAAAACGCGCCATCAGCGGCGGCAGCACATACTGCGCGACCGTCGTGCTGGCGCCCACCGACAACTCCCCTTCATGGCTGTGATTCAGGAGACTCATGTCGTAAGACAATCGGTCGTATTCGTCGATGATCCGGTCGCAATGCTCGAGCAGAATCCGTCCGGCATCGGTGAGCCCGATACGGCCTCCGCTCCGCTCGAAAAGCTGCACGCGGTAGGCAGCCTCCAACTCCTGCACATGCCTGCTGACAGCAGGCTGACTGATATACAACTCCTGCGAGGCCTTCGTGAAGCTCAGGTTGCGGGCTACGCTGCGGAATACTTTCAATCGGAAATCGGTCATCGGTTCGTCGGTTTTTCCCGATAAAGGTACGGATTTTTTAGCGTATATCGGTTCGGACACCGGAAAGCCACAAGTATGCAACCCGATTTTTTTACGTACATTTGTCAGACAATCACCTTAATAATTTACAAACGATGAGAAAAATCCTTCTACTCGCAACCGTCGCCGCACTGGCAGCCTGCGGCGGCAACGCTACGAAAAAGGCCGAAACCCCACAGACGAAACGACCGCAGACCGAAACCCGCACGCAGACTGCGGGCGGCTACACCGCAATGCGCGTGCCGACCGCCGAGGACAAGGCGGTTTTCGACGAGGCCATGAAAGGGCTCGCCGGCGTAACCTACACGCCCGACAGCGTGGCGACGCAGATCGTGAACGGCACGAACTACAAGTTCCTCTGCACGGCCCGGACCGCCGCACGCGAACCGATGACCTACCGGGCCGAAGCGGTCGTCTACAAACCGCTGCCCCAATCCGGCGGACAGGCCGTCCTGACGAGCATCGTCCGGCTCGCCGAACCGCACGCAGCAGCCGACGCACGGCCGGCAAAAGCTCCGGCCGACGGCCGCGCCACGGGAGCATACACCGCGATGCGCGTGCCGACCGCCGAGGACAAGGCGGTTTTCGACGAGGCCATGAAAGGGCTCGCCGGCGTAACCTACACGCCCGACAGCGTGGCGACGCAGATCGTGAACGGCACGAACTACAAATTCCTCTGCGAGGGCGAAACGAGCACGAATCCGCCCATGAAATTCGATGCGGAGGTCATCGTTCACCAACCGCTGCCCTCGGCCGGCGATAAACCCTACATAACGGCGATCCGCCGCATGTGATCGAGCAAACCGACCGCTCATGCACGCAGGGACCGCCCTTCGGAGCACAGGACGGGTTTGCGCAGGGAGCGACGGCCCACGACGGCTTGCAGCCGTGCATCACGGCGCTTCCCCCATCCGACTCGCATCCGCGTCCGCGAGCAGTCGTCCCCGAAAGGGAGGGGCTGTCTGACAAGTCTCGGACAGCCCTTTTTGTATTCGTACCGTTATTCGGGAGTTTCGACCGACGGTCCATTCTCGAAGGAAGGGGCAGACCGTCTCGTTATACCGAAAAAAAGGAGAGCCGCCTCTGCGGACAGCTCCTCCTCACCATCAAAATTAACCCTTGAAATCATCCCTTCCGCAGAACCTCCGAAAGATAATGGTGCAGATAACATAGATCCGCATCTCCCTGTATTACCTCTTTCATCAGAAGATCCTCGTCCGAGATACCGTGTAACTCCTCGTTTTTGTCCATATCCTCCATAGGCAGTCCGTATTTGTTTCTTTACTGAACAAACGGCGCCCCGCGGAGATTTATTGCACCCCGCTTAACATAAAACCAGATTTTTCTCCTTGATCATCCGGCGGAGGTTGATCAGCGCATAACGCATGCGCCCCAGCGCCGTGTTGATGCTCACGTCCGTCTGTTCGGCGATCTCCTTGAAACTCAAACCGGAAAAATAACGCATCATCACCACCTCGCGCTGTTCGGCGGGCAGCAGTTCGACCAACATCCGTATGTCCGCCTCGATCTGCTCGCTCACCATCGCATCCTCCACATTGCCTTCCGAGAAACGGAGGCTGCCCAGCATGTCATAGCCCGCCTCGGCCTCGTTCGTCGTCTTGTCCTGCTTCCGGGCACGGAAATGATCGATCACCTGATTGTGGGCGATGCGCAGGATCCACGAGAGGAACTTACCGTTGTCCGTGTAACGTCCGTCGTCGATCACACGGACGGCCTTGATAAAAGTCTCCTGAAAAATATCGTCGGCCTCGTCTTCGTCCTTGACCATCATCTGGATGTAGTCGCGGACACGACGGCTGTGGCGTTCGATAAGCTGGGAAATGGCATGCTGATCACCTGCAAGATACCGATTAAGCAATACTTGATCGCTTAACACCTGTACATTCATATTTTTCTCTCTTTCAATTTATTAAAGAGTAGATTTCTTGCAATAGGCAATCCGTTTTTAATGAATAAATGGTTTTTCGGAGCGGGCGGCGCATACGCTCCGTCCGCTTTTTGTCCACGCAAGGTAAACACTTTTTGTCAAAAATCCAAATTTTCTCGGTCCGACATCCGGTCTGAACCTATCGCAGCCCTATCGTACATGCAAATCCCGTGCCGCAACCGAGGTCTTGCGCGAGACGGCCGGCAACGTGCGTTCGGCCGAAAGGAAGGCAGCGCCTCCGACCGCCGGGCGCGGACTGGCCGCTGCCGTTCGGAGGCCGCCGCACCGAACCGCACGGCCCGAAGAACCGCATCGGACAGCATGCCGGCGAAGAGACGACATCGCCGGGCACTGCACGAGCGGCGAATCCTTCCCGCGTTGCGCACCCTCCGTCCGCTCTCAGGCAGCTTCTCATCGTCGGGCGGCACCCGCCGGGCACGATCGGCCTCGTACCGGACTACACGGTCCGCAGCGGTTCGCTCAGGTCCGACCGCCGCCGGCGGACCGCAAGACGCTGGTCTCTCATGCGGGATCCCGCAACCGGAGCAGCGCACGCATGGACGACAAACCCGACGAACCGATCCCGAGCAGGAACCCTCCGGCACGGAACACCGCAGAAAGCGGAAGCAGGACCGCCGGATCGCTCCGACCGCCTGCTTCCCCTCTAACCGCCGTTACCGGCGGAATCGCATTTCCAACGTGTGAAAACAAAAGACTATTCCGCTACAGCCATTTCGTTGATCTCGTCTTCGGCAAGGCACGTCAGCAACGAATCGGTCGCCTCCTCCTCCTTGAGCGTATCGGCCAACTGGCGGGCGATCTCCTTCTCGCCCATCATCCGCGCGAATTCGAACAGCGTGCCGTAGGAGGCTATCTCGTAATGCTCGGCTTTCTGCGCGGCGAGGATCAGTCCCGCATCCCGCGTGTAGCTGTCCTTCTCGGTATCGGCGATGACCTCTTCGGCCTCGCTCAGGATGCCCTCCATGGCCATGCACTTCTTCTCGTGCGGCGTCTTGCCCAGCAGTTCGAAGACGCGGTCCAGCCGTTTCACCTGCTCTTCGCTCTGGGCGATGTGTTTTTCGAAAGCCGATGCGAGCGAAGGGCTCGTCGCAGCCTTGCGCATCTTTTTCATTCCTTTGATCAGATGTTTCTCGGCCCAATAAATATCCTTGATCTGGTCGAGGAAAAACTCGCGGAAACAGGACGATTCGGCATTTTTTTGTTTTTTTGCAGTCATAAGTTGTCGCTTTTATAGGTTGAACGTATTTCGCTCATGCGCTGATTCAACCGTCTAAGAGCAAGTTTTGTGCCGCCGGCAACGAACCGGCCCCTCCCCTGCTGCGGCCGTCGAACAGCGCCGACGGCCCTATCGCAGCAGCAGTAGCGGCGGACAATTACATGTCGCCGAAAGAGCGGGAGCAAACGGTCTGCGAGGCCGTGCAACGACAGAAATGCGGAAGACGAGGACCTCCGAACGAATGCGGCCGGAAGTCCTTGGTCCAAAGGGCTCGCGAACATGCCGTTCCGGGCATCGAGACGGGCCGGCCCCAGCCATATTCGGCAGAAACACCGCCTCAGAGACGCGCGGCCCCGCCCCGGATTCCGCCCCGCACCGCAAGCTCCTCTTCGGCGGGCTGATCGACGAAAATCAGCCCCGAGGTTTTGTACCCGCGCCGTTCGGCCAGACGCAGGATGCGGTTGAGCGTCGGCACCGGCAGACGCGGCGTGCGCGACATGATCCAGAGGTATTTGGCCGAACGGCTGCCGACGAGCGCCCAATCGTAATCGTCGCCCAGCTCCATCACATTGTAGTCGGAATAGAAAAACCAGAAAAACGAAACTTGCAACCGCCCCGGCTGCCCCGTGAGACGGGCTTTTCCGCGGGCGCTCTTGCGGCGTTCGCCGTGCAGGGAGGTACCGCTGTTGAGCACATCGACCCGCCCGTCGTCGCGCAGACGATAGGTGGCGCGCACCTCCATCAGCCCCCGTTCGAAACGGTGGTCGTAACGGGCGATCTCATACCAATCGCCCATATAGCGTTCGAGATCGAACACACGGACCGTCCGGCGGTCCACATTGTCGGTTCCGGCTCCGTAAACCACCCCGACGATCAGCAGAGAAATAAAAATCAAGATCAACACGCTGCGCACTTCTTCGTTAATTTAGCACGAAGACACACGCAGATTTTATGCCGCAGAAGGGCGGAAAAAAGAAAAAATCAGAAACTTTTCAGTACGTGCAGAATACCGTCCGCATCGTAGCCGCACTGAGCCCGCAACTGCTCCGGCGTGCCGTGTTCGACGAACGCATCGCCGATGCCGAGCGTCCGCACGCTGACCGCGTAACCGTGCTCCGGAAAGAAAGCCGCGACCGCCTCGCCCACGCCGCCGCGCACCGCGCCGTCCTCGACCGTCAGAACCTTGCGGAACGTGCGGCCGACCTCACGGAGCAACTCCTCGTCGAGCGGTTTGGCGAAGCGCAGATCGTAGTGTGCGACCGACAGCCCCTCGGCGGCAGCCCTACGGGCGGCTTCGGCGGCGAAGTTGCCCGCCGTGCCGATCGAGAGCAAGGCCACGTCCGAGCCTTCGCGCAGGCGGCGGCCACGCCCGACGGGCAACGCTTCGAAAGGCACGTCGCGCCACGGCACGCCTGCGCCGCAGCCGCGCGGATAGCGGATCATGAACGGAGTGCCCGCTTCGAGCGCCGTATACATCATGTTGCGCAGTTCGGATTCGTTCATCGGAGCCGCGACCGTCAGATTCGGCACGGGCGGAAAGGCCGCCAGATCGAAAACGCCGTGGTGGGTTACGCCGTCCTCGCCCACCAGTCCGCCGCGGTCGAGACACATCACGACCGGAAGATTCTGGATTGCGACGTCGTGGATCACATTGTCGTAGGCCCGCTGCATGAACGAAGAGTAGATGTTGCAGAAGGGGCGCAATCCTCCGGCGGCGAGTCCTGCGGAGAAGGTTACGGCGTGCCCCTCGGCGATGCCCACGTCGAAGACCCGTTCGGGCATGGCGCTCTGGAGCACGTTCATCGAACAGCCGGAAGCCATGGCGGGCGTAACGCCCACCACGCGCGGATCGCGGCGGGCCAGATCGAGCAGCGTCCGGCCGAAGACGTCCTGATATTTCGCGGCCGGCGCACTGGACTGCACCCGCTCGCCCGTCTCGGGATTGAACTTGCCCGGGGCATGCCACACGCTCTGGTCGTTCTCGGCCGGACGGTAGCCCTTCCCCTTGACGGTCATCACATGCAGCAGCTTGGGGCCTTCGATGTCCCGCAACACGCGCAGCACGCGCACCAGCTCCTTCAGATCGTGGCCGTCCACAGGACCGAAATAACGGAAATTGAGGCTCTCGAAGAAATTGCTCTTGTTCAGCAGACCGTGTTTCACGGCATTTCCCGCCTTCTGGCAGAGATGCAGCAGGCACGGCGTATGGGACATGATCCCCCAGAGCCTCTGCTTGAAACGGTTGTAGTGGACCGAGGTGGAGATCTTGAGCAGATAGTTGCGCAGGGCGCCCGTAGCCTTGTCGATGGCCATGTCGTTGTCGTTGAGGATCACCAGCAGGTTCGTGCGCTTGCTGGCGCCCGCGTTGTTCAATCCTTCGAACGCCAGTCCGCCCGTCATCGACGAGTCGCCGATCACGGCTACCACCTGCCGCTTTTCGCCCCGCAGTTCGGCAGCCTTGGCCATGCCGAACGCCGCGGAGATCGACACCGAGGCGTGGCCGCCTCCGAATGCGTCGTACGGACTCTCGGCCATGCGCGGGAAGCCGCTGAGGCCGCCCAGCCGCCGGTTGGTGCGGAATGCTTCGCGCCGCCCCGTGAGGATCTTGTGGGCATAGGTCTGATGGCCCACGTCCCAGACGATCTTGTCGTCGGGCGTATCGAACACGTAGTGGAGCGCCGCCGTGAGCTCGACGGTCCCGAGGCTCGACGCGAGGTGCCCGGGGTTCACCGAACACTGTTCGATGATGTAGCGGCGCAGCTCGTCGCAACAGAGACGCAGCTCGTCCGCGGAGAGCCGTTTGAGGTCCGCCGGCGAGTTCACTTTTTCGAGCAGGGTATATTGCATTCCGGTCATCGCCGTGCAAAGATAGTCATAAAAACGGAAAAAGGTACTCCGCACAGCCCGGCTTAAACGCCTGTCGGCGGGAGCGAAGAGACGCCGACGCGAAAATTGTGCGCGGCGAACCGGAGAATTTCGGGAAAAATCCCTATCTTCGCACTACCAAAGGCTGATACCATCCATGAAATACCGCAGAATACTTCTCAAACTGAGCGGCGAATCGCTCCAAGGGTCCCGGCAATACGGCCTTTCGACCGAGGTGCTGCAATCCTATGCCGGGCAGATCAGGGCCGCGGCCGCCACGGGCGTCGAGATCGGCATCGTGATCGGCGGCGGCAACATCTTCCGCGGCCTCACGGGTGCCAAGCGGGGTTTCGACCGCGTGAAGGGCGACCAGATGGGCATGCTGGCCACGATCGTCAACTCGCTGGCCCTGCAATCGGCGCTCGAAGACAACGGCGTGAAGGCCAAAGTGCTCACCTCCATCCGCATGGAGCCCATCGGCGAATACTACTCCAAGTCCAAGGCGCTCGAATACCTCGAATCTGGCACGGTGGTCATCATCGGCGGCGGCACCTCCAATCCCTATTTCTCGACCGACTCGGCCGCGGCGCTGCGCGGCATCGAGATCGAGGCCGACGTACTGTTGAAGGGTACGCGCGTGGACGGCGTCTACACGGCCGACCCCGAGAAAGATCCGCACGCCGCGAAATTCGCTGAAATCACCTTCGACGAAGTCTATGCCCGCAATCTGAAGGTGATGGACCTCACGGCGTTCACGCTCTGCAAGGAGAACGGGCTCGAAATCGTCGTCTTCGACATGGACACTCCGGGCAACCTCGGCAGAGTTCTTGCCGGAGAACCCATCGGAACACTCGTAAAACGCTGACAATATGGCTAAGAAAAAGAGCAACGCCTCCCTGTGGATCATGCTGGCGGCTATCGTCGCCATCGCCGTCCTCATCTTCCTGCTGCCCTCGTGCGGCGACGGCATGGAACGGACGACGCGCGTCGCCGTGGGACAACAGGCGCCCGACTTCACGGTGGAGATGACGGACAGCACGCACGTTACGCTTTCGGACCTGCGCGGTCGGGTCGTGCTGCTCAACTTCTGGGCGACGTGGTGCCCGCCCTGCCGCTCCGAACTGCAAAGGGTGCAGAGCGGAATCGTCGACCGTTTCGCCGGCCGGCCGTTCGTCTTCCTGCCCGTATCGCGGGAGGAGGAGCGCGGGACCGTCGAGGAGTTCCTCCGGCGCAACGGCCATGCCTTCCCGAGCGGTCTCGACCCCGAACGGACGGTCTACGCGCTCTACGCCACGAACTACATTCCGCGCAACTTCCTCATCGACCGCGAGGGACGCATCGCCGGCAGCTACATCGGCTACACGCCCGAAGAGTTCGGGGAGCTGGTCCGTGCGATCGAAAACGAACTGAACAAACCATAACATCACACCGACAATGGATACCAAGACGATTCTCAACGAAGCCTCCGGACGCATGCAGAAGGCCATCGACCACCTCGAAGAGGAGCTGCTCAACATCCGCGCCGGCAAAGCGTCGCCGCACGTGCTGAACAGCGTGATGGTCGACTACTACGGCACGCAGACGCCCGTTTCGGGCGTAGCGAGCGTTACCGTCCCCGATGCCAAGACGATCCTCATACAGCCGTGGGACCAGAAGATGCTGCGCCCGCTCGAAAAGGCGATTCTCGACTCGAACATCGGGCTCACGCCCTCGAACAACGGCGAGCAGATCCGGCTGACGCTTCCGCCCCTGACCGAGGAGCGCCGCAAGGAGCTCGTGAAGCAGGTGCGCGGCGAAGCGGAAACGGCCCGCATCAGCCTGCGCAACGCCCGCCGCGACGCGGTCGACGCCTTCAAGAAGGCTCAGAAGGAGGGCATGCCCGAAGACGAGGCGAAGGACGGCGAAACCCAGTCGCAGAAACTGCTCGAAAAATTCTCGAAACAGCTCGACGCGATCCTCGACCGCAAGGAGAAGGAGATCATGACGGTCTGAGCAAAACGGCGACGACCTATTTCTCGGGCATCTCCTCTTTGCAGTTCGCCCATCCTCTTTGCGAGACTTCGGCGGCGGACGTCGCGGATGATGCGACAAGAGACCACTACGGCCCGCATCCGGCGTTCCTGTCTTTCGGGACTTCAGCCGATCGGGACCGTTCATTCGTCGAACAGAATCCATCCGAATCCCCTCCGCAGAGGGGATTCGGCATTTCAGGCAGCCACCCGCGAAGACAAATTCAAAAGCCGAAGGCGGCGACAGAACCGGATCGGAAGCGCAAGCCGCTCCGCACGTGCATATTTCGCCTACCGCCGATTGCAGCGGCAGGGGGACCAGACCGCGCGAGCCGCGACCCCGACACACGAAAGAGATCACCGCGCACGCAAGGCCGATCCCGACAAACGGCGACACGCAACCCCCGGCTCCGCAAAACGACAGTAACCCCGCACCACCGCACGAACCGAGCCCCCCCCCGTTAACGACAGAACGGACCGCTCCAGCAGTCCGTTCCCCGCAACGCCGGCTTTCGCAAGTGGGCGGTGCGAACCTTGATAATTATGACGCGGCCCTTCACTCCGACTGCCGGACCGCTGGCAGTTTGCAAAAAAAGCGGTGCCGATATCGCTTGGGACCGATACCGACCCGCCCGGCAAACGGCGGCTTTCACAAGCGGCCGAAAGCCCCCTAAACAAATTTAAAGCTCTTTCGGGATTGTTTATTCTGCCTCCCGAAACGGCAGTC
>NZ_FCNT01000085.1 GCF_900021155.1 Alistipes sp. CHKCI003
CCCGCAGCTGCCGGTCGTATGGCTTCCGCCTATGACCGGACGCCCCCCCCCCCGACCGTTCCCCGGGAAGCTGCCGGGCGGATGCCGTTCCACCCGTACCGGCCCGAACCGACGGACCGGTTGCCTCGTACCGGTCCATCCGGACCGGCTTTCGGCATTCCGTCATTCGCCGGATTCCCGGTGCGGGCTGCGTCCGGAGGCAAGTGTCGCCGAATTCCCCGGTGCGGACGGCCTCCGGCGGCAGGTGTCGCCGGATACCCGATCCGGAGTCTTCCCGCTCGTCGCCCTGCATACGACCCGAAAAAAACAGGACCGCCCCTTTCGACGATCCTGTTGCGGCATCCCTTCCGATGCCGCCCGAACATTTGTCTCGAAGATGCTCCCTCATGATCCGGGGCATTCCGTTCTCTACTGTGGCCGCAACGGCATACGCATCCGGCTCATCCGCGTCATGCTGCCGCCGCACAGCGACATACGACGTTCGACAAACCGCCTGAGCCCGGCCGTCTCAGCGGTCCTGCGCCGTCCGGCAGATTCCGGCTCCCCTGCTCCCGTCGTCCGCTGCGGCGGCACAAACCCGCCGGCGTCAAACGGCGGCCTGTCCGATCTCCCGCCCTTGCAGGAACACGCGCCGGACAAGGGGCGTCGTATAGGCATAGGGCAGGAACGCCACCGACGGAATCGGATCGGTGAGGAAGAAATTGGCGACCTTGCCGACCGTGATCGAACCGTAGTCGCCGCTCACGCCCATGGCGTAAGCGCTGTTGAGCGTCGCGGCGTTGATCGCTTCGGCAGGCGTCATTCGCATGCGGATCGAGGCGAGCGAGACCACCATCTTCATGTTGCCCGACGGCGACGACCCCGGGTTGTAGTCCGATGCCAGCGCTACGCCCAGTCCGGCGGCGATCATCTCGCGGGCGGGCGGATAGCTCATACCGAGGAAAAAGGCGGCCCCCGGCAGCAGCGTCGGCATGGTGCGCGTACCGCGCAGCGCAGCGATCGCCGCGGCATCCATCCGTTCGAGGTGGTCCACCGACAGCGCACCGTGCTCAACGCCGACCTGCACGCCGCCCGAAACGGCCAGTTCGTTGGCGTGGATCTTCGGTACGAGCCCGTGCTCGGCTCCCGCCCGCATGATCCGAGCGGTCTCTTCGACCGTAAAGAACCCTTCGTCGCAGAAGACGTCGACGAACTCGGCCAATCCCTCGCGGGCTACGGCCGGAATCATCTCGCGGCAGACCAGATCGACATACTCCGACTGACGGCCGATGTAGTCGCGGGCCACGGCGTGCGCCCCGAGGAAGGTGGCGCGCACAGCGATGGGCGAGGTCTCGCGGATACGGCGGATCACGCGCAGCATCTTCAGTTCGTCTGCGGTCGCGAGGCCGTAGCCGCTCTTGATCTCGACGCACCCCGTACCCATGCGGATGATTTCGCGGATGCGCTCCATGGCCTGCTCGTACAACTCGTCCTCCGAGGCGGCGCGGAGCCGGTCGGCGGAGTTGAGAATGCCGCCGCCCCGGCGGGCGATCTCCTCGTAGCTCAGGCCGTTGATCTTGTCCAGAAACTCCTGTTCGCGGCTGCCGGCATAGACCAGATGGGTGTGCGAATCGCAGAACGACGGGAAGAGCGTCCCTCCCTCGGCATCCACCGTTTCGTCGGCCTCGATCGGTCCGAGCTCCGACATCGGTCCGAAGGCCGCGATGCGCCCCTCTTCGGCCAGCAGCCATGCGTCGGTCAGTTCGGGCAGCTCGGCCATCCCGGCACCGCAGACGCGCTCGACGCCTGCGGGACGGATGCCGACGATCCGGGCGATATTCTTTACCAGCAGCCTCATAACGAACGAAGGAACCGGATCGAGGATTCGATATGGGGATACATCACCTCGTCGTTCTCGATGAAGGGCACCTGCTTGCGGTAGGCGGCGTGGAGCGCCTCGATGGCGGGCGACGAACGGAGCGGACGGCGGAATTCGAGCGCCTGAGCCGCGTTGAAGAGCTCGATGGCCAACACGCGCTCCGTGTTGAGCACGACGCGCCAGAGTTTCGTCGCGGCGTTCGAGCCCATGCTCACATGGTCCTCCTGCCCCTGCGACGAGGGGATCGAATCCGCCGAAGCGGGCCAGCAGAGCCCCTTGTTCTGGCTGACGATCGAAGCGGCGGCGTACTGCGGAATCATGAAGCCGCTGTTCAGGCCCGGATTCTTCACGAGGAAGTTGGGCAGTTCGCGCGCGCCCGAAATCAGCTTATAGGTGCGGCGCTCGGAGATGTTGCCCAGCTCGGCCACGGCGATCGCCAGAAAATCCATCGCCAGCGCGATCGGCTGGCCGTGGAAGTTGCCGGCCGAAACCACGACATCCTCGTCGGGGAAGACCGTCGGGTTGTCGGTCGCAGCGTTGATTTCGGTCGTCAGCACGCTCTCGACATAGGCGATCGTATCCTTCGACGCGCCGTGCACCTGCGGGATGCAGCGGAACGAATAGGGATCCTGCACATGCGTCTTGGGCCGGGCGATCAGTTCGCTGCCCTCCAGCAGACGGCGGAACGCACGGGCCGTCTCCAGCTGGCCCTTGTGGGCGCGGATCAGGTGCACGTTGTCGGCGAAAGGTTCGATACGGCCGTCGAAAGCGTCGAGCGACATAGCACCCACCATGTCGGCCTGTGCGCTCAGGTGCTTGGCCTTGATGAGCGACCACACGCCGAACGAAGCCATGAACTGCGTACCGTTCAACAGGGCCAACCCCTCCTTCGATTGCAGGCGGATCGGCTCCCAGCCCAGCTCTTCGAGCACCTCGGCGGCGGGACGCACGGCACCCCCGTACTCCACCTCGCCCAGACCGAGCAGCGGCAGGGTCATGTGCGCGAGCGGCGCGAGGTCGCCCGAAGCGCCCAGCGATCCCTGCTGGTAAACCACGGGGAGTATGTCGTTGTTGAAGAAATCGAGGAGACGTTCGACCGTAGCGACCTGCGCTCCCGAATAGCCGTACGAGAGCGACTGCGCCTTCAGGAAGAGCATCAGCTTCACGATCTGCGCAGGTACGCGTTCGCCCGTGCCGCACGCATGCGACATGACGAGGTTTTGCTGGAGCCGAGCCAGCTCGTCGCGGCCCACGGAGACGTTGCACAGCGAACCGAAGCCCGTCGTAACGCCGTAGATCGGCCGGTCGGTGTCCTGCGCCTTGCGGTCGAGGTAGTCGCGGCACTTTTGGATGCGTGCGCGGGCATCGTCGCTGAGTGCGAGTTTGTAGTTTTTGGTGAGGATCTCCTCCACGCGCTCCACCGAAAGGTGGTCGGCGCTGATGTGATGAATCATCGGTTTATTCGAATTTAAGGTTTTTCAAATCGGTTGTTTTCGTATCGTTTCATTCCGCCCTCCGTCGGAAGCGGAGAGCGATGATCCTCCGGAACCGGCCCTCCTTCAGGAGTTCGGATCATTCGCTTTCGTGCAATCCCGCTCCCGCCCCGGCACAGCCCGAACCAGCGTACGGCCCGACAAAACGGCTGAACTGCTTTCTTCCATTTTCCGCCTCGGCGCAATCCGCCCCAGAATTTGGCCCGCCATTCGGCCCGACGAAACGTCCTTCGGCTTCCCGCCGCGGCAAAGTCCGGACCGGCGTGCGGCACTCTCCCTTGCTCATCAATAGGGTCGGATCGCTTTCTTCCATTTCCCATCTCGGCACAGCTCGAACTCTCGTTCGGCTTTGCCCTCGGCTTGTCGAAACGGTCCGATTTGCCGGCTCCGCTTCACACGCCCCTGCTCGGCCGTCGGGACCGGAACCGCATTTCGAACGGGCCCGACGCGCTAACGTCCTCCCGTACCCGCGCTTCGGCCGCAATCATGCGCAATCCCTTTCCGGCGCGGCGCAACGAAGAAGAGGCAGCGATCCGCCGACCTTCGGGAACCGGCTTTCCGCATCCGCACCGCTCTGCTTCCGCACGGAATCCGACCGACAACTATGCGCGCCCCTTTTCCGGCCAGCAAAGCAGGAAGTGGCAGCAATCCGGCCCGGAGTTCGGAGCGATGAAACCCGTTCCGTCCATCGGTGCTCCGTGCAGAGTGAACGGCCGGAGCATTCGACCGCTCCCGCCGAACCGGGTGCGAACCGAGCCGGCGCCCGCATATTGCCGAAGCAGGGAGACGGCTGCGAAAAACATCCGGAAGAGTCGAAAAGACGGCAGCAAACAGGATCGGCCTCTCCGAAACGGCCGATAGGGTCAGTCCGCCGGTCGGGATCGGGAGAACCCGACCGACCGGGCCTCCGCCCCTCACGGTCGGCCGGAGCCCTGCGCATTTACTCCTCCAACGCCTTGCGGATCAGAGCTTCGTCGGCGAAGTTGGGCAGCGTAACCCGCAGTCCGGGCGTACGCTCCATTTCGCGCTTGATCGCCGACACGGCACCCTCGTTGCGGGCCCAGCTGCGGCGGGCGATGCCGTTGTTCACGTCCCAGAGCAGCATCTCGCGGATGTGGCGCGCCGAATCGTCCGATCCGTCGATCACCATGCCGAAGCCGCCGTTGATCACCTCGCCCCAGCCGACGCCGCCGCCGTTGTGGATCGAAACCCACGTCGCGCCGCGGAACGCATCGCCGATGACGTTCTGCACGGCCATGTCGGCCGTGCGGTTCGAACCGTCGTAGATGTTCGACGTCTCGCGGTAGGGCGAGTCGGTGCCCGACACGTCGTGGTGGTCGCGGCCCAGCACGACGGGACCCGACAGACGGCCGTCGCGGATGGCCTCGTTGAAGGCCAGCGCAATCTTCGTGCGGCCTTCGGAATCGGCGTAGAGGATGCGCGCCTGCGAGCCCACGACGAGTTTGTTCTTGCCGGCTTCGCGGATCCAGTGGATGTTGTCGTCGAGCTGTCCGCAGATCTCCGCGGGCGCCGTGCGGCGGATCTCCTCCAGCACCTCGGCGGCCAGACGGTCCGTGAGTTCCAGATCCTCGGGCTTGCCCGAAGCGCAGACCCAGCGGAAGGGGCCGAAGCCGTAGTCGAAGAACATCGGGCCCATGATATCCTGCACGTAGGAAGGATAGCGGAAACGCCCCCTCTCGCCCATCACCTCGGCGCCGGCACGCGACGCCTCCAAGAGGAAGGCGTTGCCGTAGTCGAAGAAGTACATCCCCCCGGCAGCCAGCTTGTTGATCGCCTTGACCTGACGGCGCAGCGACTCCTGCACGCACTCCTTGAAGCGGGCGGGCTCCTCGGCCATCATCTTGTTCGAAGCCTCGTAGCTCAGGCCCACGGGGTAGTAACCGCCGGCCCACGGGTTGTGGAGCGACGTCTGGTCCGAGCCCAGATCGACACGGATGTTCTCTGCGGCAAGGCGCTCCCAGAGGTCCACCACATTGCCCACGTAGGCCAGCGAGACGACCTCCTTCGCCTCCACGGCCTTGCGGATGCGCGGGATCAGTTCGTCGAGCGACTCGTGCAGTTCGTCGACCCAGCCCTGATCGTAGCGTTTGCGCGCGGCCTTGGGGTTGATCTCTGCCGTAACGCTCACCACGCCCGAAATATTGCCTGCCTTGGGCTGTGCGCCCGACATGCCGCCCAGACCCGACGTTACGAACAACATGCCGCGGGCGTCGGTCCGGCCCGGCCCGAAACGCTTGCGGGCGGCGTTCATCACCGTGATGGTCGTGCCGTGCACGATGCCTTGCGGACCTATATACATATAGGATCCCGCCGTCATCTGGCCGTACTGCGACACGCCGAGCGCATTGAAACGCTCCCAGTCGTCGGGTTTCGAATAGTTGGGGATCACCATGCCGTTCGTAACGATCACGCGCGGAGCATCCCGGTGCGACGGAAACAGTCCGAGCGGATGGCCCGAGTACATCACGAGCGTCTGTTCGTCGGTCATCTCCGAGAGGTATTTCATCGTGAGGCGGTACTGCGCCCAGTTCTGGAACACGGCGCCGTTGCCTCCGTAGGTGATCAGCTCGTGCGGATGCTGGGCCACGGCCTTGTCCAGATTGTTCTGGATCATCAGCATGATGGCCGCCGCCTGACGCGACTTGTGGGGGTACTCCTCCACCGGACGCGCGTGCATCTCGTAATCGGGACGCAGGCGGTACATGTAGATGCGGCCGTACTTGCGCAGCTCCTCCGCAAATTCGCGCGCCAGCACGGCGTGGTGCTTCGCGGGGAAGTAGCGCAGGGCGTTTTTGATCGCCAGCACGCGCTCCTCGGGCGTCAGGATCTCCTTGCGGCGCGGCGCATGGTTGATCTGCTTGTCATAGGGCTTCGCGGCAGGCAGCACATCGGGAATGCCCGCGCGGATATCGTCTTGAAACTCTTGCAGTGTCATAGGCTATTTGATTTTGTTTTCCACGATTTCCAGCACCTCGCGCTCCATGCGCTCGGCATCGGCGGCCAGCGCCACGGCGTCGGCCACCAGCTTGTCGGCCGCGGCGCGGTCCTTGAGACCCGCGGCGTTGATCTTCACGTTGAGGCAGGCGCCCAGCACGGCGCTGCGGGCCGCCAGCGCACCCACGCCCGCGTCGGAGACGGAGTTGGGGTTGCCGATTTCGGCCATCGCCTTCACGACTTCGAAAGTCCTGAATGCGGTCTGCATCGTGCGCAGCGGAACCTGCGTGGCATAGAGTGTGGCGGCTTCGAGTGCGGCAGCACGGGCGGCCTTCTCCTCGTCGGTCGACTTGGGCATCGAGAAGACGGCCATGATGCGGTTGAAAGCCTCCGTGTCTTCGTCCACCAGATGTAGCAGTTCGCGCATCAGCGCATGGCCCTTGTCGGCCCAATCGGAGAACTCCTCCCAACGGGCGTCCCAGCCGGCCTTGTGCGACGAGAGGTTGGCGACCATCGTGCCCAGCGCAGCGGCCAGCGCACCCATGTAGGCCGAGATCGAACCGCCGCCCGGGGCCGGCGACTCGCTCGCGGTCTCCTCGGCGAAACCGTCGCACGTGAGATCGACGAGTTTCCGGGTTCCCTTGCCGGTTTCGAGCAGGTACTCGATCACCTTCTCCTCGGGGTCGAAGGGCTTGAGGTCGGCCAGCCCCATCGACTTCACGGCGATCTTGATGATCTCCGCCTCCGAAAGGCCCGTCGAGCGCTGCTGTTTCTTCAGGAAATATTTGCCCGCCTCGACGAGCGCGCGCTTGGGGATCAGACCGACGATCTCGGTGCCCGTAACGCGCAGGCCGCGGGCGCCGGCCGCACGGCACACCTCGTCGAACGCCACGTGCAACGGCGTAACGGAGATGTTCGTGATGTTCATCGACACCTGTGCGATGCCGTATTCCTCGATGAACCAGCCGATCGCCTTGGTCGCCTTGAGCGTCCCGGGCTGCATGATCGTCTTGCCGTTCTCGTCCTTGAGGGGTTTGCCCACGGGCGAACCGCCCTCGCGCACGGGGCGGCCCTTCTCGCGCACGTCGAACGCGACGGCATTGGCGCGGCGCGTGGAGGTGGTATTGAGGTTGAAGTTCACGGCGATCAGGAAGTCGCGCGCACCCACGGCCGTGGCGCCCGTGCGGGCGATCCCCTCGTCGAACGGACGGGCGCCGAAATCGGGCGCCTCCTCCTTGCGGGTCATGCGCTCGGGCAGCGCCTCGTACTCGCCCCGGCGGCACACGGCGAGGTTGCGGCGCTCGGGCGTGAAGGCGGCGGCTTCGTAGTTGTAGGTCGGAATGCGCAGCTCCTCGGCGATGCGCTTGGCCAGCGCCCGGGCCAGCTCGGCGCACTCTTCGAGCGTGATGCCCGCGATGGGGATCAGCGGCAGCACGTCCGTGGCGCCCATACGGGGATGCGCGCCGTGGTGCTTCGACATGTCGATCAGTTCGGCGGCCTTCTTCACCCCTTCGAAGGCGGCCTCGACGACCGCCTCGGGCTCGCCGACGAAAGTTACGACCGTACGGTTGGTCGCCTCGCCCGGGTCGACGTCGAGCAGTTTGACGCCCTCGACGGCTTCGATCGCCGACGTGATCTGCCGGATGATGTTCTTGTCGCGGCCCTCGCTGAAATTGGGCACGCATTCTACGATACGTTTTTCCATATATTTTCGGTTGGATTTAAGTTCTGACTTCAAAAGTAACAAATTTTCAGGAATCGGACACCAAATATGTAACGAAAAAATCGCATTCCGGTTAAGAAATATCACCGGCCCGCGCAAAAAGGGCCCGCGGCATTTGCCGCAGGCCCCCGTTCGTCGCAGCCGGAAAGGAGCGCTACCTGCCGAGCGTAATCACCACGCCGCCCGTCAGCCAGCGGCCCGGCAACTCCAGACCGCCGAAATCGAAATACTCCGCATCGGTGAGATTGGTCGCATCGACATAGAGCTTGCAACATCCTTTTTCCCAAGCGATACGGGCATCCAACAGAAAGTACGGCTCGAAGTCGCGCATCTCGGTCTTCATCGCTCCCGTCTCGTCCAAACTCAGCGATCCGTCGGGATTGCGCAGGTAGGCCGTATAAGCTCCGTTGCGGTCGTAGAACGTGCCCGTGAGCGAAAGCGTGAAGCGGCGCAGGAAACACACCTCCAGTGCGGCCGAGAGCTTATGCTTCATGTAGTCCATCGCGCTCGACGTGATGACCTCTCCGCGGCGGTCGGTCGAAAGCCAGCCGTAAGAGAGGGTCGCACGGCGCAGGAAACCTCTGCCGGAGGTATATCCGCCCGTGGCCTCGGCGCCGAACGTATCGAGACTGCTCGTCTGCTCGGAATGCCACTTGTCGCCCAGATCGGGACGCCACACCCAGTCGATGATGTTGCGGCCGTCGCGGTAGAAAAGATTCGCCGAGATGCTCCAGCGCCCCTTCCGATAATCGGCTCCTACGCGATATGACACAGCATGTTCCGGACCCAGATCGAGATTGTTGAGCTGGGCCGGAGAGGTGTAGTAGAGGTCGGTGAAGGTCGGCAGACGCATCGACTGCGAGACGCCCGCATCCAGACGCAGCCCCGCCGCGGGCGCGAACCCGCCCGAGAGGCTCCAGAGCGCCGCCGTGCCGTAGGGCGAGAAACTCACGCCCGCCGAACCCGAGAGATCGAAACGCCGCCAGCGTTTCGTGTGCCGGAGCCAGAGGTTGCCCACACGGCGTGCATCGGCGTGGGTGTACTCGCCGTACGGTTCGGCAAGCGGAAGGCCCAGATTGGTGCTGAAAATGTGGTTGTAGGTGTAGTCGCCGCCCAGCGAAGTCTCGCCCCACCGCCAGCCGTAGTCGGCCCACAGCTCCGCACCGGCATTGTCCGTATTGTGGCGGTTCATCGGCGTGCCGCGCGTCCAGTCGTAGCGGTCGAAGTTCTTGCGGTAACTTGCGGTGGCATTCAGGGTAACGTCGCCCAACCGCTTCACCCACCGAACGGAAGCGAGCGCCGTGCGGGTCTGCTCGTACTGATCGGGATTGTAGGCGGCATAGAACCCGTTGGAGCCGAACGAACGGCTCTGCCAACCCGCCTGCACGTCGAAGAAACCGGCCCGTCCGGAGTCGTAGTTCATCCGCAGAAACCCGTTCCAGTTGTCGAAGTCGGTGTTGTGGATATACCCGTCGCTGCGGCGGTAGGAACCGGCTGCGAAGAGCGTGAACCGGCCGGCGGTCAGGGCGCCCGAAAGGTTGCCGTAGGCATAGCCGTATGCGCCGCCGGCCCCTTCGAAACGCAGATAGGTGGGCCGGAGCGGTGCGGTGCGGATATTCACGGCGCCCGCGAAGGCGCCGACGCCCGTTACCCCGTCGATGAGTTCGATACCCGACACGCAGTCGAGATCGACGGGCAGCGCGTGGGACTGGTGCCCCGTGCGCGCATCGGTAAAGTTGATGCCGTTGAGCAGGATCATCGTCTGATCGAAGGAGCCTCCCCGTATCGAGATGTCGGCCTGCACCCCCTTGCCGCCCCGCTCTCGGACGTCGACTTCGGGCGCAAGGCGCAGGGCGGACTCCAAGGTTTGAAGCGGCCCCGCACCCCCGGCCTTCCGGTCGAAGAGCGTGGCAGGCGGCACGACGCTGCGCGTGGGCGAGGACAAATTGCCCGTGATCCCCACCTCGTCGATCTGCAAGATCTTGCAGATTTCGAGCGAGTCGGAGACTTGCACCCGCGCGGCGGCCGCCGCCGGCAAGAGGATCGACATCGTAACGGAGAGCACCCCGATCGTTACAGGGCGGTGGAGGCTCGCAAAGGCTGCCCAGCCCGTGCGGGTCCAACGCCTGAAGCAGGGAATACGCTTCGTTTGGATCTCTTTCATCTTGTTCGTTTTTTTAATCGGATCAGTTAATAAAAAAACGGCCTGCCGAGCGCTCCGGCTGCGCAGCGCTCGGCGGACCGAGGATTTTCCGTCTGTCGGAGGCCGCATCAGGCGAACAGGGCCTCCACCTTGGCCACGACATCCTCCACGTCGGGTTCCAGCGGGAAGATGTGGCTCGGTTTCAGGTACCAGAGCTCCTTGCCCTCCTTGAAGTGCTCTTCGCCGCCGCCCGTGATGTTGAGCATCACCACGGCATCCTTGGCGATGCGGCCGGCCTCCACGCATTTGACGAGCGACGCCAGCGCCACGCCGGCGGCCGAATAAATATCCACGCCCTCCAGCTCCCGGAACAGGGCGCGCGCCTTGCGCGCCTGCGCATTCGTGCAGACCATCACGTCGCCGCCCGTAGCCTTCAGCGCGTCGTAGAGGCCGCCGGCGATGCCGTAAGGCGGACGGCGGTTCGAGAGCACCTTGGCGTCGATGATCTCGGCGTTGCGGCGCATCTTGTCCTCGTCGGCCGCGAGCATTTCGCGCGAATCGACCCGCCATGCGTCGTACATCGGCACGAAGGGGGCGTTCTGCGAGACGATCAGCTTCATCAGATTCGGGCCGTAACGTCCGTCTTCGATGAGCCGCAGGTTGGCCTCCCACGCCGCGATGGCGCCCGTGCCGCTGCCGACGGCCTGAAAATAGTAGTCGGGGATGCGGCCGATGGTCGTAACGGCCGAGAGCACGGTGGTCGCCATGCCGTCGCGGCGGGCGATGTTCTTGGCGCCGCCCTCGGCATAGAAGTTATCGCCCTTGAGCGCGAGGTCGCTCAGGCGGATGGCGTCGAAATAGTCGCCTCCGTATTCGCAGCAGATCAGTTTCACGCAGGGATTCAGCGGCTCCTCGAACCAGAGGGCCTGAAGGTTCTCGGCGGGCACCGCCAGCAGCAGCTTGATGCCGTTGTCGGAGCAGACCTTGGCGAAAGCGCGGGCCGTATTGCCGGCCGAAGCCACCACCAGCACCCGTTTCTCGTCCTTCGCCGCGCGGGCGCACACCGAGAAAGCTTCGGTCTCCTTGAACGAACAGGTGGTCATTCGGGCGCCGATAGCCGGGTAGTAGCCGTTGAAGGTGATGTAGAGATTCTCCAGTCCGAGGTGCTTGGCGAGCCCCTTGCTCTTATAGGTTACGGGAGCGGACGAGCCTTCCAGCATGCGGTTGACGGGGAGCCAGTCGGCGTATTTGTAGAGCCCGAGCTCGGACGAGCGGACTTCGAGCCGTCTTGCGGCGTAACGGGCCCGAACGAGCGAGGGGGTCTTGCAGGAGCGGTCCTCCATCATCCAGCCTTCGTCTTCGAACGTGCGGCCCGTGGCAACGCATTCGAGCGTATAGGAAGTGGGTGTAAAATCTTTCATTTATAAGCGGTTTGTAAGTTTTATCCGAATCAGGACATCCGGTCGCGGAAATCCTCGTAACCGAATTCGCGGACGATCTCTACCCGGCCGTCGCGCTGCGCGATGGCGATCGCGGGATGGGCCACGCCGTTGAACATCGTGGTCTTGACCATCGTATAATGGATCATGTCCTCGAACACGATCCGGTCGCCGACCCGCAGGCTGCGGTCGAAAGCCCAGTCGCCCGCATAGTCGCCCGCCAGACAGCTGTTGCCCCCCATGCGCCAGCGCATCTCCCCCGCGGCGGGCTCGTGTGCGCCGACGATCGCCGGTTTGTAGGGCATTTCGAGACAGTCGGGCATGTGGCAGGCGAACGACACGTCGAGCATCGCCGTGCGTATGCCGCCGTTCTCGACGATGTCTTCGACCGTCGAGACCAAAAAACCCGTACGCCACGTGAAGGCGCTGCCCGGTTCGAGAATGAGGCGCAGACGGGGATGCCGCGCCTTGAACCCGCGGAGAATGCGGATCAGTTCGTCGCAGTCGTAATCGGCATGGGTCATCAGATGGCCGCCGCCCATGTTGAGCCACGCGATGCGATCGAGAAAACGGCCGAAATGCCGCTCGACCGCTTCCAGCGCCAGATGCAGATGATGCGGACGCGACTCGCAGAGCACGTGGAAATGAAGCCCTTCGACACCCGCCGGCAGCTCCCGGAGTTCGCCGGCGGCGATGCCGAGGCGCGAACCGGGCACGCAAGGATTGTAGAGGTCCGTCTCGACGGGCGAATACTGCGGATTGATCCGCAGTCCGCACGAGATGCCGCGCAGAAGCGCCATCGGTCCGAAACGCTCGAACTGCGCCACGGAGTTGAACGTAATGTGGTCGCTGCACCGAAGGATCTCCCCGATGTCGCGGTCGGTGTAGACCGGAGCATAGGTGTGGGCCGGACGGCCGTATTCCTCGAATACGAGCCGTGCTTCGGCTGCGGAACTGGCCGTGGCGCCGTCGGAATGGCGGGCCAGCTCGGGGAAAATACGCCACATCGCGCATGCCTTGAGCGCTACGATGATCTCGGCGCCGGTCGCCGCCCTCACGCTGTCGATCTTCGCCAGATTCGCGTCCAGCAACGTCTCGTCGAGAACGAAACACGGCGAAGGCAGTTTTTGAAAATCAACCATCTATCGGGTCCTTGTCGTTTAGAAACGACACAAAAATATGAAATTGATCCGATCGGGCGCATCTTGCGGGCCGGATATTTGCGGAAAATACGTATTTATACTTAACGGGCAGGGGCTCTCCGTCTCTCCGTCTCTCCGCCCATCCGCCCGCTTGCGGCAAGGCACCCCATCCCCTTCGTCCACAGCCGCGATGCGACGGGTCCGCCCGATTCGCAGCCGGGCCCCATCGTCGGACGGCAGACACGCGAAGGTCCGCAGCGGAACCGCCCTCAGAAGACGACGGTTCACGACGAATCAGTCAAGGGATAGGCACCCGAGGGCAAAGCGGCGCCTCCGGCGAGGGATTCGAGCCGCGAACGGCATCCGGCGGAACCGCACGACGCTGCGGCCCCGTCCGACGGATCGGACGGGACTCCGATTCCTGCAACGGCGCGATCAACCGATTTCCACCCGGTCCATGCGGATAATCCGCTCAAAACCGCTATCTTTGTTCTGCGACCGATAAATACGTCCGATCATGGATTCGAAAGTCATGGATTTGGAAAATTTCATCAAAGGGTGATCTCCCTGAAAAACCGGACGATCACCGACGAAATCTTTTTACTGATTCAGCACGCCGCGACCTGATGCAAAACTATTTAAGACTCGTCGAGAACGAAGGACTGAATCAGGTCAACCGGCAAATCGGGAAAGCCGTGAAGAAGGCGTACCGGCTGAACGACGACGAAATCCGCGAGGACGATCCGCACTCCACGCTGATCCGATCCCACCAGATTTTCAAGTAAGGCGGCTCTGAAGGCAGGCCCCGCCGGCCACGGGTGTCCGCCGTCGCCGCCGCATGCGAAAAGGGGCTGTCGAACAAGTTTTTTTAACCCTCCGAGAATGCGTATTCGAAAAAAGTTCTCGAATAGCAGTACGAATAAAAAAGGGGTGTCTAAAACTTGTTAGACAGCCCCTTCCGTGATCCCGCTGGGGCTCGAACCCAGGACCCCAACATTAAAAGTGTTGTGCTCTACCAGCTGAGCTACGAGATCTCCGTCGCCAAATCGAAAACCGTCCGCAGACGGCATTTCCGTTTTTGGTGGTGCAAATGTAAGGATTATTTTTGTTTTGCCAAAATAAAAAACTAATTTTGTTGCGCATAACGAAGAATTCATAACACTTAAACCGGAATACCTATTATGAAAGCCTTGATTATCGGCGCCGGCGGCGTCGGCACGGTGGTAACTCAGAAAATAGCCGCGAACCCCGTATTCTCGGAGGTCATGCTGGCCAGCCGCACCAAATCCAAGTGCGACGCCGTGGCTGCCGCCATCGGCGGCGGACGTGTGCAGACCGCGCAGGTCGACGCCGACAGCGTGCAGGAGCTGTGTACGCTGTTCCGCGCCTTCCGGCCCGACATCGTCGTGAACGTCGCCCTGCCCTATCAGGACCTCACGATCATGGACGCCTGCCTCGAATGCGGCGCCAACTACCTCGATACGGCCAACTACGAACCCAAGGACGAGGCGCACTTCGAGTATTCGTGGCAGTGGGCCTATCAGGACCGTTTCAAGGCCAAAGGCCTCACGGCCATCCTCGGCTGCGGCTTCGATCCGGGCGTTACGGCCATCTTCACGGCCTATGCCGCCAAGCATCACTTCGACGAAATACACTACCTCGACATCGTCGACTGCAACGCCGGCAATCACGGCATGGCCTTCGCCACCAACTTCAACCCCGAAATCAACATCCGCGAGGTAACGCAGAAAGGGCGCTACTACGAGAACGGACGCTGGGTCGTAACCGAACCCCACGAGATTCACAAACCGCTGCACTATCCGGAAATCGGCGAACGCGAATCGTACGTCATCTACCACGAAGAGCTCGAATCGCTCGTGAAGAACTACCCCACGATCCGGCGCGCCCGCTTCTGGATGACCTTCGGACAGGAGTACCTCACCCACCTGCGCGTGATCCAGAACATCGGCATGGCCCGCATCGACCCGATCGTGTACAACGGGGTGGAGATCGTCCCGATCCAATTCCTCAAGGCGGTGCTGCCCGATCCGAAGTCGCTCGGCGCCAACTACCACGGCCAGACGTCGATCGGCTGCCGGATCAGGGGCGTCAAGGACGGCAAGGAACGCACCTACTACATTTACAACAACTGCGACCACGAGCAGGCTTTCCGCGAAACGGGCACACAGGCCGTGAGCTTCACGACGGGCGTTCCGGCTGCGCTGGGCGCCTCGATGTGGGCCAAAGGGCTCTGGCGCGGCGCGGGCGTGTTCAACGTCGAGGAGTTCGATCCCGATCCGTTCCTCGCCGAGCTGGGAGAGCAGGGCCTTCCGTGGGTCGAGAAGTTCGACGTCGACCTCGAAGTGTAGCGGGTCGTAAGCCGCATGCTGTAACGGACGAAGGCTGTCTGACAAGTTTTTCCACCCTTCGGAAATCGCCTGTTCGGGAAACGCCCGAATAGCAGTACGAATAAAAAAAGGGTCGTCTAAAACTTGTAAGACAGTCTTCGTTGAGTTCATAGTATGTTACATAGAGGGGGGGGCGGACGACCGAACCGCAATACTGCAGAATCAGGCATCCCGTCCGTCAGAAAAGGAAGGGGGCTCGTCAGGACACATCGTCGGTTCCGTCCGCAGGATCGCAATACATCCCGCCGGGGCTTCAGCCGTCTTCGCGCACTTCGCACTTCACGCCTCTCCGATTCGCGGATCGTACCACTCGCATCCGCCGCCCCGGTCCGATACTGTATTTCACAACCGGAGGAGAGCGGACGCCCCCTCCTCATCCGGAATATTCGCGGGGAGGGGCCGAATCCGCACCGCCCCACCGCTGCGTGTCTTGCGACGATTCCGGCCGTCAAATGGCGCACGCGGAACTCGAACGCCGCCGGGATGAAGGCAAAAACGACCGATCGGATCTTTCTCGAACCGAAATTAACCGCCCGAAAATATTGCAGATCTTAAAAAATGTATTATCTTTGCGACGGAAAACAAATGGAAAGAGGCGCAAGATGAATAATCATGTGCCTTTTTTTGTTTTTTTCGAAAGGGTTCAAAAGTCAACATATTGATTCACAATATATTGTGAGTATGATATGAAAAACCGTCAAAACCTCGGAACTGCTTGTGGAATCGAGTTTTTTTCGTACTTTTGTCTCTAACATTCAGGTGAACCGTGAACCGTGAACCGTGAACCGTGAACCGTGAACCGTGAACCGTGAACCGTGAACCGTGAACCGTGAACCGTGAACCGTGAACCGTGAACCGTGAACCGTGAACCGTGAATCACGGCGGGGCGGGAATGAATTTGAAAATAGAAAAACGCCGGCTGTCCTCCACAAGGCAGCCGTCCACACGAAGATATGAGCGGCGAAGAAAAACACTGGTATGGGCTGAATGTAACCTATGCCTGCGAAATAAAGGCGAAAAAACGGTTCGATGCGCAAGGCATCGAATGCTTTCTGCCGATGCGTTATGCGGAACGCAGTTTCAGGGGCCGGACCAAGCGGCTGCTCGTTCCGGCGTTCCGCAATCTGATCTTCGTCCGCACGGACGAAAAGACGCTGCGCGCCCTCGTCCGGCAGGGAGATATTCCCGTGCGCTGCCTCATGGACCGGGCGACACGACGTCCGGCGGTCGTCTCCGACCGCGAAATGGCCGACTTCATCGCCGTGGCCGAAAGCGGTCTGCCCGATGCCGCGCCGCTCGCGGCCGATGCGCAGACCTTGCGCAGCGGCGAGCGCGTGCGCATCGCCGAGGGGCCGCTCCGCGGCGTCGAAGGGCTCCTGCTCCGCTCCGGCAACGGGGAACGGATCGCCGTGCAGGTCGCGGGCGTGGCCGTACTGACGGTTACGCTGCCCGCGCAGTCCGTCGAGAAAATCGAAAGCAACCAACCACAACCCACTACAAAACAATGAAAGGTATCGTTCTGGCAGGTGGATCGGGAACCCGCCTCTACCCCATCACCAAAGGCGTGAGCAAACAGCTGCTCCCCATCTACGACAAACCGATGGTCTACTACCCCATCTCGGTGCTGATGCTCGCCGGCATCCGCGACATCCTCGTCATATCGACCCCGACCGACCTGCCGGGATTCCGCCGCCTGCTGGGCGACGGATCGGACTACGGCGTGCGGTTTGAATACGCCGAGCAGCCTTCGCCCGACGGTCTGGCGCAGGCGTTCATCATCGGCGAAAAGTTCATCGGCGACGATTGCGCATGTCTGGTGTTGGGCGACAACATTTTCCACGGAGCCGGCCTCTCGGCCCATCTGAAGGAGGCCGTGCGCAACGCCGAGCAGGACGGCAAGGCCACCGTCTTCGGCTACTGGGTGGACGATCCGGAACGCTACGGCGTGGCCGAATTCGACGGGGCGGGCAACTGCCTCTCGATCGAAGAAAAGCCCGAACATCCGAAGTCGAACTACGCCGTCGTGGGGCTCTACTTCTACCCCAACAAAGTGGTGGATGTGGCCAAACGCATCGCCCCGTCGGCCCGCGGCGAGCTGGAGATCACGAGCGTCAACCAGCAATTCCTGCGCGACGGCGAATTGAAGGTCAAGACGCTCGAACGCGGATTCGCATGGCTCGACACCGGCACGCACGACTCGCTGGCCGAAGCCTCGATCTTCGTGGAGGTGATCGAAAAGCGGCAGGGACTCAAGATCGCCTGTCTGGAGGGCATCGCCTACCGCAACGGCTGGATCGCCGAGGAGAAGATGCGTGCGCTGGCCCAACCGATGCTCAAGAACCAGTACGGCCAATACCTGCTGAAGGTGATCGACGAACTGAAGCGATAGACACGCGCTCCGCGAGGCGGCGTCTGCGGGCAAACGGCCGATCCGCGGCAGCCGCGCCCGAATGCAGAGACGAACCCGGAAAAACGCGAACGATTCCAAGAGAGAACAAGCGATGAAAGTGATAGAGACGGATATAGAAGGCGTAGTGATCCTCGAACCCGATGTCTTCGGGGATGCGCGAGGATACTTCTTCGAAAGCTACTCGCAGGCCCGATTCGACGCACAGGTGCGGCCCGTGCGGTTCGTGCAGGACAACGAGTCGAAATCGAAACGCGGCGTACTGCGCGGCCTGCATTTCCAGAAGGGGCGCGACGCGCAGTCGAAACTCGTGCGCGTCGTGCAGGGCGCGGTGCTCGACGTGGCGGTCGACATCCGGCGCGGATCGCCCACGTTCGGCCGGTACGTCGCCGTCGAGCTCACCGGCGAGAACAAACGGCAGTTCTTCGTGCCGCGCGGATTCGCCCACGGCTTCTCGGTGCTGAGCGGCGAGGCCGTGTTCCAGTACAAGTGCGACAACTTCTATGCCCCGCAGTCCGAGGGGGCGATCGCATGGGACGATCCCGATATCGGGATCGACTGGCGGCTCGCGCCGGAAGAGGTGCTCCTCTCGCCCAAGGACAGCGCCCACCCGCGACTGAAGGAGGCGCCCGAACTGTTCGACTACAATACGGATTACTATGCTTAACATACTCATCACAGGCGCCAACGGGCAGCTCGGCAGCGAATTGCGGCGGCTCGGAGCCGCATCGCGGCACCGCTATGTCTACACAGACGCGGCCGAACTCGACATCACCTCCGAAGAGGCCGTGCGCCGCACGATCCGCGACGAGCGGATCGACGCGATCGTCAACTGCGCGGCCTACACCAACGTGGACCGGGCCGAGGAGGACGAAGCGACGGCCGATCTGCTGAACCACCGGGCGGTCGCCATTCTGGCCGGCGCCGCGAAGGAGTACGGCGCCACGCTGATCCACATCTCGACGGACTACGTGTTCCGCGGCAACGGCAACACCCCCTGCCGCGAAGAGGAGCCGACCGACCCGCTGGGCGTGTACGGGCGGACGAAGCTCGCAGGTGAAGCGGCGGTGCAGGCATCAGGATGCAAATACCTGATTTTCCGCACGGCATGGCTCTACTCCGAATTCGGCAACAACTTCGTGAAAACCATGCTGCGCCTCACGGGCGAACGCGAGCGGCTGACGGTCGTGTTCGATCAGGTCGGCACGCCGACCTATGCGGCCGATCTGGCCGAGGCGATCTTCGGCATCCTCGAAAACGGCGCTTACGAAGGCCGCGAAGGCATCTATCACTTTTCGGACGAAGGGGTCTGCTCGTGGTACGACTTCGCCCACGAAATCGCACGCATAGCAGGCCGCACGAACTGCGAGATCCTGCCCTGCCACTCGTCCGAATACCCCTCGAAAGTCCGGAGGCCGGCCTTCTCGGTGCTCGACAAGAGTAAAGTCAAACAGACGTTCGGCATCGCGGTCCCCCATTGGCGCGACTCGCTGATACGCTGCATGCAAAGATTGAAATAAAGACACCCAACGATATGAAACGCAATATTCTGATCACCGGCGGAGCCGGATTCATCGGGTCGCATGTCGTGCGGCTCTTCGTAACGAAATACCCCGACTATCGGATCGTCTGCCTCGACAAGCTGACCTATGCGGGCAACCTCGCCAACCTCAGCGACATCGAACAGCGCCCCAACTACGTCTTCGAGAAAGCGGACATCTGCGACTTCGACGCCGTATGCGGCATCTTCCGCAAATACGACATCGACGGGGTGATCCACCTCGCGGCCGAGAGCCACGTGGACCGCTCGATCAAAGACCCGTTCACCTTCGCCAAGACCAACGTGCTGGGCACGCTCTCGCTCCTGCAGGCCGCACGCCTTCACTGGGACGGCCGGTGGGAGGGCAAACGCTTCTACCACATCTCGACCGACGAAGTATACGGAGCGCTCCGGTTCGACGGTTCGTTCTTCACGGAGACGACCAAATACGATCCGCACTCGCCCTACTCGGCCTCGAAAGCTTCGTCGGACCACTTCGTGCGGGCGTTCCACGACACGTACGGCATGCCGACGATCGTAACCAACTGCTCGAACAACTACGGACCCTACCAGTTTCCCGAGAAGCTGATCCCGCTGTTCATCAACAACATCCGCCACGGAAAGCCGCTGCCCGTCTACGGCAAGGGCGAGAACGTGCGCGACTGGCTCTACGTCGAGGATCACGCCCGCGCCATCGACCTGATCTTCCACAAGGGACGGATCGCCGACACGTACAACATCGGCGGCTTCAACGAGTGGCGCAACATCGACCTCATCCGGGTAATCATCCGGACGGTGGACCGCCTGCTGGGCAACGCGGAGGGCGCGTCGGACCACCTGATCACCTACGTCGCGGACCGCGCCGGCCACGACCTGCGCTACGCCATCGACTCGAGCAAGCTCAAGAACGAGCTGGGCTGGGAGCCGTCGCTCCAGTTCGAAGAGGGCATCGAGAAAACCGTCCGGTGGTATCTCGACAATCAGGAGTGGATGGACCGCATCACCTCGGGCGAATACGAGAAATACTACGAAAGCATGTACCGGAACCGGTAGCGTCCGGACGATTTTCACGACACCATAAGCAACGAAACGAAGAATGAAACGATTTGTAATTTTACTGGCTGGCGCACTGCTGAGTTTCGGGTCGGTCTGCGCCCAGAAAGTGTCGGACACGCAGGCCATCGAATATGCGAAGGAGTGCTACGGTCAGGGGCTTTCGATGGAACAGGCCGTGAAGGTGCTCCAGCAGAAAGGCGTCTCGATCGAACAGATGAAACGGCTCAAGACCCAGTATGAGAACGGCACGCTCGACATCGACCGACAGTCGGGCAAAACGTCGCGCGAACGAACGAACGCCTCCCTGACACGCACGGTGCAGCGGACGGCACAGATGAACCAGACGGACTCGCTCGCCATGGGACTGGACAATACGCAGAGCATGCAGAATACGCCTGCCGACTCGCTCGACCGCATACAGCCTCCAAAGATGACTCGTCTGGATTCGCTGAACCGGATCTACGGACACGATCTGTTCAACAACGCCAAACTCTCGTTCGAACCCAACCTCCAGATCGCCACGCCCGACAACTACGTCATCGGCCCGGGCGACGAACTCGGCATCGCGGTCTACGGCTCCTCGGAGGCCGATCTGTCGCAGACCGTAACCCCCGAAGGGCGCATCTACATCAGCGGTCTGGGGCCCGTTTCGCTCAAGGGGCTCACCGTCGCACAAGCCCGCACGAAACTCCGCAAGGAACTGGGACGCATCTTCGGCGGACTGACCGACGGCTCGGCCTCGGTGGATGTAACGCTGAGCGGCATCCGGAGCATACAGGTCAATGTGATGGGCGAGGCGACCGTCCCGGGCACCTACACCCTGCCTTCGCTGGCGACCGTCTTCCATGCGCTCTATGCCGCGGGCGGCGTAACGAACACCGGTACGCTGCGCGCCATCAAGGTCATACGCAACAACCGAACCGCAGGCGAGGTGGATGTCTACCGCCTGCTGATCACCGGCGACAATTCGGGCGACATCGTGCTTCAGGACGGCGATGTGGTACTCATCCCGCCCTATGTCAATCTGGTCTCCATCCACAAGGGCGTGAAACGTCCGATGCGCTATGAACTGTTGCAGGACGAAACGGTCGCCGACGCAATCGAATATGCCGGCGGCTTCACCAACGACGCCTTCCGCAAATCGCTCAACATCATGCGGCAGGACGACAAAGGCCTCAAATCGTTCAACGTCGATTCGGCCGACTACGCCCGTTTCGTGTTGGCCGACGGCGACAAGGTGGCGATCGGCCAGCGCTACCAGCGTTCGGAAAACAAGGTGATCGTCGAGGGAGCCGTCTACAATCCGGGCACCTATGCCATCGACGACGAGGTGAAAACGGTCAAACAGCTGATCGAAGCGGCCGACGGTCTGCGCGAAGACGCCTTCCTCGACCGCGCCCTGTTGCAGCGCGAGATGCCGGACTGGACGCTCGAAATGGAGTCGGTCGACCTCAACCAGCTCTATGCCGGCCTCATTCCCGACATCGAACTACGCCCCAACGACGAACTCTACGTCGCGTCGAAGACCGACATGCGCGAAGAGTATATCGTGAGCATCGCAGGTCCGGTGGCTCTGCCGGGCGACTACCTCTATGCCGAGGGCATGACCGTCAAGGACCTCATCGTACGCTCGGGCGGTCTGCTCGAATCGGCGTCGCTGGTCAAAGTGGACGTTTCGCGCCGCATCAAGGACCCGCACAGCACCGATTATTCCCCCGTGCGCTCGCAGCTCTTCACCGTAACGCTCGGCGACGGTTTGCAGACCGAGGAGGGGAAAGACCTCATTCTGGAGCCGTTCGATCAGGTCTACATCCGCAAATCGCCCTCGTACAATATGCAGAATACGGTAACGCTTCAGGGCGAAGTGCTCTTCGCAGGCTCCTATGCGCTGGAGAACACGGGCGTGCGCGTGTCGGAGATCATCGCCAAAGCCGGCGGCGTAACGCCCGCCGGCTTCATCGAGGGAGCTTCGCTCGAACGGCAGATGACGCCCGAGGAGCAGGACAAGATGAACGAAATCATGTACATCCTCTCGCGGCAGGCGTCGCGCAAAGACTCGGTGGACACGAACCTCTTCAAACAGACCTACCGGCACTACAACGTCGGCTTCGACCTGAAGGCCGCGCTCGAAAAACCGGGCTCTCCGGCGGACATCATCCTCCAGCCCGGCGACATCATCACCGTGCCCGAGTACAACGGAACGGTGCAGATCCTCGGCTCAGTGCTCTACCCCAATGCCATCGCCTACGAGAAGGGCAAGAAGCTCGACCAGTATGTCAAGGCGGCCGGCGGATACAGCCCGCTCGCACGACGGAACAAGGTCTTCGTGCTCTACATGAACGGTACGGCCGCCACGGGGCGCAACGCGAAGATCGTCCCCGGATGTAAGATCGTCGTGCCGATGAAGTCGAGACAGGCGGGTGTAAGCATCAGCGAGATACTCGGCATCACCTCGACCACCGCCTCAATGGCTTCGATCGTCGCCTCGATGGCCAATATGTTCAGATAAACCGATAACGACGCGACACCAAGATGCAAAAAAACAATACCGACACCACGCAGCAGCCCGAAGAACGGGAGATCGACCTGATCGACCTGATCCGCAAACTGTGGCTCGAACGCATGTTCATCCTCAAAGTAACGGGCGTATTCATCCTCTTGGGGCTGCTGACGGCCCTGACCGGATCCAAGGAGTACACGGCTTCGTGCCAGTTCGTACCCCAGACCAGCAAGAACGCGAACAACTCCAGCATGGCGCGCCTCGCCTCGCTGGCCGGAATCAACATGGGAAGCCTCGCCACCGGCGAACAGCTGCTCTCGCCGTTGGTCTATCCCAACGTACTGAACAGCATCGCTTTCAAGCGCGACCTGTTGCAGACGCAAATCAGAATCAATGGCGAAGAGGAACCGATCACGCTGCTTACGTATCTGAGCGACAAGAAATATCGGAAATTCTCGCTGACGGGGACGATCCTGAAGTACACGGTCGGACTTCCGGGGCTGATCGTGCATGCGATCAAGGGGGAGCCCGAAGAGCAGGAGACGATCGCGGACGAATCGTTCGTCGTCCTGACCAAGGAGGAGTACACGGCGGTCCGCGCCCTCGAATCGGTCATCGGGATCGAGGTCGAAGAGAAGAAGGGCTACATCGCGCTCTCGGCCCAGATGCCCGAGCCATACGCCGCCGCACAGGTCGCGGAAAGCGCACTCGAACTGCTGCAAAAATACATCACCGAGTTCAAGGTCGACAAGGTGCAGAGCAACCTCGAATTCATTCAGGAACGCTACGACGAACTCAAGAAGGAGTACGAAGAGATTCAGGAGCAGAGGGCCGCCTACAAGGACGCGAATCAGGGAATCTCCACGAGCCGCGCACGCACGAACCTCGAAAAGCTCGACAACCAGTATAATCTGGCTTACAGCATCTATTCGGAGATGGCGACCCAGCTGGAACAGGCCAAGATCCAAGTGAAGGAGACCACCCCGATCCTGACGGTGATCGATCCGGTTTCGATGCCGATCAAGCCGTCCAAACCGCGCAAGATGATGATTCTCGTGGGTTTCACCTTCCTCGGAGGCGTGGCGGCCTGCGGTTATGTGCTCATCGCCCCCACGCTGCGCGAAGCCTTCGCTTCGGCGCGCAGAAAAGACGGGGAGGAGCCGCAACCAGAAGAGTCCGCCAAGCAATAAACCCGCAACGAAATGTCGGAACGCAAGGTGCGACAGCGTAACTTACACGCGGAACTGCCGGACGCAGTCCTGCTGCGACTGCTGGCGGCAGGACTGCGCGGAGAGCCGCATCCCGTGCTGCCCGGGACGGTGCCCCCCGAAACGTGGCTGGAGGTTTTCCGTCTTTCCGCCGCGCAAGGGGTGCTGGCCCTTGCGTACGACGCCCTGCGCCGTCTTCCGGCCGCACAGCAGCCTCCCCGGGAGCTGATGCTCCGCTGGGCCGTGAACACGGACCGGATCGAACGCCAATTCGCACACCGGCAGCGGGCTCTGGAGGATCTGGCGGCTTTCTACGCTTCGCACGACATCCGCCTGATGCTGCTCAAGGGAGCCGGTCTCGCCGCGCTCTACCCCGTGCCGGCCCACCGCCCCTGCGGCGACATCGACATCTGGCTCTACGGACGCCAGCGCGAGGCCGACCGGCTCGTGCGCGAGGAGCTGCGCATAGCGGTCAGCAACGACGTGCATCACCACACGATCTTTTCCTACAAAGGCGTGATGATCGAAAACCATTTCGACTTCCTGAATCTCTGGTCGCACCGTTCGAACCGCGAACTGGAACGGCATCTGCACCGTTTCGCAGAAAAGGAGGGCGGCCGGCTCGCCGTCGGCGACCGGGAGGTCGCCCTGCCGCCGCCCGACTTCAATGCCCTGTTTCTGATGCGCCACATGGCCGTACATTTCGCGGCGGTCGAAATCGGACTGCGCCACCTCGCGGATTGGGCCATGTTCCTCGAAGCCGACGGTCGGAAGGTGGACTGGCCCACGATACGGGCCATCTACAAGGAGCAGAACATGGACCGTTTCGCCGATGCGGCGACGGCGATCTGCGTCGAACGCTTGGGCGTGTCCCCCGACCGGGCCTACGACTATACGCAGGACGAGGTCCTGCAAAACGAACTGTTGAACGAAACGCTCCATCCGCTCTTCTCGGAGAAGCATCCCGATCGCGGCATCGCAGCCCCCGCCCTCTTCAAGCTCCGCCGCTGGTGGGCTAACCGGTGGAAACACCGCCTCGTGTACAAGGATTCGCTCGCAGGCAGTTTCCTGTGGCTCTGCTGGGCGCATCTGATCCGTCCGCGATCCATCATCAAATAACAAGCGGAGGGCACATTCGGGCAGGAAGAGGCGAATCGCGGTGCGCACTACCGGTCCGTGTGCAGAACTCCGCCTGCCGGTAGGGCTGCTGCAAAAACTTACGGGCACTGCGGCAGCCGTTCAGCAGCGAAAGACCCTGCACGACAACGACCGTACAGGCGCAGAAGCAGGGAATCCCGAATCGCCGCGACATTCGCGCAGACTACGACAAGCAAAGCCCCCCGACCGCCGCGCGGCAGCCATACACGCAGCGACGGGAACAGAGAGCCGGTCATCTCGACAACCTACAGGCAAAGCGATCAAAGGCATCGGCGGTTGAACCGATGCTCCGCTTCGAACGAATGGACCGTGGCGAAAATCGGTTTGCGGACACCAGTCGAAAAGCAGGATCATCATGCAGCCCGACACGCCGGATCGTTTGCCATATTCGAAAATACGGATATTTTTGCATCATACAGAAGCGAGGCATAGCGATATGAAAGTAAGTGAAATGAAACTGTTCTATATATTGTTTTTTTGTTTGCCGATGGTTGCTTGCCGGTATGGGGCGGATATTCGGAACGAGTTATCCCGGGCGGAAACTCTTCTGCAAGACGCTCCCGACAGCGCCTTGAACATCCTGCAAAGCATCGAGCCCGACAAGATCCGAAAAGACCGGATACGCGCGGAATACGCCTTGCTCTATTCCATGGCGCTCGACAAGAACTATATCATGGTCGAATCCGATTCGTTGATCCGGATCGCCCGCAATTTTTATCACGATTCCGGCGATATTCGAAGACGCTATCTGTCCGACTACTACTATGGGCTGGTCTTGTACAACCGGCAGGAACATGCCGAGGCCCTCGTGCATTTTCTCGCCGCGGAAGACGACTGTCTGAAACTCGGCGATCCGTATTTATCGGGGCTGTTATATACTCAAATCAGCAACATATACAGATCCGCATACGATTACTCCAATTCGCTCGTATATATTAAGAAAGCCTATGATAATTACCGCCGGGCCGGTAAAACCCGTCATTGCGGATATGCGTTGTCCGATATAGGAGACGCCTATGCGCAACTCGAACGCCCCGATAGCGCCGAGTTCTATTATCTGTCCTCGTTGGATATTACCGAATCGGTGCGCGATACGGCCATGATGCGGGCGACGCTCTGCTATCTGGCTCTGGTATATATAAATAACAAGGAGCCGGAAAAGGCCGCTACGACATTATGGAGAATCCGGCGGCAGTCGGATACCGATTGGGATGCTTGGGAATATGTCGTCATGGCGACGGCACAGCAAATGATGAACCATCTCGACAGCGCCCTCTATTATTTGAAGCAGGCAGATATTCCTTTCGACGATTCCCGGGGAAAAGCTCATTGGCGCCTTTCGGCCGCGAATATTCATATGAAAACCGGCGAATATCGAAAAGCCGCAGAGGAGTATCAATACTGTGCCGCCGTTCAAGACTCGTTGGTTCGCATTGCCCTGCAACAATCTTACGCAAGTCTGCACCGCGATTTTATAAGCGAACGCCAACATGCGACGATGAGTGCCCTGTATGCGATGAAGCATCGGTTTCGGTTATCCGCAATGGCTGCCGCAATATTCATTCTCTTTGTAGGATATATTGCGTATATCAATTATCGCAAACGCCAACAAACTCGGGCGCAATACATCGAAGCGATCGGAGAAATCCGAAAGGCCAACCAACTCCTGTTTCGGAAACTCGAAAAGCGCAAAATGCTGGAAACACAAGAGCTGCGGCACCTCATGAAGGAGCGGTTCGGCGTAGTCAGCGAACTTGCGGCGACCTATTACGAACGTCGGGGAACGGATGAGCAGAAAGCGATATTCGGCAAAGTGAAAGCACTGTTGGATTCCTATGCTTCGGATAAAAAGGGAAAGGAAGAGATCGAAAAAGCCGTGAATCTGTGTTACGACGACGTAATGGTGAAAATACGCCAAGAGCTCCCTTCGCTGAAAGAATCCGAACTCGATCTGCTGCGTTACATATATGCCGGATTTTCGTTACGGGTAATCAGTGTTTTTACCGGCGACAGCCTCAATTACACTGCGGTGAAAAAATCGCGTCTCAAGGCTAAAATAGCAGCATCGGACGCTCCGTCGAAAGCCTGCTTCATAGATTTAATGTCGTAATTATTTGTATGTCAAAACAATACCTCCTCCCGAAAAGAACGATTAAAATATAAACCGCTGTGAATCAATTATTTATTGATATGTAATAATTATGTCCATTCCACACAACATATACTACTAATAATCAAACAATTTAACTATCGTATTGTAATCTTTTTACGAGGCGATTTTTTGTTGTGTTCATACGCCGACGCTAATTTTGCAATACCCCAAATAACCGTTGCCGATCATGAATCCTAAAATCGTATGTCCTATTGCCGCGATGTCAGCGGTCTGCGACGTTGCCCCGCTCTGCAAGAAGAGGTCTACCGGCAGCCTCCCTACGCAAAATTTCTTTTCTGAGAGAAAATAAAAACGCCTCTGCGCCCAAAATGCATTCTCCTCCCTATTACCCCGAATTCATATGAACAACCGAACTCCGAATTCCCCGGAAAGGACGCAAAGCGTCCGGCCGTACATAGCCGCGATCGCAGCCGTCTGTGCGGCGCTGTTCGCCTACACGTTCAAACCGACGCTCGACATGAACGGCGACACCAGCCAATACTATATTTATGCGACCTCGCTCGCCCAAGGGGAAGGATACACCGAATTGGGCACGCCGGGACATCCCGCGTCGAACGGCTTTCCGCCGGGCTACCCGTTGCTGATGGCTCCGCTTCGGGTATTGACCGACAGCATCGTCGCACAGAAAATATGGAACGGCCTGATGCTATTCGGTGCTGCGGCCCTATTGTTCCTGTTCCTGCGGCGCGTGGTGCCGCAATCGCTGGCGCTGACGGCCGTAATCGTGGCATCGCTCAATTACAGGGTACTGCAATTCGCCACCATCATGATGAGCGAAACTTCCTATCTGCTGTTCACGGCTCTTGCCATCTACCTGCTTTATCTCTTCGACCGGAGCGCCGAAAACCGGAAGTGGTGGCGGAATCCCTATTTCTATCTGCTCATTCTCACGGCCGGATACGGTTACATGATCCGCACGCAGGGCATCACGCTCATCGCCGGCATCACGCTCTGGCTGCTGTGCGTGCGTAAGTGGCGGACGGCGATCGGGTTCGTCGCCGGCTTCCTGCTCACGACCTTGCCGTGGGCCGTACGCAACCGCCTCGCCGGCTTGGGCGGGAGCCGTTACCTCGATCAGCTCTTGGCCGTCAATGTCTGGCAACCCGAACAGGGTACGGTCTCGTTGGGTGAAATGATCGACCGCGGCCTGAAAACGCTGCAAATGCTGATTACCAAAGCTATCCCGAATACCGTAACACCCTACTTGAAGGTCGATTACGATGCGGTTTCGACATTCGGGGAGTGGGCCGTCGGTTTGACGCTGATCGCCCTCATACTCTTCGGATTCTGGCGGATAAGACGCTACTTCTGGTTCTTCGCGGCTTATTCGGCTGCCGTATTGGGCATCATCTGCCTGTGGAGCGCTCCGAGCGGAAATCGCTATATCACCACACTGGTTCCGTTGCTGGAGATCGGCCTGACGATCGGCGTCTGCACGCTCATAGAAATGGGGTTGCGCAAACGCTTCGGCGCAAAGAGCGCATTCAGTCCGTTGTGGCTTCTGATTCCGGCGGCGCTGCTGGCCGGCCCGAGGCTCGCGGCCGTAGCCGAAGAATCTCGAAAACCTATGCCTCCGCAGTTGGCCGGTTTCATAGACGCTGCGGAAACGGTACGCAGGCGGCTCCCGGCGCAAACGGTCGTATGCAGCCGCAAACCGTCCGTTTTCTATGTCTATGCCCAGTGCCACGTCTGCAATTTCCGCTATACCGAAGACGACGAATCGCTGATTCGCGGGCTCGTCGATTCCGAAGTCGATTACGTGGTGCTCGACCAGATGGGATATGCCGCCACAGGCCGTTATCTCTATCCTGCGATCTGCAAACACCCGGAACTATTCGAAGTCGCGGGGGCGTTTCGGGTCCCTCCCACTTATCTTTTGCGGTTCGACCGTAAGACGGCCGCCCTGAAATTCGGATCAAAATGACAGACGGTCTTCTCAAGCGGCCGGCCCGTAGCGGCTGGGTGCAGCTGTTCCGATACTTTTGGGTCGGCGGGACGGCTTTCGCAGTCGATTTCGGACTGTTATGGTTGCTGACCGGATGGTGCGGCGTACATTATCTGCTGTCGGCGGCGATCGCATTTGCGGCCGGATTGACCGTGAATTATGCATTAAGCGTATCGTGGGTATTCAGCGAACGTACATTGCATAGCCGCATAGCCGAGTTCACGGCTTTCGTCTCGATCGGAATTGTCGGATTGGGGCTGAACGAAGCGATCCTCTGGAGTATGACGGATTTTCTGGAACTGCATTATCTGATTTCTAAAACGGTGGCGACCGCCGCCGTGTTCTTCTGGAACTTCACGGCTCGAAAATATTTATTGTTCAATGGAAAAAACCGAGAATAAAAAACGTGCGATCATCATAGGTGCAGGCCCAGCCGGTTTGACTGCCGCATGGGAGCTGCTGCATCGCAGCGACATCGACCCCATTATCGTCGAGCAGGACGAAACCGTCGGAGGCATAGCCCGAACGGTCCGCTACAAAGGCAATAGCATGGATATAGGCGGACACCGCTATTTTTCCAAGTCGGACACCGTTACGAACCGGTGGCTGGAGTGGATGCCCGCCGAGGATGGCGCGACGCATTCCGCCCGAAAGAAGGACGACGTGATGCTGGTGCGCAACCGTCTGTCGCGGATCTATTTCCTGCGCCGGTTCTTCGACTATCCGATCTCGCTCTCGTGGCAGACCATGCGCAATCTGGGGGTACGCCGCCTCGTCAAGATCGGCGCGAGTTACGCACGGATCCGCCTGTTTCCCATACGCGCAGAACGCTCGCTGGAAGATTTCTACATCAACCGATTCGGCCGCGAACTCTACAAGACGTTCTTTCGCGATTACACCCGAAAGTTATGGGGTGTGGAGTGTCGCGAGATCAGTCCGGAATGGGGCAGCCAGCGCGTCAAGGGTCTCTCCATCGGAACCGCGCTGGCGCATATGGCACGCCGGATCGGCCGCGGCAAGAATGCCGCAGCAGACCAGAAGCAGGTCGAAACCTCGCTCATCGAACGATTCTTATATCCCAAGTTCGGTTCGGGCCACATCTGGGAGGTCGCTGCCGAGCGTATCAGGCAGGCAGGCGGCACCCTCCTGCTCGGACGGCGTGTTACGGCCGTTCACATGGAGCAAGGGCGCATTGCGGGCGTAACCGTCGCGGGCAAAGACGGCGGGGAACAGAGAATCGAAGGCGAGTGGCTGATTTCTACCATGCCGGTGCGGGATCTGATCGCCGCGATGGACGCACCCGTACCGGAGAATGTCCGCGAGGTGGCGTCGGGGCTCGTTTACCGTGATTTCATGACCGTCGGGATGCTGCTCAGACGCATGAACGTCAACTCTTCGGACGGCAGGCCCTATCCTCCCGATACGTGGATCTACATTCAGGAACCTGACGTAACGGCCGGACGTATACAGATTTTCAACAACTGGAGTCCTTATATGGTCAAAGACAGCGGTACGGTCTGGATCGGAATCGAATATTTCGTGAACGAAGGCGACGACTATTGGACGATGCCCGACGAACGGTTCATCGACCTTGCGGCGCGTGAAACGGAACGGATCGGAATGATCGACCGCGCCGATCTGCTCGATGCCGTCGTCGTGCGCATGCCCAAAGCATACCCAGCCTACTTCGGCTCATACGGCCGCATGGATGAGATCAGGAATTGGACGGATCGCATCGACAATCTATTTCTGGTCGGCCGCAACGGCATGCACCGCTACAACAACATCGATCACTCCATGCTCACGGCGATGACTGCCGTGGACAATATCGTGAACCGCATTCCCGACAAAGCGAATATATGGCGGGTAAACAGCGACAGCGAATACCATGAAAGCAAATAGGTTTCAACCGGCACATAGCGGAGGATAGCTCCGCCCTGATAATACGACCTTTAGGCAAGCTGTGATACGGAAAGCAGGCGTTCGTTTGCTTTTCAGACTGTTTTTTTGTATTTTCCGTGTCGAAAATATTTATTCTCAATCGTTTAACGTTAAACTTGAAGTTCCGAAGCAACCGTTGTACTTTTTGCGTTATCCGAAAATCCGTTGAGATTCGAAACGCTGTTGTCCATATGAATAATAGTGTATATTCATTTCTGTCTTAAAAAATATAATGAAGCCCCTGTCCGCTGCGATCGGGGTCTTCGTCTTTACGACGGTTTCCATACGCGACCGAAATTGATTGTCGAAAGGGATCGTATCCCTCTATAACTCACTCATTTTCCAATTTATCGACATGCCTACGGAACCTGAAACCCAAGCCGGTCTGCTCTCGCTTTTAGAAAGAGCCGCACGACACCTCCAGTCTCGAACCACGCCGCAGGAGCGGCGGCAAGCCTATGAGGATTTTCGCATCCATCCGGAACGAATTACCTCCAACCCCAGTATTATTCCCGTCATGCGTTCGGCCGAACACCATGGTCCGCACGTTTCGAAGAATAAAACGCGACACGTTGGAATAAAAATACCTTATTCGCATCGTGCTGCCGGACGCCCTAAATCAGACATGCCCCCATAAAGCTGCGGCACGGTTCCTCGCCGCGAGGGCCGATGCCCTCGCAGCCCTTGCCGCCCCCCCCCGGGATAGGAGCAGCGGTCGCGGACCGGCGGACGATCGAAGCCTCCGGATCGGAATCCCGATGAAGGCATGGGGAACGATTCCGGTCTGGCGGCAACACGGCAGGTCCCGTCCGGTAATACGCATGGCTTTGCCGACTTCATCCCGCATGGGCTGCGTCCGGGTCGGAAGGCACGGACAACGAGCCCGATGCGCGATACGGCCGCACAGGCGGATGACGAGCGATAGCAATGCCCGGTAAGCCGCCGACGCTTTCATTTCGTACTTCACGGCCCCATGAATAGTATTGCTCGAACGGACAGACGGCAGGGAAATAACAGCATCCCGGAACGAAGCGCCCTGCATGTTCCGCAAGGGACGAATAAGGATCTTCAACAGCAGGGCCGAAATCAGGAAAAACAAGGATTTACAGATTCCGGTGAACCTTTGCATATTAGGTTGTTCGACAGGATACAGACATGATATTCGGTGATTGGGAGATCCGTTTGCGGATCATTGCCTCACTCAAAAAAACAACGCTGCAACCTGAAAAGTTGCAGCGTTGATCGAATAAGAGGCCTCTGCAGGGGAAATGCCGTGATTCGCCTGTACGACAACCAGCTATTTCAGTCTCCGAAGTTTGCGATCCGAGTCGGTCGCTTCGCGCACCGAAATCGCAAAACCCCCGCCGCGAGCCATTTCAACATCGAGTTTCGTATGCGCATTCACCCTGCCCGTACGAATGACGTATGCCTGCGGGTTGGTCTGGTAATCGGCATCCGGAGCGTCGGCGTAGAGCGTCGCCACGTACTCCTTTCCGGGGGCGAGGTAGTCGAACGGAAGCGTTACCGTACGACGATTCTCATCCGTTACGCCGCCGACGAACCATTCGTCCGCACCTTTCGCCTTGCGTGCCACGACGATGTAATCGCCCGGTTCGGCCAACAGGTAGCGGCTCTCGTCCCAGTCCACCGCCACGTCCTTGATGAATTGGAACGCATCCATGTATCTTTCGTAGTGCTCGGGCAGATCGGCCGCCATTTGCAGCGGCGAGTACATCGTTACATAGAGCGCCAACTGGTTCGCAAGCGTCGCATTGACGTGCGAATGGTTGTCGGGGTTGATCTCTTCGACATCCATGACGAAGATGCCGGGCGTGTAGTCCATCGGTCCGCCTTGCAGGCGCGTGAAAGGCAGGATCGTTACGTGATGGGGGTTCGACCCGCCGAACGCCTGATACTCCGTGCCGCGCGCCGACTCGTTGCCGATCAGGTTGGGATAGGTGCGGCAAAGTCCCGTCGGGCGTACTGCCTCGTGGGCGTTGACCATGATCTTGTGGTCGGCGGCCCGACGGACGGCGTAGAGATAGTGATTGTTCATCCACTGTCCGTAGTGGTGCTCTCCGCGGGGAAGAATATCGCCCACATAACCGCTTTTGACCGAGTTGTACCCGTATTTGTTCATCAGGCGGTAGGCTGCGTCCATGTGGCGTTCGTAATTGCGCACCGAGGCCGAGGTCTCGTGGTGCATCATGAGCCGGATTCCCTTGCTGTGAGCGTAGTCGTTCAACGCCGCGATGTCGAAATCGGGATAAGGAGTAACGAAATCGAAAACATAGTCCTTCATGTGCCCGAACCAATCCTCCCAGCCGACGTTCCAGCCTTCGATCAACAACTGGTCGAACCCGTGCTCCGCCGCGAAGTCGATGTAACGTTTCACGTTGTCGTTGTTCGCTCCATGGCGGCCGCTGGGCTTGCACCGGGTGTAATCCGTCGTACCGAGTTGAACCGACGGCACGTCGCGCGTATAGGCCCAGTCGCTTTTGCCCGTGATCATCTCCCACCATACGCCCATGTACTTCACGGGTTTGATCCACGAAGTATCGGCGTAAGCGCACGGTTCGTTCAGGTTGAGGATCAGATTCGAGGCGAGGATGTCGCGGGCGTCGTCCGAAACCATCACCGTGCGCCACGGGGTACGGCAGGGCGCCTGCATGTAGCCTTTCCATCCTTGTGCATCGGGCGTGAGGTGAGAGGTGAAAACGAAACGGCGGTCGTCCAAATCGAGATGCATGCACGAATAGTCGACCAGCGCCGCTTCGTGGATGTTGATGTAGAGCCCGTCATCGCTCTTCATCTGCAACGCCGTCTGCACTCCCGTGGGAGAGAAAGGCGTCTGCGACGAGTTGGGCGTGATCGCCCGGGGCATCAGCTCCCGTATTTGCGAAAGCTTCGACTCCACGTAGTCATACTCCTGCGTGTCGTAGTCGCCCGGAATCCAGAAGGCCGTGTGATCGCCCGCCATGGCGAACTGCGTCTTCTCCTCACGGATGACGAAATAGGTCAGCGTCTTCTGTTCGGGAAATTCGTACCGGAATCCCAGACCATCGTCGTAGAGCCGGAAGCGGATCGTCATATCGCGGTCCGTCGCCTCCTGATGCAGCGTAACGGCCATTTCGTTATAATGGTCGCGTATCTCGGCCTGCTCGCCCCAGACGGGACGCCAAGTCTGGTCGAATTCGCTGCGCTCGACCCGTGCCACGGTGAACCCGTCGTAGAGCGATACGGGCGTGCCGGGTTCGCCTTTCTCGATTTCCGTCCCGAATTCGAGTTTCGGAGCTTCGCCGCGCAGTTCGAGTCCCATGTGGCTGGGCAGAATCACGGCGCGTCCCTTGAAGTCGAGCGTATAGGTGGGGCGTCCGCCGTCCGTAATACTGAACTGCATGCGGATGTCTCCGTCGGGAGACAGAAGTACCTCCTGTGCCGGAACGGTCCCGCCGGCCAACAGTGCGGAAATGAATAAAAACATCTTTTTCATGGTCATATCGTCTTATTTCAGTTGCGTTCGAATTCTACGATCAATGCCTGCCGCGGCCCGACCGCCGTAGCGTCGCCCACCTGCACGGCTTTCCCCGTCAGGATCTCGCGGCCCTCGCCGAGCCCGGCCGTGATCTCGGCGTAATGCGCCCAAGGCACCTGCTTGCTGCCGCGCGAATTGTTGATGAAAACGAACACCGCATCGGTGTCGTCGTAGCGGAAGTAAGCGTAGGTATTGTCGCGGGAGAGGAAGTGCATCGTGCGTCCGTTGTGGATCACAGGCTTCGACTTGCGCCATTGGAAGAGCCGCTGCGTATAGTCGAAAAGATCCGTTTGCAGGGCATTGCGCTGAGCAGGGTCGAACAGATTCACCGGATCGTCCTCCCAGCCTCCCGGGAAATCCACGCGCAGTCCGCCATGCCCCTGCGAGAGGTCTTTCGAGGTGAACATCATTTCGTCGCCCGAGAATATCTGCGGGATTCCGCGCATCGTGGCCAGCATCGCCATCGAGAGCTTCAGCCGGTCGGGATTTTTGCGCACGACATCGCCGATGCGGCCGGTATCGTGATTAGCGGCGAAGATCAGCATCTTCGACAAGTCGTGGTAAACGAAGTCATGCGACAGGCAGTCGTAGACGCGCGTCATCCCTTCGCCCCAGCGGAGCGAATCGGTGGACAGCGCACGGCAGATCGCCTCCTGCAACGGAAAATCCATGATCGAGGGCAGGTGCGAGTCGAAACCGTCCTTGTTGAGGTTGCCGCCCTGCCAGTATGCCAATTGCGGGATCGACGACGTCCAGCATTCTCCCACGATATTGAAACCGGGATACTCTCTGCGCACGGCCGCGCACCACTCGCTCATCGGCACCTTCTCGTTGTAAGGATAGGTATCGACGCGAAATCCGTCCAAACCGGCATATTCGACCCACCACACGGCCCACTGCTTGAAGTACTGCAGCACATAGGGATTGTCGAGGTTCATGTCGGGCATCGACGGAACGAACCAACCGCTCTCCTGCCGGTCGAGATCGTATTTCGATGCGTTGGGATCCATGTTCGTCGAGAAGCAGACGTTCGTTCCCGTGAATTCGGGGAACTGATGGATCCAGTCTTCGAAGGGCAGATCCTCCATCCACCAATGGCTCGTACCGCAATGGTTGGTTACGACATCCATAATCACCTTCAGCCCCTTTTCATGGGCCTTGCCGACGAATTCCCTGTATAGTTCGTTCGAACCGAACCGGGGGTCTATGCGATAGTAGTCGCCACAGGCGTAGCCGTGGTACGAACCCTCAGGCTCGTCGTCCAACAGCAGCGGCGTGGGCCATACGGCCGTGGCACCCAGTTCCGCGATGTAGTCCAGATGGTCGATCATCCCTTGCAGGTCGCCCCCATGACGGCCGGACAAATCGCTGCGGTCGGCTCGCTCCCGCATGCCGGGCACCGAGTCATTCGACGCATCGCCGTTGGCAAAACGGTCCGGCATCAGCAGGTAGATCATATCGGCCGTCGTGAAGCTCGTGCGCGAGGCCGAGCCTTCGCTACGCGCCGCGATTTCATAGGGGACCTTGAACGTGCGATCGCCCCGTGTGAATACGAGATAATAGGTCCCCGGTTCGGCTTCGGGGCGGATCTCCACATCCACGAAGAGATAATTGGGACTGTCGGCCCTGTGGCAGGCTGTCGCCTCGACGCCCCGTCCGCCTTCGATGCGGACTTCGTATTCTCCGATGCCGGCCCCGTTGACGAGCAACTGGAGCGGGGTTTGCATTCCTGTCCACCACGAAAGAGGTTCGATGCGCGAAACTTCGCCCGAGGCGTCTGCCACCGAAGCGGGATCGAATGCGGGCTGCCTTGCACTCGTGCAGGAGAGCAGTCCGACTGCTGCGAATGTCATGAAAAATCGGTTCACAATATCGTCGTTTGTAAAGTTAGCAAAAATTCATTTCCGTACTCTCCCCTTTTTCGGCCGGGAAGAAGACCGGGCGGTCAGCATCCGCCGCTCCGTACCGCCGCTGCACAGCCCGCATCCCGGTACGTACAGCCTGCGTCCCCGGCGGTCGTCGTGCGGAACGTGCGCCGGCGCACGTTCGTTCCGCAGACGGCCGCCGGCCGAGCACAGCCCGGACGGGCGGCCGGATGCTGTGTCCGCAAGCCCCGAGCCGCCGCCGGTGCGGGAGACGGTGCGGGCAGGCGCTTCATCGTCCGAGGCTAAAGCGCGAATACCACCGACGAGCAGGCGCCCATGAACAGCTTCGACTGCGTGTCGCCGCGCTGGAGTTTCACCTCGCCCGAAACGCCCACCGCCTTGTCCAACGGATCGGTAAGAGTCAGTATTTGCATTTCGTCGCCGAAGTTGTGCACGACGAGCATCCGTTCGCCGTCCAGTTCACGGTACCACGCCGCAATGGATTGCTGCGAGGTATTGCTGTCGTTGTAGACCGGGTGTTGGGTCATCTTGCCCTCAGCCAGCGCCGGGTACGTGTTGCGAAGCCGCGCAAAGGTACGGTAATGGTTGAGCAGCGAGTTCTCTTCGTCCTGTTGTGCCTCGACCGAAATCGCTGCGGTAAGCATCTGCATGTCGATCTTGCCCGAAAGGCTTCCCGAAGCAAGGTCGCTGCCCGCCTCATCCCACAGGATCGGAGCACGGACATATTCATCGCCGTTGGCTTTCGTCCCCCAATAGCCCAGCTCCTCGCCCTGATAGATGTAGGGCGATCCCTGCGCCGTGAGCAGTACGGCAGCCGCCACTTTCATCTTTTCGACGGACCGTCCCAGATCGGACCCCGTGCGGTCCTCGTCGTGGTTCGAAAGTTTCGTAGCTTCGATGTAGTCTTCGCGATACTGCGCGTAGAGGGACTGCGCATCGAGAATATCCTTGACGAAATAGCAGCCTATGCCGTTTTGCAGCGCCCACTTGAGCTTATACCAAAACGTGAATTCGAACAGGGCAGGGAGCCCCCGGTAGTAGGGAGCCGCATTGGCCGCTTCGTCGAGCATTTCGCCCACCATATAGAAATCGCCCTCGCCGCCGGCGGCTTTGTAGGTCCGGTTCATGCGGTCGTAGAATTTCTTGAGAAAGGTGGGGTTCTCATCACCGGAGGCGTTGTGGTAGATGTGTTTCACGGCGTCGAGGCGGAATCCGTCCACACCCATGCGCACCCATTTGTCGGCCGCTTCCGCAACGGCTTCGAATGCCCCGGACTGCTCGGCCTCGTCGGCTTTGCCATAGTTGAGGTCGGCGAATGCCGCCGTCCAAAAGTGCGAATGGTACATCGTCGGCAACGAGAACTGCACGTTCGCAGGCTCGGCCGAACGGTTCGACATCAGCGTGAAAGGGTCGCCGAACCGGATGATCGTCCGGTTGTCCGGAGCACCGTACTTGGTACCGGCAGCCCACGAGGAGGTCGAAGTGCGGATGAGGAAGCCCCAGTCGGAATCGAAGTCGAGCGTCAGCTCGTAACGACCGTCCCCTTTGGGATAGAAGCGTTTGCTCGTGTTGTCGCCGTAATAGAGGTACTTGTCATCCGCCCCACTCTGCGTATTGTCCGCATCCGCCGCATCGGTCGTTTCGGACACCGTTACGGTCGGGGAATCGGCATCCGTCCAATCGAGCACGAACTTGAAGCGTCCCGAGGCCCCGCTTCCCGTATCGGTCGAGAACCACTGACCGGAATCGTATCCCGAAGCGCCTTCCGTGGCGATCTGAGCGATCCGGCCGGCCGCAATATCGGCCTGCGGGTCTTCCGAGAAAACATAGTAGTCCCGATAAGGGCTATCTTCGGACGCAATCGCCGACCGGAACCACGGGTGATCCTTGGCCGTGTGGTTGAGCACATAGTCCAGATAGACCCGGATACCGCGAGCGTGCGCAGCATCGATGAAAGCCTGCAAGTCGGCGTCCGTCCCGAAATCGGGATTGACTGCCGCGTAATCGAGCACATCGTAGCCGTGGTACGAAGCGGCCGGATGAATCGGCGAGAGCCACACGGCCGAAACGCCGAGCGCATCTATGTAGTCGAGCTTGCGGATCAACCCCTGAAGGTCGCCCACCTTGTCGCCGTCGCCGTCGGCGAAACTGTAGACCAACAACTGATAGCTTATGTCGGCACGTTTGCGGTCGTCCCACGCATCGGGTTCGGCGACGACCTCCTCGCCTTCGAAATCCAAGGCGGGATCGCCGCTCTGCGTAACGCTGACGACGACCGGCTCACACCCCGGAGCGGTGAAGGTGAGCGTCGCCTCGCGTTTCGACGATTCGTTCGCCTCAACGGTGATAACGAACGACGTGGAGATTTTGCCCGACGTGAGCGCCGGCACGCACCACGCGGAATTTTCGCTTTGGGTCAACGACCATGACTTCGCATCGGTCCGCAGATCGAGCACCCGGCTGCCGCCGGCCGCTTCGAATACGAGTTCCGCGGGAGACACGGAGAGCAAACCGCCGCCGATCTCGTCGGCTTTGTCGTCGCCGCACGATACGAACGCGGAAAACGCGAACGCCAGCAGCGCGAATAGATATTTTCTCATAACGATAATTCGGTTAATATTCGTTTCGGGGCCTATCGGCCGGTCAGAGCCGACAGGCTAAAAACAGGGCGGCGCACGATGCGCCGTCCTGTAAAACAGCGGCCGTTATTCGGCCTCAGCCGGGGTTTTGCCCTCGGACATGATGTATACGTTCGAATTCGCAAGGTCGAAATAGATGTCGTAGGTACCGTCGAGCTGTACCTTCATGTTTTGCGACCCTCCGCCGGTAATGACCCCGACCGCCTTGTTGATGTCAACCGTGCCGCCCGAAACCGTGCCATAGTTCTTGGCATCGTCCCAAACGTTGTTGAAGCGGATTTTGAATTCGCTGGCGGTAGTGAGCGCTACGCCCTTGCGGACGAAGTATTCGCCCTGCTCGCTCATCGAGAAGTCGCCCAGATCGCCCCAGCCGGTAATGTTTCCGACCACACCCCACGTATCGGGCACCAGCTCGGGTTTGGCACCGGCCGCCATGACATAGGCGCGTCCCGCCTCGGGCAGCAGCCAATAATCGTAGGTGCCGGCGTCGGCGATCAGGGCATTGACCTTATCGGCCGAAACCTTGAAGGCCGAGCCGATCGTGCGGGTGTACGGACTACTCCCCGCAAACGCGGCATCGGCACCGATCCACTGCGTTTCGTCGCCGTTCCTGAAGAGAAATTCCGAGTTGGCGGCCACCTCGACTCCTGCGGCTTTGTAGGCCACGATGTTCGTGCTGGCGCTCTCCATGGCCGTCGGCCCCCAGTCGGGAGTGGCTACGGTCTGTCCGTGGACATACCAGTCGGCCGTCTCGGGATCCGGCTCGGGCTCTTCGCCGCCTGCACCGTAGTCGTCGGCGCTCAGTTCGTAAGTCTGCTCGGCCGAGTTGTTCAGATCGACATAGATACGGTACTTGCCCGCCGAGACCCCGATGTTGCCTTCGCCGTCGAGCATCCCCTCGGTCGCCGAACCGAACGAAGTGTCCCATTTGCCGTCGAGCCGGAATTTGATTTCACCGGACGAGAGCTCCGCGTCGGCCCAGAAACGTTGTTTCGCAGCATCGAACTCCATCACGATGTCCGGTCCGTCCCAACCTTCGGCTCCGTCGCCCACGATGCCAATTTGGTCGAAGGCGAGCTCCTTGGTCAGCGTCAGCGACGAACGGTCGAACGCAAACCGATAGAAGCGTTTCGAATAAGCCGTGATGTTGCCCGATCCGCCGCTGGAAATCAGCGTGATGGAAGCGGCTTCGGAATCGGGCGCCGCAGCATCGCCGTCGGTACCCCAGTTGCATGCGTCGTTCCAGCCCGCTTCACCGCTCAGCTTGAATCCGTTGGCAGCCTTATCGCCGAAATCCACGACACCCTCGTAAGCGATCTCGTCGCCCGAGAAGCTGAACAGTTTTTGCGCACTGTCGAAGCTCCAGCCGCAGTAGTCGCCGATCACCCAAACTTCAGGGTAGGTGGGATCGGCAGACGTTACCGTCATGCGGACGGTAACGGGCTCCGAGTAGTATTTCTCGAAGTCGGTTCCGATCGTGGCGCTGACGTAGAATTTCACCTCCGCAGGTTCTTCCGACGGAAGTCCCAGCCCTCCGTTCTCGACCGGCAGGGCCAGAAGGTTGTTGAGGCTTTCGTAGGTCTGTTCCGACGAGGTGCCGGAGATTCCCGTGAAGAGCACCTGCTTCGCATCGTCCCGGTACGAGGCTTCGATCGAATAGTTGATCTGGGTGCGGACGCCGAAATCGGCACCGTCCCACGTAAAGACCTGCGTCGTACTCATATTATCGGACGTGATGACGATCTCCTCGGGCAACGCATGCAGCACGGGAGGCACGACCTTGTCGGGGTCGTAAGCCCGCGTCTCGTCGAGTTTCTGGCAGGCGGAGAGAAGTGTCCCCGCGGCCGCCAGCATCATCGCATATCGTGTAATTTTCATGGTCGTACGGTTTTTATGATTGATTACTTATCGGTTGCGGTTCCGTAACCGGGATTCTGCTTCAACTCGGGGTTGGAAGCGAGCTCCGACGAGGGAATAGCGAAGATCTTCATATAGTCTTGGAACCCCTGTCCGGTGAACGTCCCTCCCTTGTAGGTCCAGAGGAAAGACGAAGTGGTGAACAAACCGTAGCGGATCAGGTCCGTGCGGCGGTGTCCTTCCCACATCAGCTCGCGGGCACGCTCTTCGAGCAGCCAGTCGGCCGTAACCGTCGACGGTGCGGAAACCCCGGCACGGTCGGCCAGCTCCGCGAGCTTCGGCAGTGCGGTGTTGGCCTGTCCCAGATTCATGCAGGCTTCGGCGTAAATCAGGTAGATTTCGCCCAAGCGGATCATCGGGAAGTCGATGTCGCTGTACGCCTTCGTGGCAGCCGTGGCGAGGAATTCGTCGTTGGTCATATCGTGGGGGATGTTATTGAACTTGATGCAAGACCAGCCGTTGAGGAAAACGTAGAGCGCATCGTTCATCGACTCCTGACGTCCTTTGATGTAGAACATTTCGCCGCGCTTGTCGTCGACCTCATATGTACCCGCCGAATAGTCGGGATTACGCACGTCGAAGTATTTTTGCACGTATTCGTAGGGCACGCGGATACCGGCCCAGCCGTTGTTCACTCCGTTGATCTTCTGATCGGCCGTTACGTCGGTGGCGGCAATGGCCGCCAGAGTAAGGTACGACGTGCCGCCGTTAGACTGCGTCCGTTCGGCGTTGTAGTCCACGCCGAAGATGATCTCCTGCCGTGCGTCGGGATTCTCGCCGTTGTCGCCGCGGAAGAGGTCGGAATACTCCGGACAGAGCGAATAGCCCATGCCGAAGACGGCTTCGCACGCCGATTTGGCCTCCGTCCACATGGGAGTGCCGGTATAGACTTCGGCATTGAGGTACATGCGGGCCAGCAGGCCGTTGACGGCGCCCTTGTCCGCACGCGGGTAGTTCGAGCGGGCGGCCGGCATGGCGCTGCCGTCGGCGGCCAGCTCCTTCAGCTCCGTAATGCAGAAATCGAACACCTCCGCACGGGTAGCCTGCGTGGGATTCACGCCGCCGCCGAAAGGCGAGGACTCGGTCGTGAAAGGCACATCCCCGAACACGTCGAGGGCGATCCAGTAGAAATAAGCGCGCAGAAAACGGGCTTCGGCACGGAAGCTCTCGATCTTGGCGGCCAGCTCGCTGCTCACGCCGCGGTCGGAGAGCTTGTCCGGAGCGGTCTGGCGCAGGTATTCGTTCACGAAGGCGATACCCTGCAACGTGCGCACGTAGACCGCATAGGTCGCATCGTTGTCGGCATCCGACCACGTGTTGGTGTTCATGGCGCGCACCCAAGCATCGTTCTCCCAAGCGCATTTGCAGGCGTCGGCCGTAACTTCCTGAATGGTCCAGAAGGCGCGGATGAGCTCCGAGGAGCCGCCGTCGCTCACGAGCAGATCGGTCGTATCGTTCGACACGAACTGGAAATAGAGCTTGGTCAGTCCGGCGAGGTAGCCGTATTCATCCGTACCGTAAACCGTCTCCGAAGTGGAATCGGAAGGGTTGAGCGGCAAGGTATCGAGGTCGCTGATGCACGACGTGATGAGCGTCGCCGCGCCCGCCGCAGCCAAAGCGATGTATTTCAGATTCATTTTCATGGTTCTTGGATTTTAGAAGTTTACATTCAGACGCAGCGAATAGGTGCGCGGACGGGGCCAGATCGAACCGTCGATGCCGTTCACGCCCGGAATTTCGGGATCCACGCCGCTGTATCCGGTGATGACGAAGACGTTCTGCACGCCGAACGCCAGACGCAGCGTACCCTTCCAACTTCCCAACTCACGGAACGTATACCCAAGATTGATGTCGTCCATGCGGAAGAACGAGGCATTTTCGAGGAACATGTCCGAATACCACTGTTCGCCGCTGTTGGCCTCGGTGAAGCCGGTCTTCTTGACCAGACGGGCGAAGTTCGGCAGATTGCCGGCATTGATATCTATGTTCGACGTCGAATTGGCCGAAGCGAAATCGTTGAAGACCCAGTTGCCCGCCGAACCGTGGCCGTTGAAGCCGAAGTCCCAATTCTTCCAGCTCAGCTTGAGGCTGATGCCGTAGAAGAAGTCGGGGTTGGGGCTCTTGTCGGTGATGTAGCGGTCGGCCTGCGTGATCTGTCCGTCGCCGTCGCGGTCGACGAGCGCGTTCTGGATGGGATGTCCGTCGGCGTCGTACACCTGCTGGAAGCAATAGTAGGTGTAGGGCGCATATCCCACCTTGTGGATCTGGAGCTGGTTGCCCGTACCCTTGGTGATGTTTCCCGTCTGGATGTTGTAGTCGGGATCGTTCGTATTGTTGAGCTTCGTGAACTCCGTGTGCTGGAACGTACCGTTCAGACCGATCGTCAGGTTCCAGTCCTTCGTGCTCACGGGGATGAGGTTCAGCGAGAATTCGACGCCCCGGTTTTCCATCGAACCGATGTTCGTCAGCACGTTGTTGCCGAAGTTCGACCCCATCGGCGTGAGGACGTTGTTCAGCAAGTCGTCCGTCTGGCGCAGATACCAGTCGACGTTGCCGCTGATGCGGCCGTCGAGGAATCCGAAGTCGAGGCCGACGTTATAGGTCGTCGTGGTCTCCCACTTGATATTGGGATCGTAAGCCGCCGGCGTCAGGTAGAACATGTAGCCGTTGGAGCCCATGTTGTATTGTTTGTAGACGTCGGTCGACATCGAATAGCGCGCCAGATAGGGATAGTTCGACCCGATCTCCTGCTGGCCGGTCTGACCGGCGCCGAGACGGAGTTTGAGAGTCGACAACACGCGCTGGTTCTTCAGGAAGTTCTCTTCGGCGATGTTCCATGCGAAGGCGGCCGAAGGGAAGAGGCCCCAGCGCGTGTCTTTCGAGAAGCGCGACGAGGCGTCGTCCCGCAACGTGAAGGTAAAGAGGTATTTCGAAGCGATCGAATAGTTCACGCGGCCGTAGAACGAAATCAGGTAGTTCTCCTGCCGGTTGAACGGATAGCGCGAATCCTCGCCCTTCTGTTCGTGCGTCTCGTTGAAATACGACACCGAGCGATCGGAACTGTAAAAATGCTGCCACGAATAACCGCCCATCACATCGAGGTGGTGGATCCCCCACTCCTTGTCGAAGTCGGCGTAGAATTCGAGCAACTGGTTGCGGCGGAAATTCGTCGTCCGCGAATACTGCCCCCAGCCGCGGGCTTCGGTGTCGGCATACGCCTGAAACGAACCGGGATTCACGCCGTCATAGGTCTTGGCTTTCGATATGTCGAGACCGAGATTGAGGTTAAAACGCAGCGCCTCGAAACCGTGGACCTTATAGTCGATCTGGGCGTTGCCGATGAACCGTCGGGCACGCGCCGTATTGTCGCGGTCGTAGAGCTGCGAAAGCGGTCCCGCGCCGAGCAGGGTGTTGGGCGTGAAGTCTTCGCCGCGACCCGAACCGTAGTTCCAATAGCCGTTGGTAGTCGTGTAGTCGATCGAACCGTCCTCGTTGCGGAAGTAGGGGTCGATCGTGGGATTGAAGAAAGCCGCCACCCCCACCACTCCGCTCGAAGCGTACCGCTGCGAAGTGATGACGCCCTTGGCGTTGAGATTGACGGTGAGATGTTTGTCGAAGAAGTTGGGCGAAAGGCTCAGGTCGAGCGTTCCGCGCTCGTATTTCGACGTTTCGAGCGTACCCTGCTGATTGGTGTAGCCCACCGACGCGCGATAGGGCATGCGGTCGTTGACATTGCCGATCAGGCTGACGTTGTGGTCGTGCGAAATGGCGGTGCGGAAAACCAAATCCTGCCAGTCGGTATTCTGATCGCCGAGCATCGACTGCACCTTGTCGCCGGTCGTCGTCCCTGCGGGGTAGACCTGATTGATGTAGTCGCGGAACTCGCCGGGAGACATGACGGGCAGCTCGTCGGAATTGGTCTGTACGCTCACGCTGCCGCTGTACGATACACGGGGCGTATTGCCGTACCCCTTCTTGGTGGTAACGAGGATGACGCCGTTCGAAGCACGCGAACCGTAGATGGCCGCCGCCGAAGCGTCCTTGAGCACGGTGAACGATTCGATGTCGTTGGGGTTGATCGTCTCCAGCGGATTCCCCATACCCTTGCCGCCGTCTACCGCAATGGGCACTCCGTCGATCACGATCAACGGGTCGTTCGACGCATTGAGCGAAGCCGCACCGCGCACGCGGATCGTGGAACTCGAACCGGGACCGCCGTCGCCCGGGATGATGTGCACGCCGGGGATCTTGCCCTTGAGCATGTCCTGCGCGGAGACTACGGCGCCGCGGTTGAACTCCTCGGCCTTGATCGCCACGACCGAACCGGTCATGTCGTTCTTTTTGACCGTGCCGTAACCGATCACCACCACGTCGTCGATACCCATGGCATCCACCTCAAGCGAAACGTGCGCCAGCGACGACGAACTGGCGACCAAGCTGACGGTCTTGTATCCGACGTAACTGATCTCGACGACCGACTCCGGGCCGGCCGTACGGATGACATAGCTACCGTCGACGTCCGTCGAGACCCCGTTGGCCGTGCCCCGTTCGATTACGGTAGCTCCCAGAACCGGCATCCCCGAATCGTCGACAACCACGCCTTTGACCTCATAACCGGCATTCTGCGCCCGCACGAGGAGGGGGGGGGAAATGATACATATGAGCAAACTGCTCATACACATAGTTAAAATCCGTTTCATAAGCTTTTTGGTTAGTTGTGAATTGATTTTACGATGCAGGCCGTTATCCGGCCTTGTGTTCTTTCACCAGAAAAACCGACAGCGCCGCCAACAGCATGAATACCCCGGCCAGAGCCAGCATGTCCGCCGCCTCACGGTCGAAGCAGTACTCGACGACGGCACCGCCGGCCAGTCCGACGACGATTTGAGGAAGCGTGATCGTGAAGTTGAAGATACCCATGTATATACCCATGCGGCGCGGTTCGACGGCACGCGACAGGATGGCGTAGGGCATGGCGAGGATGCCCGCCCACGCGATGCCGATCCCCGCCATCGGAAGCATCAGAGCATACTGGTCGTGCAGCAGGTACACTCCCGCGAAGCCCAGCGCCCCGGCCAGCAGGCAACCCGCATAGACGGGCTTGTTGCCGCAGCGTGCGGCAATGCGTCCGAGGAACAGCGCAACGATGCAGGCGGGGATGGGATAGATGCCGTTGAGTACGCCGACCCATGTTTGCGTGGCACCGTCCGAGAGCACCTCGCCCGTGGTGTGGTCGGTAACTACGCCGGTAATGGCAGGCTTGAGGTAAGTCCACATCAGGAAGAGTGCCGCCCACGAGAAAAACTGCGTGATGCCCAGCTGCACCATCACGCGGGGAGCGCTGCGCACGAGCCCCACGAAACTCTCGGACCCGGCCTTCTCTTCGGAAAGATCGTTGTAGCGGGCGAACTCCTCGGGCGGGTATTCCTTCGTTTTGAACGAGGTAACGAGCACCGTAAGCAGCAGGATCGCTCCTCCGACATAATAGGAATAGGCGATGTGGGGCGAAACGCCCCCCGGAGCGGCCTCGTCGGATACGCCGAGCCATGTCATGACGAGTGGCAGGACAGCACCCGCGACGGCACCGAGGTTTATCAGAAAGGTCTGCACCACGTACCCCTGCGTCTTCTGCGAATCGTCGAGCATGTCGGCCACCAGCGCCCGGAAAGGCTGCATCGTAACGTTGAAAGACAGATCCATGAACAACAGGATGAAAACGCCCATGGCGAGCGGAGCGAACGCGAGCAGTCGGGGACAGTTGGGCATGAGTTCGAGCGCCAGAGCGGAGACCAGAGAACCGCCGAGAATATAGGGAATACGGCGGCCGAAGCGCGTCCATGTACCGTCGGAAAAGAGCCCTACGATAGGCTGGACGATCATACCGGCCAGCGGTGCCGCCAGCCAAAAATAGCTCAAATGACTGACATCGGCCCCCAGCGATTCGAAGATGCTCGACGTATTGGAATTCTGGAGCGAATATCCGACCTGCACGCCGAGGAATCCGAAGCTGAGATTCCAAATCTGCCAAAATGAGAGTTTAGGTTTGTTCATTCCGACTCTTCGGTTAGTTTTTAGGCGATGCAAATTTTAATAAAAAAATCGGGTCGCGCTTTTTCCGGACGATGAACGGAACGTTCGGACAGATGAACGGTCGGAATTTCACGACGAATGGTTAAGCAGAACTACCCGAATTTGGAATTTCCGGAGGGAATGTATATTTTAGTCGTAAAAACAGCCGAAATTATAAATCTGCGGGTCTGCAAATGGGTTCGATGCGATTGCTTAAAGTTTCCGGAACGATTCATCTTTTCGCCTTTCTACATGCGGCGGTAGCGTTTCTGTGCCGCACGGCAGGCATTAACGACGAATTGGTGCTCACGCTACTGACGATCGTACTGATCGTTCTGATCTGCCTGAAACGGGGTCTGAATGCGGAATTCACCGCCGCGAGCGTGATCGTCGTCAACGTGGTCGGCTATCTGTTGGGTACGGGCGGAGCGCAACTGATCGAAACCGTGCTGCATTCTCCGCCCGCGGTACATGCCCTATCGACCTTCGTTACCACCGAACTGCTGGGCTGGGGCGTCGTATGGTTCACCAGATTGTTCCGCCGCGGCGACGAAGCGCCCGCTCAGCCTACGGTCTGGACTCCCCGCATAGGATTGCTGCTGCTGGCCGTGGGCGTGATCTTCGCGCTCCGGCTGGCCTATGCGGAGATTTTCTCTTCGCCCTCCTTTTCCGCGGACCGCCTCTACCGCATCGCCGACTTGCTGGCATCCAACTCCGTGGTACTGATTATCCTACTGTGTGTCAATATCATCTATGTTCGGCATACGCACAGGCGTGAAACCCGGCACGGTCTCATCGCCGAAATCGCGGCTTTCCTCCTGTTCGTACTGTGCACGTCGGCCTGCGCGGCGCTCGTCACGGGATTGCATCTGCCGTTCGCAGTCGACCGCTCGTTCACGGCCCGGGAGTTCCTGCAACTGTGGATCGTTACTCTGCTGGTCGAGGCGACCCTCTATTCGGTCGTATTCATAATAAATTACGCCATGGTCGCACGCGCCGTACTGCGTGCCGAACGCGGCAAGGCGCACCAAGCGCAGTTCCGTTACATGAAGCTCAAACAGCAGGTCAACCCCCATTTCCTGTTCAACTCGCTCAATATCCTCGACTGCTTAGTCTGCGAGCAGCGCACGGAGCAGGCGAGCGCCTACATACACAAGCTGGCGGGCATGTACCGTTACATGCTCCAAAACGAGGAGAAGACACTCGTGCGTCTGCGCGAGGAGATGGCCTTCGTGGGGATGTACGTCGACCTGTTGCAGGTGCGCTTCCCCGAAGGGTTCCGGGTGGAGACCGACATATCGGACGAGGCCATGAACCGCCATGTCGTGCCTTGTTCGGTACAATTGCTGATCGAGAACGCCATCAAACACAATACGGTGGGAGCGGACCGGCCGCTCGTGATACGCATTGCGGCTGCGGGCGAAGCCGTAACGGTGTCGAACAACCTCCGGATGAAAGTTTCCGAGCCCCCCTCGACCCGTGTGGGGCTGAACTATATCCGTCAGCAGTACCTCGACCTGTCGGGCATACAGATCGGGGTGCGCTGCACGAATACCGAATATCGCATTACCTTACCTTTGCTATAATATGGACGTACTGATCGTAGAAGACGAAACGATGGCCCAAGTCAATCTGGCGCGGGTTCTGACCCGACATTTCCCCGACGTGCGGATCGTCGGCACCACCGGCTCGGTCAGAGATACGGTGCTTTGGCTGCGAACGCCGGGAAACAATGCCGACGTGATTTTCATGGACGTGGAACTCTCCGACGGAGACTGTTTCGAGATATTCCGGCAAATCGACGTAACGGCGCGGGTCATCATGACCACCGCCTATGACAATTACGCCGTACGGGCATTCGAAGTCAACAGCATCGACTACCTGCTCAAGCCGATCGAACTGCAAGCGCTCAAGCGCGCCGTGGAACGCTGCCGCATACGCGGCAACGGCATCGACACCGACGTATTGCTGAATGCGATCCGCCGCCCGCGCGAATACAAACAGCGTTTCATCGTGCGTTTCAACGACCGGATCGTGCCGGTACAAGCCTCCGACATCGCTTATTTCTACTCGGAAGAGAAAAATACCTACCTCGTTACCAACGACAACAACCGCTATATCATGGACCAGTCGCTCGAAGTCCTCTCGGACGAACTGGATCCCGAACGGTTTTTCCGGATCTCGCGCAGCTGCATCATCGCCATGCCGGCGATCGTCAGCATCGTGAAATACATGGGCAACCGACTGAAAATCACGGCACGACCGAGCCACGAATTCAAGATGGTCGTAAGTCGCTCGCGTGTCGACGATTTTCTGAAATGGCTCGAAGGGAGCAACTGACACGGCGAGGGTGAGGGCGCACCTGCGATTCCCGCCGCTTCCGATGTCGGGAAAAGCATATGCGCAACCGCCCCCCGACGCGGGCGCGACGCCTCACAGCTGCACATTGCGGCCGCAGGAGAAACGAATGGACCGTGAAATACATTGTTGCATCCGTTTTCGAAATCCGGCACCGGCATGGAGTTCCCGCTAAAATTTCAGGTCTCAACGTCAACGGGCGGGGACTGTTTCGGCCGTGCGATGTCGGCCGTCCGGGCTCCGAGGAATGCGATAAGGTCCGAAGGGTCCAACTTCATCTGCAAACCGCGCACCCCCGCACTGACGTAGACGGCCTCGTGCTCCAGCGCCGAACCGTGGACGAAAGTCGGAAAGCGCCTCTTCATCCCCACGGGCGAACAGCCGCCGCGAACGTATCCCGTTACCGGCAGCAGCTCCTTCATCGGAATCAGTTCCGCCTTCTTGTTTCCCGAGATCTTCGCCGCCGTCTTGAGGTCCACCTCGCAATCGGCCGGAACGACACAGACGAAACAGCCCGTCCGGTCGCCTCTCAGCACGAGCGTCTTGAAGACCGTGCCGACCGCTTCGCCCAACTGTTCCGCGACATGCACCGCATCCAGATGCTCCTCGTCCACCGCATACGGGACCAGCTCGCAGGCGATCTTCGCCTTGTCGAGCAGGCGCGCCGCATTGGTCTTCTCCGTTTTCGTGTGCGTCGTCATGCGTTCCCGCTTCATTCGTGTCCGATTCGTCCTGCAAATTTAATCGATTAAAATCCATAATCGCCCCCGACGGCCGCATTTTCTCCGTTTTTGCAAGCACGGTCGTCATGCGCGCCTTCCGTATGCGGCTCCTCCCGCGGGCATGTCGTCCGTGCGACACTCCCGCGTCGAGACGGGATTCGGCCCGAAAATATCTTCCGCCCCATCCGTGCGGACTTCATCCGGCAACTCACCCGAGGCGAACGGAAACGGGGCGCGAAAATTCAGAATTTTGCGGTCGATTTCAGCCTGCGGCTCGATTTTTAACCTATCTTTGCGCCATGATTCGAGGCATACTGTTCGATATGGACGGCGTACTGGTGGACAACACCCGCGTACACGTCGATGCGTTCGGCATCTTCTGCCGGCGCTACGGGGTCGAAGACTGGGAGCGGAAACTCTCCGCGGCCTTCGGGATGGGTAACGACGACATCATGCGGCTCATACTGCCCGAGAACATCCTCCGCGAAAAGGGACTGCCGGCCCTCGCCGCCGAGAAGGAGGCGATCTACCGCGAGATCTATGCCCCCGCGATCCGGCCCGTCGCCGGTCTCGCGGAGCTGCTCGCACGGCTCCGTGCGGCGGACATTCCGTGCGCCGTCGGCTCGTCGGGTCCGCGTGCGAACGTCGATTTCGTACTCGATACGTGCGGCATCCGCACATACTTCGCGGCCATCGTCGACAGCGATCAGGTGAAGCGCTGCAAACCCGATCCGGAAATCTACCGCACGGCCGCGGCGAAACTCGGGCTCGACCCGGCCGAGTGTCTCGTGTTCGAGGATGCCGAAGCGGGCATCGAATCCGCACGCCGCGCCGGAGCCGGACGCATCTTCGCACTGGCGACGACGCTCTCCCGCGAAAAGCTGCGAACGACCGCTGCCGACCGGGTCATCGGAGACTTCACCGAAATCACCGACCTGAGCTTTCTCGGCAGACCGCACGCAATCCGGACATAGGCCGGCAGTTGCCGGACAGGGAGAGCATCCCCGCAAACGGGAGGGGGAGCGGTCCCGGCAGACCGCGTGCAACCCGGGTAAAATCCGGAGTTCGACGCGGCCCCCCCCGCCTCGGCAAAGGGAGCGATTCCGACCGACAGGACGCGAGTACGGTCTTCGTCCAAACCCTGCCGAGACGGGAAGAGAGGGGGGAGGGCATTTTTTACAGTCGGTCGCGGAGCGTGATCGACGTTCGTCGCCGGCGGCAGGAATACGCGGGCGACAACGAGTGCAGTCCGCTGCCGAGGAGCCGACGGCGAACGGCCGACTTTGTCGGGGGGGGGCAATGTCGGAGGGCCCCGCACTCGACAACCCAAGGCGCACACAGCGCTGTCGAAACTTTCGGAGAAGACGGAAGACGATCGACCGTTTCGTCAGGCCAAGTGCGATCCTGCCTCGCCCGATGATTGCCCGGACGAAAAAACAACTGCAAGAAAGCGAACCGTTTCGCAGAACCGAACGCCGGCCGGGCTCCGGCAAGGCGGGAAACGGACGGAAAAAGCATTCAACCGTTTATTAAAACAACTATGCTCAGAGGACTGCTGACCATCGGATTGCTGATCGTGTCGAATACCTTCATGACGCTCGCGTGGTACGGACACATCGCCTTCAAATCGAAACTCGAACGTTTCGGCCTCGCGGCCATCGTCGTCGTCAGCTGGGGCATCGCCCTGTTCGAATACTGTTTTCAGGTCCCCGCCAACCGTATGGGCAGCCTCGAATTCGGCGGTCCCTTCACGCTCTGGGAGCTGAAGGTGATTCAGGAGGTCGTCTCGCTGCTGGTCTTCACGCTCTTCGCCGTGGCTTTCATGAAGTCCGAACCGCTGCGCTGGAACCATCTCGCAGGTTTCTGCTGTCTGGTACTGGCCGTCTACTTCGTCTTCCGAAAATAAGAGGTCCGACCTCTTTTCCGGCGCATCGGCAAGGAGGCGGAGAGTGCGGCATCCAATTTGAATCTCTCCCGACAACGTCAAATTCACAGTTGTTATGGAGATGGAAAATCAAACCGCCGCCATGCCGCGCATCGGCGATCCGGCGCCCGCATTCGAGGCCGCGACCACGCAGGGGAAGATCGACTTTCCCGCAGATTTCAAAGGGAAATGGGTGATTCTGTTCAGTCATCCGAGCGACTTCACGCCCGTATGTACGTCGGAATTCATGCTCTTCGGCAAAATGGAAGACGAATTCGCGGCCCTCGGCTGCCGGCTTGTAGGGCTTTCGGTGGGCACCGTGAGCAGCCACATCGCATGGCTCCGGGCCATACGGGAAAAGATCGAATACAAAGGGATCAGAAACCTCGACATCCGTTTCCCGCTGATCGCCGACATGACGATGGAGGTCGCCAAAAAGTACGGCATGATCCATCCGGGCGAAAGCGACACGGCCGCCGTGCGGGCCGTCTTCTTCATCGACCCCCGGGGCATCATCCGCGCCATCCTCTACTATCCGCTCGTGCTGGGCCGCGACTTCGCCGAAATCAAACGTATTCTCATCGGTTTGCAGACCATCGACGCTTTCGGCGTCGCCCTTCCGGCCGACTGGCGCCCGGGCGACGACGTGATCGCTCCGGCCGGGAGCACGAAGAGTGCCGCGGACGAACGGATGGAGCGGCCTGCGGAGGGCGTGCGCTGCTACGATTGGTATTTTTGCACCAAGCCGCTCCCCGAAGAGGAGGTGATGTCCCGAGGCGGGAAGTGAATCCGAAGCATCCGGGGGGGGGCGGCTCCGACCTTCCGGACGAACCCGGTCGCGCGGAAATTCCGTGTCGTAACGAGCGGTCCGCTGCGTCCTTAACGGTGTCGCCGCCCGTTCATATGCTTACGCAGACTCCTTGCTCCGCACACTTCGGCACATCGTATTCATTCGTCCGGGCAAATCGGAAAGGGCTATCCGACAAGCCGCCTCCGGGAATAGCCTGCTCGAAAAGACATCGTATGACGGTACGAACCAAGAGGCTGTCCGAAATTCGTCGGACAGCCTCTTCGATCACAAGGGAAGGCTTCCGGCCGCAGATGCCGGAAAAGTACCCGCCGGTCTCGGCGAAAGAAGTTCGCCGAAGGAAGAACCTGCACCGGACAAAGGCGGCACTCCGCCCGCAACGCCTGTCCGCAAAAATATCCAGTCCGTCCCTCAATCCGTTCTCAAAGTCCGCTCGAACCGCAGTCTGCACCGGCACGGCATGCGGCTCGTCGAAATATACCCGCGCATGAGACGGAGCGGGACGACCCGCCGGATCGAGGGGAGGCCACGCCTAAAAGCCCCTTCGACAAGGCGGACACGGAAACGAAGGACGGCGGCAAAGACGGGGGATGAAGGCGAAAACGAAAACAGTGTCAGGGACGGGAGCGAACACGAAACCGAACGGGCATCCCGCGTATTCCGCGCGGCCGTCGGGCACGGGAACGACATGCCGACGGTCGGACCGCATGCTCCCGACACTTACAACTCCTCGATGTCGATCCGATAGTCGCTTTCTATTAAAACGTATCGGTAGTTCCGCGCCATACACTGCTCCAGATTATACCGGTTGGTACGGCTCATCCGTTCGAGAACCGCTTCCGACGAGCCTCTCCTTTCGATCACACACTCATGGAGCAGTATATCCCGAAAATTCCGTTCGAGATAGGCTTGGCTGAACACGAGGCAGACGTAACGGATCCTCGCAAGGTATTCATCTGCGAAATCCGCCTCCCAGCCGAAAGGAATATAACACCCTTCGACGATCAGATTCTGCGAATTTTCGATGCATGTCTTGATCATCTCACGCACGATCGGCCACAGACACTCCGTCAGTTCGGCATCGCTGCCGTCGGCCGGCACAGGGCATCGGCCGCTTCGAATCAACCCCATCTTCAAGTGGTCGATCGACAGGTAGGGATAATGATACCTCTCCAGCAGTCTTTGCGCCAACAAGGTTTTGCCCGTATGCGTATCCCCCGCAATCAGAATAATCATACACATTCCGGATTTTGGGATTCCGTACCGCACGATGCCCGGCCGCCCGATCGTCCGAACGGCTGCTCCTCGATAAAATGAACGGGATAGCGATTCCAGTATTTTTCGTAAACTCCGTGCTCCTTCCCGTCGAGATCGAGCTGATACATCCGGAACGTAACCCGAAAATTCTTAGGCTGCCACAGCTCCTCGTAGGAATAGCGGTAGGTCATGCCTATGGCTCGCATCACACGTCCGCTTCGCGGGTTGTTCACATCGTGCGTGGCCGTCAGATAAGGGATACCCGACCGTTTCGCCATCCCGACCACGGACCGGCACGCCTCGGTGCAAATTCCCCGATGCCAATACTCCTTGCGGACAGCGTACCCCAAATCGCGGCTGTCGTCCGCGCTTACATGCACGCAGCCGATCGGCCGGTCGTCTTCCTTCAGACAGATCGCATAATAGAATCCGCCCTCACGTATACGATCCCCTATGTACGAAAGATACGCTTCCGCCTCCCCGATCTCTTCGAGAGGAAACATCGGCAGAAATGCGTTGACCTCCCGATCGCTCAGGAGCGCAAACAAAGCGGCGATGTCTTTTTCCGTGAAATGCCGCAAAATCAATCTCTCCGTCTCCAGACCATCCATAATATTCCGAATCTTTACATTCGTTCCCCGACGATTCGCAAAGATACGAATAAGCCGAGTGCAAAAGCAAATCTATTCGCTTTTGCAAAGCAGGAGTATCTAAAACGAAGTCGAAAATACGTAAATCCCCGAATTCGCGCCGCAAAAAAACAAACCGTCCCGCAGTCCACTCGAATTTCCGGACGGTCGATCGTGTACCGCACGTTCCCGTCCGTAAGTCGGAAATAATCCGCTCCGAATAGTCGTAAAAACGATTAGAATCGTTAATTTTGTACGATTCGCCGTCCGGCACGTCGCTCCGGTCCGGTCCGACGGCAAAAAAAGGTCGAAAGCAACGGCCACCGAAAAAACGAACGAAAAAGAAAAAAGATGCAACGGAACGACCGAAACGTCATTTTGACGACACGTTACGAATCGCCGTGCGGCGCTTTGCTGCTCGGATCGCTCGGCGAGCGGCTCTGCCTGTGCGACTGGCAGGCGGCGAAAGACCGCAGTCGCGTGAGCCGGCGGCTGCAACGGCTCCTGCACGCCGAATTCGAAGAGGGCGCGTCGGAGGTGATCGACGAGGCCGTGCGGCAGCTCGACGAATATTTTGCCCGGAAACGCCGCGAGTTCGACGTGCCGCTCCTTTTCGCCGGCACGGAGTTTCAGACGAGGGTATGGAACGAACTGCTGCACATCCCGTTCGGCTCGACCGTCTCCTACGGCGAACTGGCACGCCGCATCGGCGTTCCCCGCGCCGTCCGGGCCGTGGCCAACGCCAACGGTGCGAATGCGCTGTCGGTATTCGCACCCTGCCACCGAATCGTCGGCAGCGACCGTTCGCTGACCGGGTATGCCGGAGGGCTGGAGGCGAAAAAATATTTGCTGGAATTGGAGGCGGCCTCGCAGCTTCCCCGATGAAAGGCTTGCGCCCGCACCACGCCCCACCGCCCTGCGCCCGCGAGCCCCGTTCGAACAAAGATGCGACAGCAACGATGACAACACCCCGAAACCTCCGATCCGACCGCCGCAAAACCGTCTACTCGGTTTTGTTCGCCATCGGATTCGCCCATCTGCTCAACGACATGATGCAGTCGGTCATTCCGGCCGTCTACCCGCTGCTGAAGGAAAAATTCGGCTTCTCATTCGCCCAGATCGGAGCCATCACGCTGGTATTCCAGCTCACCTCCTCGCTTTTGCAGCCCGTCGCGGGCCGGCTCGCCGACCGCCATCCGAGGCCCTACTCGCTCGCAGCGGGCATGTGTTTCACGCTCGTCGGCCTGCTGGCGCTCGCAACGGCCCCGGCCTTAGGGTGGATCATGGCGGCCGTGGGGCTGATCGGATGCGGCTCTTCGGTCTTCCATCCCGAATCTTCGCGCGTGGCACAGCTCGCCTCGGGCGGCCGCAAGGGACTCGCACAGTCGATCTTTCAGGTCGGCGGCAACGCCGGCAGCGCCGTCGGGCCGCTGCTTGCGGCGCTGATCGTCATTCCGTTCGGGCAAGGCTCGATCGGGTGGTTCGCACTGACCGCGCTGCTCGCGATCTTCATCCTCGTGCGCATAGGACGCTGGTACGAATGCCGTCTGCTCGTCGCGGCCCGCCGGACCGCACAACCCGAAGCGGTGCGCACGCATACGCTTTCGAAACGGCAGGTCCGCACGGCACTCGGCATTCTGGGCGTGCTGGTCTTCTCGAAGTATTTCTACATCGCTTCGATGACCGACTACTTCACGTTCTACCTGATGGACAAATTCTCGGTGTCGATGCAGGGGGCGCAGTACTGCCTTTTCGCATTCCTCGCGGCTTCGGCCGCAGGAACGTTCTTCGGCGGTCCGCTCGGCGACCGCATCGGCCGCAAATACGTCATCTGGGGTTCGATCCTCGGTGCGGCGCCCTTCACGCTGCTGCTGCCCTACGTAGGACTGACCTCAGCGGTCGCACTGGCCGTCGTCATCGGTCTCGTGATCTCGTCGGCCTTTTCGGCGATCCTCGTCTATGCGACGGATCTGATGCCGGCCAAGGTCGGCATGATTTCCGGCGTTTTCTTCGGACTGATGTTCGGACTGGGCGGGCTCGGATCGGCTTTTTTCGGGTGGCTCGCCGACCGGACGAGCATCGAATTCATCTTCCGGATCAGTACGCTCCTGCCTCTATTGGGCATCGTTGCGGGCTTTCTGCCCAATGTCGAAGTCCGGGACGGCGGCCGGCGATAAAGGACACATCCTGCAGCCGGCACTCTACTCTACTCCGCCTCCCCTATCCGCCCACGGCACGAAGAGCGCCCCGTGCGGCCGTTCACTGCGCTCCGCCGTTGTCCTTCCTCCAGATCTGATAAGAGTTCACGAAGTTCTGCCACATATTATTTACTCTCGTTTGTATTCATCTGATTATTAATAAATAGAATAAAGCCTTTCTTGCGACAAGTAACAAAATAGCAACAAAAATATGTTCAAAAAGCGCATTTAGGAATGTGCTCTATGCACTGAAATTATAAGTGCTTTTCGATAGCAATTTATTGATGTTTTCATGCGAGAAGCCTATAAAGGTCAGCATACAACATATCAATAAATTTCTCAGCTTCCTTGTCATATAGTATAATTCTGCGCCATCAAGTGTTTTCGGTTTCTTTGATTTATTCATGAAATGCGAGTAATAGTTGCGAGAATCAATAGCTGCCGCAATATCTATTTCATCGCACTTGAGCTTTGTAATACCGTTGAAATCTCGAATTAAAGAAGTTAATAGAACTTTAGGCCCCTTATCTCCATAAAGGAATCGAATGGCAAAGCCTTCAATAGCCTGAAATACAATCAAGAAATCAAGACTACTAAAACTATTTTTCTGCTTAATGCTTTCTATAAGATGAGTACGAATCGGTGCAATATCATACGATTCTAAATACCACTTCTTAATAATATTGGGATAATTTTCTTTGATAGCATTGTATTCGAATAGAAAATTTACATTTTTATCATTCCATTTCGAACGGTCTTTTCGGCCATAATGCAACTGAATCTTTGTATATATTTTCCTTCCATTATTTAATTCTTGGTATAGATCATCGTCTTGGAGCCAAATATCTGAAGCAGACGCATCCGAAAGAGCTGCAAATGACAAAAACTGTTCATAGACATGTATATCGTGCAGGAAAGAGCCTAAATGATCTTTTTGTGGCTTTTTAATTACCAAAGAGGTTGATTGTTCTATTTTAGGACATCTCAAATCCCCGCAATAAGTTACAGTTCGATGCAACTCTATTGTCGTACCTTCTACATCCACAGAAACAATAGGATGCTCTATTTGTTCCGTATCAATAATCAATGACAATCTTTTTATTGTTGTCTTATCATCTTTGAATAATTGGGTTTGTTGAATTGCCGCGGGAAAACACCATTGTGTCAATGCCGGAATTTTAACATGGCAACTGTTAAAAGCTAATTCATCATACGACCGCACATATTTTCCTGTGATAACAAATTGCACAGAATACCGCATTATCGGGAAATGACAGCTCAAATTAAGATGTTTCCCAATAAGGTGGCAGTTGAGCAATGTTATTCTTTTCGCATCTGAATTTACACCCCAAATTACAGTATGTGATTTTTGTTCGAATATAGCCATCAACGGCTCGTCATGAGCGTCAATATCACCGATCAATTCGAGTATTGCTGAATCATTAGCTTTGAAAGTTAAAATTCCAGCAACTTGATGATCTTCGCAATCTGGCAAATACCAATATCCTTTATATTCAAAATCATCCATTATCAAATCTATTTTATCATAACGGTAATGATAATTGGCAAACTTACCCTATCACTTGTCGAGTTACAGTTTTATTCCGATTCTACGATTCCAGAAACTCGTATTTCCGTTTACCACCGACGTAATTCTCCTTGCGGATCACATCGCCCATATTATTTTCGGGTAACAAATGGTAATTATCGGCTTTATTGAGAAACTTACTAAAACAACCGAAAAATCTACAATCAAATATAAAATACTGTGTCTATATTCAATTTTTCGTTATTTCTCTATCTTTTTTGTAGATTTGATAGCTGTTCACGAAGTTCTGCCAGACGATGTATGCCGTCGGGGCGATCGACGAAACGGGGTCGAGAAACGACTGCGCCATCCACACCGCCAGCACCGTATTCTTCTGTCCGAGCGACTGCCCGCCCGCCACGACATCTCCGTAGCGGCGTCCGAGCATGCGGCCCGCCTTGAACTGTATGAGGCAGATCGCAAGCGCCACGAGAGCCAGCCCCGCTTCGAGCCGGAAATCGGCGTCGTGCAGATCGAGGATGAAAGCCGTCGTGCGGGCGATCACCACCGTGAGCGACACGAGCCACAGGTAGAACGAGATCTGGCTGTGGTCGCCGATCCAGCGCGACGCCTTCGGCGCGAGAAACCGGCACACCTGCGCCGCGGCGAAAGGCATAACGAGCAGCGGTGCGACCCGGGCGAGAATCTGCGCGAACGTGCAGGATCCGTTGCCCGTGAACGACAAAACGACGGGGGCCGCTATGGCAATGGTCATGTTGCACAGCAGGCTGTAAGTGGCCATCGTAGGCACGTCGGCCCCGAGCATGCCGCCGATCACGACGGCGGCCATGGCGATCGGCGCCAGCACGCAAATCATGCCTCCCTGCGCCAGAACTCCGTTCAGCGGACTCAGTGCGAAGAAGACCGCCACACTACCCACGATCTGAAAGAGCAGCATCCACAGATGGAGCATACTCGGCCGCATCTGTTTGGGTTTCACGCGGCAGAAGGTGAAGAAGAGCATCAGAAAGATCAGCGTCGGCGTGATCATCTGGTGCGACCACGCTTCGAGCGCCGAGATCGGACGGCACAACAGGGCTCCGACCACCATCCCCAGCGGCATCGCAACGGTCTTGACGTTGCGATGCAGGTTCTCCATTACGTGCATTTCATTCCGAAATTCAGACAGTAAGCCTCGCGCCGGCCGCCGGCGGACATTCCGCACCCCGACATTCCGGCCCAGAACCGCGGATGCGAGTTTCCCGGCACCGGAACGCTCTTCCGCACCGGCCGCGAGGCAAAACGACCGCCTCCTACGCTCACGAGAGCAATTCGCGCACTTTGTCCGAAATCTCCCGGCCGTCGGCCTGCCCGGCCAGTCGCTTCGAGGCGACGCCCATCACGCGCCCCATCTCCTTGACCGACACGGCACCGACTTCGGCGATGATCGACCTCAGGGCCTCGGTCAGCTCGTCGGGCGTAAGTCGCTTGGGCAGAAACTCCTGCATGACGGCCACCTGCGCCAGCTCTTCGGCGGCGAGGTCTTCGCGGTGCTGCTCCCGATAGACGGCCGCGGAATCCGTCCCCTGCTTGGCGAGTTTCGAAATGATCTTCACCACATCCGTATCGGACAGCTCGGCGATCTCAGGTCCCGCGGTTTTGGCTTCGATGATGTACTTCTTGATGTTGCGCAGCGTCGTCAGACGCACCGGATCCTTGGCCTTCATGGCCTCCATGATCCCTTTCGAAATGGTTTGTTCCAATGACATGATTCGTTATTTTTAAAATATAGTTTTACACATCGACATGCCGGACTTCCGGCATTGCCTTTCCGACATCGCCTCCGCAAAACGGCCGTTCGCCGCCTCCCCTCCCTCTGCGGCGAACCGCTTCCCGACGAAGGTTCGGCCTCTGCCGCCCGCACCGAACGGCCTGTCCTCAGCACAAGGCCCGTAAAAAGACGTCGGCCCTTTTCCTCGGTACTCATTCCTTCGTTTTCCCGCCTCGCCGAAGCCCGGACCGGCATTCGGCTCTGGACCCGGCACGACGAAACGGTTCGCTTTTTTTTCGCAGACGTTTTCCGCTTCGGCAAAACTCGGCCTGCACTCGACCCCACGAACCGTCGGCTCTCAGGCAGCCGTTCTCTTATCTCGCAACCTCCTTCCCTTCCGGTTCGAGGAACCGCAGGATCTCCCCCATCAGCCGGCTGCGGGCCCGCGCATCGTCCACCGCCTCGAACGGAAATCCCAATACGACGCTCCGTCCTCCCCCGCTGCCGATCCACGCCACGCCCGCCGGCTGCCGATCGGAGGCATAGCGGCAGACGACGAAAGCTCCGTCGCCCGCCGGCCGCAGCACGTCGGTCGATTCGACGGCATAGCCGTCGGCACGCAGCGAGGTGCCGAAACGATACTCTCCGCCCGCCATTCCCGCCTCGGACGGTACGAGCGTTACCCGTCCGTCCGGCTCCGGACAGCGGCCGCCGAGCGCACAATGGAGCACCTCCTCGGCGAAGGCGCGGTCCGGCTCCGCCGCATCGGCGCCTTCCCAGAGGTCCGACACCGCATAGCAGCCCGACACGAGAAGCGCACCGCCCGCCCCGGCATAACGGCGCAGAATCCGTTGTAGCGCCTGCGGGAAGGTGCGGAATTCGGCTCCCCGTATTCCGCGTCCCACGCTCACGGCGCGCTGCTTGCCCAGCACGACATCCACGACATCGTACTCCCCGAGCGCCCCGAAATCCTGTGCCGCAGCCTCGGCCGACGCCGAGACGAACGACCAGCCCGCCGCCGCAGCGGCACGGCCGTGCACGAAGGGGTAATCGAACGTATTGCCGCCGACGATCTGGGTCTCGAAATCGTCCGCACAGGCCCCGAGGGCACACGAGTCCGCGGCGCGCAACCGCTCACGGTCGAAAACGCGCTGCGCCCCGCAGAAGGCGATGTCGTACAGATAGGGCACGCCGCTGTCCGAGCGGTCGAGGAATCCGGCCAGCGAATCGCACCGGAAAGCCGGCGGGCCGCTCACGCGATCGAAGGCATTGACCACGAGCAAACGCCCCCGCTCGTCGGGCATCCGGCAGACGGAGAGCGTCTCGCCCGGCAAGCTCTCGCCGCCGGCATTCGCCGCCGTAACCTTATAGCTGTACAGTTCGCCCGTCTCGATCGGCAGGACGATGCGGGGCTCCTCCGTGTAACGGCCGTTGTCGAAACCGCCGTCGCCGCGCCGCGTGTAGACCACGTAGCCCGTCGGCACGGCCGTCGGTTCGAGCGGATCGACCGCAGGACGCCATGTCAGCTCCACGCCGCCCTCGTCCGTGAATCGGGCGGCGAACGCCCTCACGGGAAGCGGCTGCACGACATAAGGCCGGTCGTACTGCGCCGCGAGGTGGCGGAGGATCGCCTTGTAGACGGCCCGGCTCACCACGAAGCGGAATCGCGGATCGCTGCCGTAGCGCATGTCGGCGAAATTCCGGTGCGAAAGCAGTTCGAGAATCGCCGACGGGACGCACGGTACGCGCGCTTCGTAGTAGGAACGGTCCCACAGCTCGCGCCGCGTCCACCGGGGTTCGAACGTGCGGCGAATATCCCCGACCACCTGCGTCATCACGAGATCCGCGAGGTCGCGCGAGAGGATACGGTCGGCACCTCCCTCGAAACGGCCGCCGCCGTCCGACGTGCAGCAGATGCCGAGCGTTCCGACGGTCTCGTCGCCCGCACGCACGCCCGAGTCGGAGTGGAACGCCAGAGCCATATCCACCGGAATGCGCAGGCCGGTGCTGTCGGGCAGCCGTTCGGAGCCGCCCATCAGCGCGTTGACCCACAGCGCGCGGCACATGTAGTCGTCCTTGTAATCGTCCGCATGGCGCTTCGGCGTATAGACCTCCTCGCCGAAGCCCGCCCACTGAAGCCAGTAGCGCGCCCCTTCGACGAAACGCGGATAGCCGCTCGGCTCTTCGGCATAGACCGCCCCCGCCGTGCGGAGCGAATCGCACACCGTGCGGGCGATATTGCCGAAGCCGCCGCCGATCTTCACCGCATCGGCCGTTACGATCCGTCCGGCCCGCGCCGAACGGTTGGAGAGCCGCACGAGGGCGCCGCTCTCCGCCGTAAAACGGAATCGGCCCAGATAGATCCATGTGCCGCCGCCCATCGTCTGATTCACCGCGAAACGGCTCTCGCCGCCGGCGTGCCGCACCGTGTAGCGCGCATCGTCCGCACTCCCGGGCTCGGTCCGATAGGCGACATAGACCGCATAATCGCCCGTCTCGGGCACCTCGGCCGTCCACACGGCTTCGCTCGGCGCACCGCCCTGCGCGACGGTCCGCACACGGCGCACCGTGCCGCTCTCGAACGGATTCTCTCCGGCGCCGTAAAGGGGCTTCCGGTCGGCGAATCCCGCGCCGCCCGTCGTCCACGGCTCGTCGCCGGAGCGCTCCTCGTATTGGGCGCCCGGCCCATTGCGGTCGTTGTCGACGATCCGCTCGTGTTTCTGCACGTCCCGCTCGCGCGGCAGCAGCACGTTCGCCCCTGCGTTTTCGAGCATCGGGACCAAGTATTGCAGCACGTAGCTCTGCGTGTAGAGGTCTTCGCACGTCCGCCAGAACGGCGTGCGCTGCCAGCGCCAGCGGTTCTGCGTCTGGTCGAAGTAACGGCCGTGGCTCTGCCACAGGGCGATATGACGGTCCTGCAACCCCGCATCGGGCCGCACGGGCGCATCGAGCCGCTCGACCAGCGGCCGCGCCGAGCGATTGACGAAGCGCACGACGCGGCGCCGTGCGGCAGCGCTCCGTTCCGCCAGCGGGATCAGCTCCTCGACGGCCCGGCCCTCGGTGAAGAGTTCGATCCTCGCCTTGCGGTACTCCGCCGGCAGGCAGCGCCGCACCGAGTCGTACATCGCACGCAGATTCTCCTCGCGGAACGGGTAATACGAAAGACCGACGGAGGCATGGATGCGCACCCGGGCGCGCGACGCCTCGATCCGGCTCACGCGCACCCAAGCGCAGGCGATCTCGCGGTCCGCGATCCGCGTCAGCGTGCGGGCGATCTCCCGCCGGGCGGCGGGCGGCACCCCCTTGTCCGCGGCGGAGAGGTCCGCAGCGGCGATCGGCGCGAGTGCGACGAAGAGGCAGAGAAGAACTCTATTTTTCATGGCGTTTCACGATGAGCAGCATCCCCGCGACGGTAAACAGCGCGTTGTAGATCAGCAGTTCGAATCCGATCCGATAGCCGAACCAGCGCAGCGCCGCCGCCTGCACGAGCGCGCTCAGCACGGGCGCGGCCACGGCGACCGGCGGCACCCAGCGGTCGCGGACCGCGAAGCGGGTGAACATGCCGAAGACGAACATACCCAAAATCGGGCCGTAGGTGTAGCTCGCCACCTTGTAGACGAGATTGATGACGCTGTCGTCGCCGAAAAAGCCGAAACCGAGGATCACGACGCCCATCGTGCAGGCCATGCCGGCATGGACCCGGCGGCGCACGCGCGTGAGGCGCCGGTCGTCGAAACGGCGCGAGCCGCCCAGCAGGTCGAACGTAAAGGAGGTCGTGAGCGCCGTGAGGGCCGATCCCGCGGCGGACCATGTACTCGAAATCAGCCCCACGACGAACAGCACCCCCACGACGAGGGGCAGTCCGCCGTTCACGGCCACCTGCGGGAAGACCTGATCGCTCTTCGCGGGCATCGGGAGCCCCGTGCGGTCCATGTAGAGGTAGAGAAGCACGCCGAGCACGAGGAACAGCAGGATCACCCCGATCTGGCAGAAGGCCGTGAGCACGATATTTTTCTGCGCGTCGCGCGGGGTGGCGCAGCTCAGGTTCTTCTGCATCATGTCCTGATCGAGGCCCGTCATGGCGATGAGCACGAAGATGCCCGCGAAGAACATCTTCCAGAAGTAGCGGTCGGACGAGGGGTCGTCGAAGAAAAAGATCCGGGAGAAAGGCGACGCCGCCACGGCGTCGACCGTCCGTCCGGCGGAGAGACCGAGCGCGCGGGCGATGAAAAAGATCGAGAGGACGAGGCCGGCCACCAGACAGAGGGTCTTGAGCGTATCGGTCCAGATGAGCGACTGCACGCCGCCCCGCTGCGTATAGAGCCACACGAGCAGCATCGTCGCTGCGGCATTGAGCCAGAACGGAAGTCCGTAGTGATCGAAGACGAGCAGCTGCATCACGGTGCAGACCACATAGACCTTCAGCGCCGAGCCGAGCATCTTCGAGAGGAAGAAGAACCAAGCGCCCGTGCGGTGCGTCGAAACGCCGAAGCGGCCGTCGAGGTATTCGTAGAGCGAGACCACCCCGAGCCGGTAGAAGAGCGGGACCAGCACGAAGGCTATGACGAACTGCCCCACCGTGAACCCCAGCACCATCTGCATGTAGGAAAACGCATCGGCAGCGACCGAACCGGGCACCGAGATGAACGTTACGCCCGACATCGCGGCGCCGATCATCGCCAGAGCGGCCATCCACCACGGCGTGCGGCGGCCGCCCGTGAAGAATCCCGCATTGCCCGCACGACGCCCCGAGTACCACGCCACCGCGAAGAGTGCGGCGAGGTAGGCTGCGACGGTGAGGATAACGGTTGCGGGTGTCATGAACGGATCGTCGGTTCGGATCGGAAGGCAAAGATACGAATTTCGTCCGGAAAAACAATTTCGCGTCCCGGAAGGTTTTTTCCGGCAGCAGACGGAGCTCGAATCGTATCGACATTCGATGCGATCCGGCATCCGAGAAACGGCACCCGAGAAACGGCATCCGGGGAACGGCATCCGGCGCCGGGATGGAAAAGGAGCTCCGTCTTCCGTCCGTCCGACGGCACGAACCGCCGCATCGGCCGGACGATGCGAGGAGCAGGACGGGAACGTCGCGGTCCGTCCGGATCCGAGCGGTCCGTTACGGCCGATTCTTCCCGCGATCCGCACCGGCATGCAATTTATTCCGGGAAAAAAGGAGCGGAATTTGAAATAGTTTATTATCTTTGTTAGTCGGATAACAATAACACGGCACGAAAAACACTTAAAATATTAAGTACTATGGCAAGAAATCTTAAAATCAGAGACCTGACGCTGCGCGACGGCCAACAGTCGTCGTTCGCCACGCGCATGAACCAAGCACAGATCGACCGCTGCCTGCCCTACTACAAGGACGCCGGCTTCTACGCGATGGAGGTTTGGGGCGGTGCCGTGCCCGATTCGGTGATGCGGTATCTGAACGAGAATCCGTGGACCCGTCTGGAGACCATATATAAAGCCGTGGGCAACGTATCGAAACTCACGGCCCTGTCGCGCGGCCGCAACCTGTTCGGCTATTCGCCCTACACCGACGAGATCATCGACGGTTTCTGCCGCAACTCGATCCGGAGCGGTCTGGGCATCATGCGCATCTTCGATGCGCTGAACGACGTGGACAACGTCAAATCGACCGTCAAGTACGTGAAGCAGTACGGCGGCATCGCCGACTGCGCCGTCTGCTACACGGTCGATCCGAAATACCCCGAGATCGGCTTCATGGGGCGACTGATGGGCAAGAAGAACCCCAAACCCGTCTTCACGGACGAATACTTCCTCGACAAGGCCCGGCAGATGGCCGCTCTGGGCGCCGACATGATCACCATCAAGGACATGTCGGGTCTGATCCCGCCCAAGCGCGTGAGCACGCTCGTCAAACTGCTGAAGAAGAATCTTTCGATTCCGATCGACTTCCACACCCACTGCACGCCGGGCTACGGTCTGGCGTCGGTACTGGCGGCCATCGTCGCCGGCGTGGACATCGTCGACACCAACTGCTGGTACTTCGCCGAAGGCACCGGAGCGCCCGCCATCGAGCTGGTGCACGTCTTCTGCCGGAAACTCGGCATCGACCACGGCGTCAACATGGAGGCCGTGGCCAAGATCAACACCCAGCTCCGCGAGATCCGCAAGGAGCTCAACCTGTCGGTCTTCAACACCGAGAAACCCGAGCCCAAAGCGTTCAATCCGCTGACGGACGAGCTGCCCGCCGAGATCGACGCCCTGTTCGACAAGGCCATCGCCGCCGCCGAGGCCGACGACGAAGCCGCCACGATCGACGCCTGCCGCAAGATCGAAGCCTACTTCGGATTCCCCGCCCCCAACGAACTGGTGCAGAAAGCCGAAATCCCGGGCGGCATGTACTCGAACATGGTGGCCCAGCTCAAACAGCTCAAGGCCGAGGAGATTCTGCCCCGCGCCATGGAGCTCATTCCGTCGGTGCGTCTGGCGGCCGGTCTGCCGCCCCTCGTAACGCCCACGTCGCAGATCGTCGGCGCTCAGGCCGTGAACTGCGCTCTGGACGAGAAGGCCGGACGCCCGATGTACACCAACAAGAGTTCGCAGTTCGTCGGTCTGGTGAAGGGCGAATACGGACACACGCCCGTGAAGATCGACCCCGAATTCCGCTTCAAGATCGCCGGCGTGCGCGAAGAGACCCCCTACGATACGTCGAAATACCAGATGCAGCCCAACCCGACGCTGCCCGAAGCCGGCGGCGTGAAGCTCGCGGCCGACGAGAAGGAGGTGCTGCTGCTCGAACTCTTCCCGCTCGTGGCGAAGACGTTCCTCACGGAGCAGAAGAAGAAAGCCTATGCCGCATCGCAACCCGCCGAGGCCAAGACCGAAGAGAAGCACGAGGAGAAGAAGTTCGTGAAAATCACCGGAGAGACCGTGAACGCTCCGCTGCCGGGCCGCGTGATCGAAATCAAGGTGAAGGTCGGCGACGAAGTGAAAAGCGGTCAGGAGGTCGTGATCCTCGAAGCGATGAAGATGGAGAACTCCATCACGTCGAACTATGCAGGCAAGGTGAAACAGATCTTCGCCGAGGTGGGCGACAACGTGGCCACCGACGCACCGCTGATCGAGATCGGATAGCGCGAGCCGGGCCTCGAATCACCGGAGGCACGGAGGGGCGCGCCGCACTTGCGGCCTCCCGTTCGGAAGGCGCGCCCCTCGTTCGGCATTCGTTATTCCGCCTCGGCAACCGTCGGGCGGAGCCCGGGGCGTTCGCGGCCCGATGGATCCGCGTATTCGACAACAGGCTCGCAGCGATGCGAATCGAAAGAGAGGCTGTCCGGCACGTGTCGGACAGCCTCTCTTTCGATTCCTGCCGCCCCCGTTCGGGACTTCCGCCGAGCCGGCAAGTCCTTTTCCTCAAAGACTGCCGGGCATCCTCTTCCGGTTTATCGGAGCGAGCCGAAACAACGGGACATCGAGCTTTTCGGTCGAAGACGCAGGCTGCAAAATCACAGGACCGAAACGCGATACCGCCCCTTCGTGCGACCGTGCCGGCACGCCGTTTCGATTTCGTCCCCGGACCGTCCGTCCCGGCGGGAAACGACGACTGCACCGCAATCCGGCAATCCGAACCGTCTCGACAGGCCGGGCGCAAAGCCGAACATCGGTTCGGCCTCCGCCAACCGGGAAACGGGAGAAAAACGGTTACGACATGCCGACCTCGCCCGAAGATTGCCGGGGCGAGAAGCGGATGAAAGAAATTCGGGCGTCTTGCCTCCTCCGGAACGATCCTTACTCCGGAAACACCGCGCGGTCCGCCGGATCGGACGTTTCGGATCGGCCGCATGCTGCCGCCGCAATTTCCCCCGAGCGCACCGAATCGACTGTCCGCGTTTTTCGCTATCTTTGCGGGCGGCAGCGAGGATAAACACCATTCGGCCGGTCCGAACGCACCGGGGCCGGTTTTCGTTTGCATCGTTTTTGCTCATCGGCCTTCGAATCATCTAAAAAAACAAACGCATGTCATTTCTCAAAGAGTTCAAAGCATTCGCCCTCAAAGGCAACGTCATGGACATGGCCGTCGGCGTCATCATCGGCGGGGCGTTCGGCAAGATCGTCTCGTCGCTGGTGAACGACATCCTGATGCCGCCCATCGGGGCACTCATCGGCAATACGGACTTTTCGCAGCTTCGGATCAATATTTCGAAAATCCGCGACGCAACCGCGCACGCCGCTCATACCGTGGCCGACACCTTCTCCGGAGGCGGCGAAGCAGCTGCGGCAGCAGCACCCGCCGTCGAACCGATCTACTGGAATTACGGCGCATTCATCCAGCAGTGCGTGGATTTCACCATCCTCGCATTCTGTGTCTTCCTGATGGTCAAGCTCATGAACAAGCTCATGAGGAAAAAGGAAGAGGCTCAGGCACCCGCACCGGCGATGTCGAAGGAGGAGCTCCTTCTGACCGAGATCCGCGACCTGCTGAAAGAGCAGCAGAAAAAATAACGGCAGCGAGGCGCCCGGGACACCGGGACGGCTGCGCCTGCGGACGGGCAGTCCGGCCGAAGGACTTCCCTGCCGGAAGCGGCTCTCGCCCCTGCGGCATGCGCGGGACAAGCCCGAGGCGTTCGGGGTGCGGCCGCTCGCGGCACGGAGGGTGTGGGGCGACAGGAACAAAACGCCGTCCGTTTCGCATGCACACGAGCCGGAACCGACAAACGAGGAGAACACGGACGACGGCAGGAGCCGAACGGAACCCGCCGCACATGCGGGAACGAATCGCAGGAAACGATACCGCGGCGGCAGCGATAAACGACCGCCGCTGGCTTTGTACGCCGGACGAAGCCCCCAAACGGCCACAAAACGAGCGGCAGCAAAAGCTGATGGACACACACCGCGTGCATGTGTGGAGGGGGGGGGCAGAAAACGGCTGCCGATAAAATATTTTTTCCTTTCTGTCTACTTTCCGTCGTCTCCCCGACATGGCAAAGGCAAAGGCGGCCGTTCGCTCCGCGGCGGACTGCACTCGCCCGAATGTTTCGCGGCAGTCCTGCCGCCGGCGACGAACGGCGGATATGCCCCGGACAGTCTTAAGAAACACGACCGCACCGAAATCATCCACTCCGCCCCGGCATAACCCGCACTCCACTCCGTTCGGTCCCCGGCCTGCCCGAACGGTTCCTCGAAAGAGGCATTTGCCCGCCTCGGCGGTTTCCGGGCGGAGCTCAGCTCGTCCCCGGCTTACCGAAAACGTTTTCCTTCGGGGGAAGAGCGTTTTTCCGCCTCGGCATGCGCGTACATCCGCGGGCAAAGATCGCACGGTCCATCCTCTCAGGCTCCGACTTCCGCTCCGTCCGGAAGCGGACCGTTCATTTGGTTCGGGATTTGTACTCCGCCACCGAAAACACCCGATAAATATGAATCACGGCTTGAGTATTCTCTTTCGCGCCATTCCGCTTCTGATGGCTGCGTTCTGTTTCAGCTACGGCGCCTATATATACGGTGCGGGAGACGATCCCGCACGCCTCACGGCGGGACCGGTCGTTTTTTTCCTCGGTTCGATCTGCGTGGCGCTCTACTGCACGGCGGCGACCATCATCCGACAGATCATCGGCACGTACAACGAGGCGGCCAAGTACATTCTTCCGACGATCGGTTACGCCTTTGCGCTGATGACGCTGATTTGCGGCATCTTCATCATCCATTCGAATTACGCGGGCGCATACGTAACCGGCCGTGTCGTCTGCGGTCTGGCGCTCATCGCCGTCTGCGTCGCCACGGCTGCGGCCGCCTCGACCCGTTTCAGGCTCATCCCGATCAACTCGGCGGCCAAGACGCGGACCGTCAGCCCCGGCGGCTTCAAAGCCGGTCAGGTTGCGGTCCTTATGTCGGTCGCCGCGACCACGTCGGCCGCGGCATGGATCTGGGCCTTCGTTCTCTTCGGATCGGGCACATCGGCCGAACACACCGCAGCAGGCAGCGTCATGGCGGGCATCGCCTGCGTATGCACGTCGCTCGTCGCGCTCGTAGCGATCATCGCACGGCAGATACGCGGCACCTACACCACGAAAGAGCGGACGAAGTGGATGGGTCTCGTGCTCGTCATGGGCTGCACGGCCTTCGTGTTCGGACTCGTTATGATTATCGCCCATTGGGGACAGCCGATCAATTTCGTGGGATTCGTTCTCATCGGACTGGCCATGATCTGCTGGAGCATTTCGAGCAAGGTCATCCTGCTGGCCAAGATCTGGCAGGCGGATTTCCCGCTCGCGGACCGTATTCCGCTGCTCCCCGTCATCACGGCGCTCACCTGCCTCTTCTTCGGAGCCTACCTCTTCGAGGAGGCGCTTTCCGACCCCAAATATTTCGTTCCGGCGCGGGTGCTGACGGGATTCGGAGCCATTTGCTTCACGCTCTTCCCGATCGTATCGATCCTCGAAAGCGGCACCGAAAACAGAAAATGACATGTCCGCCGCCGGAAAACGGACGAGGAGTGCGCTTCCCGCAGACGCCTACTCCCCCGTCATCGTCCGAATGGCCGCGGCACCTCGTCCGAATGCAGCGGACGCATGCCGCGGAGAGCAGAAAATGCGCGGGCGCATTCTCCGATGAACCGAGGTCTACGCCAGCGAACCTGCCCTCAACAAAGAATAACGCCCACGCTTCGCGCAGACGTTTGATCCATTGCTTTTGAGGGTGTTGAGAAAACTGGCGTTTTTCGATTCAAAACAATAGCAAACGCTATACTTTTTCGCTGCAAATATACAAACGGAAATTCTAAAAACAAGGGCGGAAACCTTTTCCTCCATCATTCGGTTCTTTTATCCGACCCGCACCGTCCGAAAAGACGCTTTTCGGGACCGACGATGCGCAGCGCCCCGGACCGCCGGGCATCCGAATGACGAAATCGGAGGATCGCACTCCGCGTTTTGTCGTACTCCAGCCCCGGGCAGGAGAATCCGCGCTACGACATTTCGGTCTCGGCATTTCGGCCCGGACCGCAGACCCGGATCGGACGGATCACAGGCAAGTGCAGGTCTTCGGACTTCACGGAATACCTGCCCTGAGGGACCGGCACGGTCGTTACGATGCCGAACGGGACGTCGAACAGGACGTCAAACAGGATGTCGAACGGGATGTCGAACGGGATGCCGCCCGTCCGTTTCTTCCGGCAGACCGCCGTCCCGCCGATCTTTTCACGCGACGATGTTCGATTGCGCCCGGCTTTCACTATCTTTGCCGCATGAAAAACATAGTATTCGATCTGGGCGGCGTGGTTTTCGCGCGCGACGTGCAGAAATGCACCCCCGACTTCATCCGTTTTTTCGATTTCGTGCGGGCTCCCGAGATGCCCGGGTTCTGGGAAGAGTACGACCGCGGCACACGGTCGCTCGACGAGACGAAGGAGGCGATGTGCAGCATCCGCGGCTGCACGCGCGAAAAGTGCGACGCTTACGTGCAGCAGGCCATCGCTTTGCAGGAGCCCGTGAAGCCGACCGAGCGCCTGCTCGGCGACCTGAAATCCGCAGGCTACAAGCTCTATGTCCTCTCCAATATGTCGAAGGAGTTCATCGCCTTTCTCCGCCGTTTCCCGCTCTACGGACATTTCGACGGCGAGGTGATCTCGTGCGAGGAGCAGACCGTGAAACCCGAGCCGCGCATCTACCGGATCCTGCTCGACCGCTACGGTCTGGCGCCCGAAGAGACGCTTTTCATCGACGACCGGCCGGCCAACCTCGAAGCGGCAGCCCGCTTCGGCATCCGCACCCGCCTGTTCCGCCACGGGGAGCCCGAGGCCAGTTGCGACGAATTGCGCAAAATGCTGCTTTGAACGGGTGTGTCTCCCGCCCCGCCCTGTCTCCGAACAGCCCGTATGGAAACGGACTTCCGGACGCATGTCGTCCGCCGCATTGCCCTGCGGCGGTTTCTCGGATCGCGCTCTTCGGCAGATGGAGGCGGCCGGAACGTGCCGTGCACGCCGGGCCGGTGCATGCGCACCGAGACCGCATACGCCTCCCCGCTCCGCCCGGACACGGCGGAGGTGCGCCTGCCATCCGTGCAGTCGGAGCGCGCACACGGCCGAATGCCGGGCGCTGCTCTGCGAAAAGTCCGGAGTGTGTCGCCGTCCGCGGCGGCTGCGACGGCGGAAAACTCCGCAGATCGTCCCCGTCTGCAAAAACGAATTGCCTCCGTCCGTTTCCCGCCTCGGCCGAGCCCGGACCGGCATCCGGCTCTGTGCACAGCTTTACGAAACGGCTGAATGTCTTTCTTCCGTTTTTCGCCTCGGCCGAGCCCGGACAGGCGTCCGGCACCGCACCCGGTTTAACGAAACGCTTCGGCAATCCGCCTTTGCAGCGGTCGCAGGCCGTTCATGCCTGAGTCGAAGCGGCACAGGCTCTTTTGCGGCCGTGCGGAACGAGAAGCGTCTCTTCGGAGAGTACGAAGGTACGTTCCGGAAATTTTCCGTGAAAATTCCGGCCGAAGATTTTGCATGTCCGAAAATTTCTATTACCTTTGCACTCGCTTCGAAAGATTGGCGGGATAGCTCAGCTGGTTAGAGCGCATGATTCATAATCATGAGGTCGAGAGTTCAAGTCTCTCTCCCGCTACCAATAAAACTGAGAAAACACTTATTATCAACGTTTTCTCAGTTCTATTTTTTGATATTTGGCGATATTTTGGCGGTATGTTATTTCCCATGTTGCTTTTTAATGCGCTCTATATCCTCCAACGAATATAAGTTTTTTCCTCCAACCCTGCAAGGAATAAGATACCCATTTTCTTCCCACATGGGCAACGTTGCACTGGATTTGATGCCGAGTTTTTCCATTGCTTCCTTTCTCGTGCAATATAGCATTTTGTCCCCCATCACTGCTCGGATTCTTGAAACCGTCTGCTCTGCATATCGAAGCCCTACGCCTTCCGCTATATTAGCCGCAAATTCTTGAAGATCGGATGCGCTTATAGTAATCATCACTTTATCTACGGCACCTTGCATGATTCGCTCAAAAAGTTCGTTCTCCATATCCTTCAAATAAAAAAACAGCTCCAGCTGCCTCCCGTCAATATGTTTTCCTATTATTCGTTTGAATTCTTACCGCAATTCCGGCAAATATCGGCTCTCTCTTTTGAACCGACAGGGAAATCGTGTCCGCAACTTACGCCCATTCTCGCCTCCCGGACGACGATCATTTCGAGTAACCGAACCCGTGAGTAACTGACATATATTTCGGAATCGTCCCGTGCCCCGCCCCCGCGTTCGTGTTTTCTGTTTCGTCCCATTTGCATATCCCGAATAAATCACTACCTTTGTATCGGTGTCAGGGGTGATTCTCCGGGATTGCCTCTTTTTTGTTATTCGACTATTGCCTGCCGCTCGATTTCGTCCTTCAGAATCTTTTCCGCCCGGCGCATGTCTTTTTGCAATTCCTCCAGACGGACGATCTGCGCTTCGTCCATTCGCGGGCAGCCCATAAGCCAACTGCGGTAATTCGGCAAACTAATCATACCGCAAGCGATACTGCCCACTCGCAAACAGTAATCGTAATATCGTATAAACGCCTCTTTCGGGGCATCCATGTCTATGTCGACGATGATGTCGTTCATTTTAACGGATAAGTCGGAACATTCGGTAATCCCGCCGACTTCTCCGCCGACCCAGCTGCGGCGGGCATCCTCATAGTCGTAGTCGTGCTTCTCGCAGAAGGCTTGCAGATAGGCGTTACAAGCTTTTTCGTAATCTGTTTTGAGCTTTAATGTTTTCATAGATCATCTATTTTGAAATATTCGACAATCTCCTCGGTCATAGCCTTGCGGGTATATAATACATATGAAATCAATGTGAAGCTGTTTCATTCGGCGTCCCTCCCCTCAATACTATAATCGGCCACTGCCAAATAAGGCATAATGATAATTTCGATATTGTCATCGACCCGAAAGATACAAGGTTGAGTAGGTTCTTGATGAACGCATCGGACTTTATCTACTCCGATGATTTCCATTGCTCGCCCCAATATTTCGAGAAACTCGACTTTAATGACGATGCGTCTGATTCGGATCGGGCAATCACCATCGGGGATCATACGCCCTGTCTTTTTGTATTTCACACGCGAGATACATCCATCGCCTTGACATTTGGGACAATCGAGATATTTATGATGATAACGCCCGCTTTTGTCTCGATATTCCCATTCGACTTCACCCGCTCCGTCGCATTCCTTGCATTCTATATCTTTGCCGACCTTTTCCTTTTCCTCGACTTGGGGAATACTTGCAATCGCTGTTTTGATGTCATGCAGGCCGATAATAAAATTGCAGTTATCAGCCGGCAAGTCTATGTTTAGACTGTCGATTTCATTGTATTCCCCGTTCAGCGTTTCTGCTTTGATGCGGATCATGATATGACCTTCGGTAGCACATACATACCCGTTTTTGAGGTACGGGGCGGCCATATCCGGTCGCATATCGTTTTCCTTGTCATAGAACAAGGATAAAAGATCCTGTTCGTTGAATTGATATTTCATTCCCCGTCCATTAGCCTTTTTACTTTTCATAATCATTTCGATATTTTGCGAGAATCCCGCTATTCTAAGGTTTCTATAATTTTCATTTCCCGCTCGGATAGTTTCCATGCAATCGCCTCCCGCTTTGTTGCAAGCTCCTTTGCTGCAAGATCATCGGCCACAGCATCCGAACAGAGGAAACCACCGCCGTAAATGCTCTTACCGCACCTCCGTTGCGTATCGAGTGCCGCAATCTTTCGGAGACTTCTGCCGTCGATGCGAACGTCTATGCCGCGTTTTATGATTTTCTCGACGCGACCGACTGTAATGACATTATTCGGATATTCGTATTTAGGAATCGCCGTTTTCGTCGCCTGCTTATCGGCTGCAAGGATCGCAGCCCTCAATTCGGACGGGCCCCATATACGGAGGTTTCCGAACAAATTGCTGATGAACGAAGTGTTCACCACCGCACCGTTTTCGTATGTTACGGGAGCTCCTATCGGCAGACAGGTCCAGTCGATACCCTGCGCACCGAACAGTGTCAGATGCGGGGCGAACAGAAAGAACGAAATTCCCTGCCTTTGGTAAAAAACGCGCGATGCCCGAAATGATCGAAAAGGGAGGATTGTCCACCACCACGCAATCCGGGGGACAATCGAAACGTTCGTAATCGCCGCCGGGCCAAAAAGGGCGAACGATCGGACGGCCGCCGACGGGTGCATTCCGGCGCAACCATTCCGACACGGATTCATATACCGCCGGGGGAGTAAAACAGTCGTCTGTCGTCAGCTTAGACTTAAACTTTTCGACGAAACCTTCGTAATCGGCATGTGCCGCCTGCCGCGACCTCCGCCTTCCTGTGGATATTTCAATGTTATTCGAAGAGAAAAGATCCATAATGTCAGGCTTGTTTTTCGTAAATGAATACTACCCACCATGCTACCAAAGCGCAGAACCACGCTATGCCGGCCGTCCAGTCGTGTCGTATGAACGAAAAGATCATAGCCGACGCACTTACAACGATACACAATATCGTTTGTATAATAGTTGCGGTCAACCGGAGACGGCGCATCGCTCGAACACGAGACTGTATATAACAGCGTTTGACGTCTTTCAAACAGCACAGCTTGTAGAATATATCCTG
>NZ_FCNT01000090.1 GCF_900021155.1 Alistipes sp. CHKCI003
GCACCACCTGCGCGACGAGCATCATCACCACGAACGAGAGATTGCCCGTGCCGATGCCCTTGTCCACGACCGACTGCGTGAGGAACGGCAGGATCAGGCTCAGCACGCTGGCCGTGAGCATCGCCAGTGCAAGCTGTACAAGGTAGTTTTTGTAGGGCCGCAGGTATTGCAGCAGATAACCCGGTTTCAGCCGCTTGTCCTCGTCGCCTTTCTCGCGGTAGAAGGCCGGCGTGGGCTCCAGAAGCAGAGCGATGCCTCTGCCGGAAGATCGGAAAGAAGAGGCGGGAGGCCCGGAGCGGGTGTCGCGATCCGGCCCGTCGGATTGATCCGCCGCATCGGGAAGCTCCCGGATCTGTATCCATGCCTTCAGGAATTGCTCCTCGGAGTATTCGAGCAGTCCCGATGCCGGATCGGAAACATACACCCGCCACTTGCCCCGTTTGAGGGCGATCTTGTAGACCACCACGAAATGCTGCTGGTTCCAGTGGACGATGCACGGCAGGAGGGCTGCGTCGCGAAGCTGTTCCCATGTGATTTTGACACCCGTGGTGCGGAATCCGATAGATTCTGCGGCGTCGCTGATCCCCAGCAGAGAGACCCCTTCGCGCGTGAGGTGGCACCGCTCGCGCAGATTTTGAAGCGAGTAGTGCCGCCCGTAGTACTGCGCCACGATCCGCAGAGACGTCGGCCCGCAATCCATTGCATCGAGCTGGGTAAAAGAGGGGAAGACCATATGCGATTAGTCGTTAAGAATTTTAGAATATAGTTCAGTACAGTCTTTTATGCGGCCTTCGAACGGTGTGCAACAATCGTTATGTTTTCCTTCATATACATTCTCGAAACGACGAATGAGGCAACCGCCCCTGCATACAGGCAAATAAAGCACTTACGGCATTCTGGGTCGTTGTAATGGTCAATTCCCACGGCATATTTCGCAATCAGTTCGTAATTGCGCCATACCTTCGGGGCGTTGATGTTCCCTACGGTCAGCTCTTTATTCCCGAGGTCCTCGTAACATTTATGCATTTCGCCTTGACTGCCGATAAGCATGCTATGCGGACTGCGGGTCATGCATTCCATATTCACATCATCGGGATATAATTCCTCCGTAACGACTCCGTATTTGGTAAATAAATCGAGGAAAATATCCGTTACGGCATTTCGGCTCGAACCTTTTCCACCGACCATAGGCTGCCCAATCCTTTTATATTGCAATAACGGCTCACCGCCATACCATGTAAGATTGACGGATTCAAGGCCATCCTCCTGCTTTAGATGCTTGATATAGTTTATGATCGCATCTTCGGTCCGATTCGAAAGCGTACCCGGCCGACGCCATTTCTCGAAACAATACGTACAGGCCAAATTGCAACTTTGAGTAGGTGCAATGGTCAAAACCATGGTCTTTTTCGAATACAACCGAGACATGCTTTGATGATGAAGAATGTCTACCAAAGCATCATCATCTTCGACCAGTACATATATCTTTTTCAGATATTCTATTTCCTCTTCGGAAAATGCCGACAAAATTGACGTTCCATTATCCCGAGATAAAAACAAGAGGCTCGCATACAACGAGTCATCCAATGCGATTAAGCTATTGGAGTAACTGTTGTACAAATATTTCCGATGTTTTTCCGTCTCGACCAGAAAATTGAAACGAGACCATTTCAGATCGGTCATGTACTTTTAATTTATTGGGTTGGATTCAATGATTTCCAGCAATTTGTCGAGCATGGCATCCCGTCCCGAAAGGTAATCCCGTGCGACGTATGGAATGGCGATGTCGGGCATCAGCACTCCGTCGACGGCACGGGTGTATTCGTCGTATTCGACTGTCGATACGCAGAGATATAATCCGGAAATTCCGAATCGGGCCCCCACAGTTTCCCCGTATTTCAACGCATTGCGGCGTAGCGGTTCCCCGGCTAACAGGGCGGCGCCATTGTATTGCAGAATATTGCAGAACGATGCGGCTATTGAACTCGTATCTTTGTCCATCAATACATAGTATTGCATCCCCGGGATGTATAATTGTTGATCGAGGTATATGGTTTTATTCATGTGTTGACTTGGAACCTCGACGACCGAACCGAGCATATCCGAGGTCAGAAAATCATAATCATTTAAGGTCCATGGAGAGACTTTTAATCGTTCGTTCTTCAAATACGGAATGGTCGACCGATTGATGAATATGGATAGCAGCCTGTCGAATGAATGTCCGTTACCGCCCAGATTGCCTCTTAAATCCAATATGAACGAGGTACATCCCTCTCGCCGAGCCTGAAGTATGGCCGTTCGCAGCTTGCGAATCAGGAGATTATTGTTGGGATAAAACTCTCCGATCGAAAAATACCCTGTTTTGGCATCTTTGAAGATTCGACTTTGAAATTCACGTTGTCGGTTCAATTTGAGATACACGTCTTTCCACGGGAATCCGGATGTGTTGATTTCCAAAATATTGCCTTTGCGAGCCAAACGAATCTTGTAATCCAATGCTGTAATAATCGCATAATGATAATTGGTTAAAAGGGTGAACGGGTAGATATGTCTGTCGTCGTAGCAATATTGAAGATATTGTGAGGCTGGGACATCATTGATACGCAGGATTCGATCGCCTTGTTGAAAGAGAGGATCGATTGAACGATCTACAATAAGCGTATCGTTGACGTTGAGCGATAAAAAACCGAATACGGAAATATCATCGGCTTTTTTGGCATCCGAGAAATGAACGGGTTGCGGTTCGACCCGAAAATGAGGATCGATATTTTGCAGCCATTGCAGATAGGGGCGAAGCACCCACATTAAGTCTGCACTGCATAATGAGTCCTTGGATAAACTTTTATTTCGGCGTGTTACCTGAGCCGATACATATTCCGGTATGGAATCATTGGAAGGATGAGGCAGGCCCGACAATGAGAGAAACTTGGGTACCTCCGTCGCCGGCGTTGCAATATCCGTTATGTCGATTTTGCCGCTGATTTTTATTTCCCGATTTTCCCGGATTTGTGCGAGGCTGTCTGCATTTTGATAGGCTACGTCTCCATATACAACGGCGTGATCAGACGTAATAATAAGCAGAATCAATGCGAAAACAGATATATTCTTTTTCATAATGACGAAGTTGCTTTGTGATCGGGGCCCTCTTTTCTCTATTTCGTCCAATTAGTGTATTGGGAAAGAAGCCGGAATACCCTCTTGGCGTAATTCTTACCGTATTTTCCGGCCGATTCGAATTGCCCGCCTCCGCTTCTTGCAGGAAATACAAAATTGCCCGCCCTTGGTTTGGGCCATTTCAGTGTACGATAAACGTTCGAACTTCGACCGTTGATTACTTCAAAACGTTTCATAATGCGATTGATCGAATTGACTTCCTACTCTTTTCAGGATTTTCGGAATCCTCCGGCCTAACTGCGCAATTCGCTATGCTCTGAGGCATTCAGCCATTTTGCTTTTCAATGATCTCCAATAACTTGTCCAACACGGCATCCCGTCCCGAAAGGTAATCCCGTGCGACGTATGGAATGGCGATGTCGGGCATCAGCACTCCGTCGACGGCGCGGGTGTATTCGTCGTATTCGACGATTGAAATACCTGTCTGTTGGAGCAAAGTGGGCAACAATATTTTACCCTGCACTGTTTCTCCGTATTTCAAGGCATTGCGCAAAAGAGGTTCTCCGACAAGCAATGCCGCGTCATTGAATTGAAGAATATTGCAAAATGAAGCAGCTATCGATCCGGTATCTCGACTCATTAACACGTAATATCGCATCCCGTCAATATACATCTTGGATTGTAACGGGAATTCGCGTACGATCTCGTTGTCGGGCAGTTCCACTGTTTGTCCAAGCATCTCTTCCGTAAGGAAATCATACAACCCCATCGTCTTTTGCGAACACTTGACTTTGGCTTTTCGAAGGTATTTCACCGATGGCCGGTTGATGAAAATGGAGAGTAGTTCGTCGAATCGATCTCCGTTTCCTCCGGGATTCATTCTCAAGTCGAGAATGACGTTGGTAATGCCGATGGCCTTAAACTTTTTAATTTGGTTATGTAGTTTTTTGATGAGCCAACTATTGTTAGGGTAAAAAGAGGGAATGGTAATACAAGCACTCTTGGCATCGGGGAACGTTTGTACCTTTAGTGCTTGCTGTTGCTTCAATTTCAGCACTACACGGCTTTGGGTGTCACCGGCTGTACTTGTGTTGATTATGCACCCGCCGCGTTCCAGTTTAATCCGGAATGTATCAACGACATTGCTGAAATAATAATGGCGCATGATATTGGCTGGAGTATCGTAGCGGTCGGGGTAGGTATATTCCAAAAAGGTAGATACCGGAATATCGTTGACAGATAGGATTCGATCGCCTGTTTGATAATCCGGGTCGAGAGATTGGTTGACAATCAGCGTGTCATTGATGCATAAAACGTCGAATTCCGGAACCTTGAGGCGTTTGGTCTCTCGCACGTCTTTGGCCGGAATCATGGGCTCAATTCGACAGTGGGGATCTTCGTTGAAGAGCCAATCGAAGTAAGGGCGATACACCCAAATCAGATCGGATGTCAGGAGCGTATCCTTGTCGAGCTTATTACAGCGCAGATTAATCTCCGAAAGGATGCGCTGCTCCGCTTCGGGGGTCAACAGGGAATCGAAAGCCGGATGCTCGTGTATTTTGAACAATCTCTGTCCGATTTCGGTTCTGGGGGTAACGACGTCGTAAATTTCGATGGCGCGATTCTCGACAGGAATCATGCGGCTGTTTCGCAGGTTCAGAGCGCGGGCGTATGATTCAGTCCGAATCGTATCCTGTGCAGCACATGGCTGAATTGCTGCAAATGTCAGGATGCAAAACGATAATTGGAGGTGGGTAATACGGTTTTTCATAATAATAAAAAAGGAGTGTTCCGGCTATTTTAACCGCAACGACCCTGTTTCAGTGATTAAAACATATCATCATATTCACCGTTGTTGTATGGAGAAGTCTTGTCAAACCCCAAATACCAATTGGTGCCTTCTGCCCCGACTTTGAATTTTCCGCTGCGTTTCATACATGAGATACACACTCGACCGCCTTTTATAGAAGCCATTTCTGCATGCGAAAGGCGTTCGAACTTCGTACCGTTGATTACTTCAAAACGTTTCATAATGCGGTTGATCGAATTAACTTCCTGCTCTTTTCAGGATGTCCGGAATACTCCATGAGCGGCGCGATTCTTATGTATTGATTTCTGCGTCAGTTTCTCGTGGCTTGTAATAATCGCCATACATGATTTCGTGCATTCTCCTTGTGCATGTTCGTCCATTCGTGAAAGTTTTACTGTTTCAAGGTCTTGACAAATATATACAAAAAAAATTTTAGATTCGAAAAGGGGATCTAAAAAACTGAGCCGAAACATCGCTGGAATGTGATTGCGTATATATTGCCGTCATCCAGCGGATTTGTATTGTTGAACAAAAAAAGTATAGGCCTATGCGATGTGTGTTGAGATGAATGTTTTTTGTGTTACGCAAAATCGCATCATGCACGTTGGGAATATCAATATGATGATTCAATGTCGTAATATCAATCCGGATCAGGGCTTCGCTTTTCGGCAATGCTCCCCGAACCGCCGTTTTCGGAATCGTTTTAACGTCGCTGAAAGATTTTTATTTTCGTCCTGCCTTTCCGCATTTCAGTCGACCATTCGAGCTGCCGCACTCGGTTTCGCCTCCTCGCGGGAAAGCTTTTTCATATCCTGAAACTGCAAGGCGTCGGAATATGGTAAGGACGGTGCCGCTTCGTCGGAACAGTATTTTCGAATCCCCGTTGCGGGCATCTTCAGGCGGGATCGAAATCCGTTCGTAGGTCATACCGTCCTCCAATAGCAACGGGACATGGGCATTGTGCCAACCGACCGACTGGGCGATAAGGTGTTTCTTGAGCCGTTGGTAGGTCTCGGGCTTGAGCATCGAGGGATATTTGAAGACGCCCGACATATTGCCGCCCTGATCGAAGAGGCGCCTGCCGTAGAGTTGTGCAGAGACGGAATGTGCGAGGTTGTCGCGATGGACGGCGATCGGACTTTTGCCCTTGTAACCGTTGGTCGAAAGACCGCGCAGGTGGATGACCTCTTCGTTCGGGAACAGTTCGCCCGTATCCAAGCGATAAAATAGTCCGTCATTATCGGTAATCGTTGGAAAATATCCGATTAGTATCAAACCGATCACCTATGTTGGGCCGCCCCGATATATATGTTATGCGTTGTTTTCATAATTTCAAAGCAAAGATAAATTCATTTCCTTCTATAATCTTCCGTTATTCGACTTTATTCTTAAACTACGACAAAGTATCCCTTTCGGGGCTGTTCGGTGGATTAAGTTTGCTCCCGAACGAATCAATAACAAGATTTATGAGCAAGCTGAAAACCTTAAAGAGAGCCCGTTGCAGTGTCCGAACGGATCGACGAATTGCATACCGCGACCGGGGTGGCGCGGGATGATCGCCGAGGAGCGGGGAGCGGTGGAATGCGCCGTTTGCGGAGTACGGGCAGGCCGACCGCGCCGTCGAAGCCGAGGAGCGCTACGTCGATATCGAACGCCGGCAGGCCGAGCAGGAGTATGTCCGACTGACCTTCGGCGAGCAGTCCGACGAATTTACGTTGAATAATATCATCGACCTCGTGAAAGGCGCCGACTCTTCATGCGGGCATCTTGTTGATTTGCTTCTCCGCTTTGGTCTTGCCGACCGTTCGGTATTCTTTCGGCAGCCAGCAGTCGGGGCGGATATGCATCCTCGTGGCGAAATGCACCATTTCGCGGTTGACGGTGATGCGCGTTACGATGGAGACGGTGTCGTCGTCGCGGATCTTGCCTTTCTGAATGATGAAAATTACTGCGAAGGTATTTTTCTGCACCCGTAACCCTCGGAGCTGTTTCGCGGCGGTTTCTTGCAACCGCAGATTCTTGTCTTTTGTCATAACGATATTTTACAAATCAATCGACTTCGCCTTCGTTTTCTCGCCTCGGCTTAGCTCGGACTTCGTTCGGCGCTGCGCTCGGCTTATCGAAAACGTTCGACAAAAAGCTCACGCCGCAGGATATGAGCGAGATGCAGACCATGCTGGCCGAAACACCCGGCATGGAGCGCGACAATCGGGTGATTTAGAGAACGAGCCGGAAATCTATGTAAACGAATGGGTATGGGGGAGGACGAAATCCGGATGAGAAGAGGTCGAGGATTTTAATAAGAATATTATGTCCGCTATTGGAAAAAGAATCGTTGATTCAGCAACAGAAAAACGAGGTTATGACAATAGAATACGCAATTCAACTGTTCGAAGATGAAAGGGGCGTTCGGTATGGGATTCCGAAGTCGGAAGATGGTATATCTTTATTGTAGATGCGATTGCAATACTGACTTGGGGAACGCAAATCCAAGACGCTGTTGGAGTGATCTGAAAATCAAACTGTCAAAAGAAGGGAGCGAGTTGTACGAAAATATCGTGCGACTGAAAGTGCCGGTGTCCGGCGGTAAGAACTGTAAAACCGACGTGGCTGATGCGGAGTAATTGTTCCTTCTGATTCGGTCGATACCCTCACCGAAAGCCGAACGTTAAGAAAGTTGTGGAATATGCTACGCTGACCGACGTCATCACGCAAAGTTGATCGGGTATGACGACGCGACAGCATGAACAGTCTAATGGCTTGAAAACCGGAAGTTTGCGCGACAGTATAACCGATTTTGAATAGGTTCGACATCTATCAAATATTCTGAGCACCCTCGGACTTCGAACATAGTCGAGGGTATTTTTTTATTTTCAACCGGTTGATAATATCCCAATTTGAAATAATAAAGTTGGCTATCGAGTGCTTTTGCGCTTGCATAAGAATTTTGTTTTGCAGAAATTTGTACCGATATTTTACATGAGTGTTGTTCAAATGTGAAATTTATTTTCTAATTTTGTCATGCCGAGTGATCGGTAAAGACATATAGAAAGTGTTTTCGCATTGTCCTTAATTGAAAATGTGGCAATTTTCTACGAAGAGAGGACGACGAACAGCACTCATTTCTTGTTTAGATATATGTAATCCGGCATTCTTTATGCCCGGATGTTTCCTATCTATTCAAGTGTGGGGTCATTGCATCGTTTATTCTCTTCGGGTTCGCCACAACCTTCAATTAGATAAACGAAGTCGGCTCCACACTTTCTTTTGTACAAGCCCACCGTATGGGAGTCGGACGGTAAAACGAAACGATTGTCTAACTCAAATATCAATTTTACTATGAAGAAGATTCTATCTCTATTGATTTGCGTCCTCATGTTCTCGGGAAGCATGTACGCTCAATCCAAACAGGAGATCAAAGAGGCCGGGAAAATCGCGAAAACACAAGCGAAACAGCTTTCGAAAGAGGGTTGGAAATTACTCGAAAGCGGGACGCTCGAATCCGTCCTCAAAGCGCATGCGTTGAAGAAAAAGAGCGGCGACGTAGAAGAGATCGTCGGCACGGCCAATAGAATGCGCAGTATCAATCTCGGGAAAACGACCGCACGTAACAATGCCATGAACGAATATGCGGAGTCCGCAAAGTCGATGATACGCGGACGAATTGCGACGGATCTTCGGGATATCGACGAGAATCAGGTCGAAAATCTGGTCAGCGGCTATGAACGTATGGTGCTGAAAGAGATCAACGGCGAGTTAAAATCCGCCTTTACGCTGTATAAGGAGAATAAGGATGGGAAATACGATGTACGCGGATATTTTCTGGTAGATCAGGAGGCTGCATCGAAGGCTCGAAAACGTGCCATGCAATTGGCTCTCGAAGAATCTGAGTTGGCACACGAGTACGGAAATGAGATTTCCAACTTCATCGACGAAGGATTCAATATGTTAAAGTAACATGCAGCAATGAAATACCTGCGTATTTTTCTGCTGTTTCTGATTCTGTCCGACTGTGCGGTCGGGCAGAATCTTTCGTCGAAAATCGCAAAAATCAAAGCGGATCCGGCATACAAATGGGGCGAAGGTTCCGGCTATACATTGGAAGAGGCTGACAAGGAGGCTTTAGAAAATCTGGTGCGGAGCGTTTCCGTATCGGTCAGCAGTTCATTTTCGCAACAAGAGGCCCAGATGGCGGTCGACGATGAATCCCTATTCAGCGAAAATATCGAATCGCGGATGAAAACCTATTCGTTCGCGACGCTGCAGAATGTCGGACAAATCATCCTGTCGGAGGAAAACCCGGCAAAGATATTCCGATACATCAGTCAAAGCGAAATCGATAAGAGCTTCGAAGCCCGGCAAGACCGTGCTTTGTCTTTCGTAAACGATGCGAATAAGGCGTTGAAATCGGCTCAGATCGGCGATGCGATCAAGTACTATTATTGGGCGATGGTGCTGTTGAATACGATTCCGAACGGTGCCGCTGTTAAAAGTCGGTTCGAAGACGGATCGGAGACATTGGTCTATACGTGGTGTCATGACCGTATCTGTCGAATTATCGACGATCTGACCTTCGAGGTTTCGGATATGCGACAATCTCCTTCCTACTCGACCGTAGTTTTCGATGTCCGATTTAGAGGTATTCCGGTCGCCGATCTGGATTTTCAATATTGGATGGGGCAACGTTATTCTCCGCTTTACTCGGTGAAAGACGGCCGGGGTACGGCCGATTTCGAACATTTGTCCGAGGGAGACCGGCTCAAACTCAAAATCGAATATCAATACGCTCATATCGCGAAGAATCTCGATGCAGAACTGCGCGGATGTTTCGAAACGGATGTTCCGGCATTTCCATTGGGGAACATTCAGAAATTCGTGCCGGTCATGATACAAAAGAACGAACAAGAGGATAAAGCGGTATCCGGCCGCAAATCGAAGAAAAAAGAGAACTCCGCGACTATACCGGAAACGCAAGACGATTTAAGGATTTCGGCTTACGCCAGAAATCAAGAAGAGGAATACGAGCCGGTAAAATTCGCTACGCCACTGGACGAAACCCCGTATCGAGAGATCATGCGACGCATCGAAGCGGCGATCGGACAACGGGATTACGAGTCGGTATCGCCGCTGTTTACTCCCGACGGATACGATATGTTCAACAAACTCGTGGCTTACGGCAAGGCTTCGATCGTTGCTGCGCCACACTATCGGTTCATACAGTTCGGGGATGAGGTCGTATGCCGGAGTATCCCCATGCAATTCAGGTTCCGCAACAATAAGGTTTTCATAGAAGACGTGACGTTCCGCTTCGACAAAGACGGCCGGATCGACTCGATCGCGTTTACATTGCCGGATTCGATCGAGGCTTTGCTTTTTGACGCCGGATTCCGGTGGAATAACCATTCTCGGTTGTTGATGATGGAATTCATGGAAAATTATCAAACCGCCTATTCGCTGAAACGGTTGGATTACATCGAGAGCGTGTTTTCCGACGATGCGCTCATTATCGTAGGCAAGGCATTGAAAACAGGAGCGGTCGGACGAATGGATACCCCGCTGTTCAATGATCCACAGGTAGAACTGACACGTTACACGAAAGCCGAATACATCCGACGTCTGCGCAGCAGTTTTGCAAGTAAAGAGTATATCAACATCGGATTCGAGGATATAGATATTGCCAAAATGACGAAAGGCGGCGAAATCTATGCGATTCATATCAAGCAGTATTATCATTCGAACAATTACGCTGATACCGGCTATCTTACCCTTTTGGTCGACATGCGCGATTCGGCCAAGCCGACGATTCATATCCGTGTCTGGAATCCGAAGAAGGATCCGAATTTCACTGCCTTAAAGTTTCTGCAACACGGGGCTACATTATTGGATTAAGAATGGATAAGAATATGAAAAAACTATTCCTTTTAATTTGCGGGATTGTCATTGCGAATTGCGCTTCCGCACAGATTATGTTGTCTCAACCGGTGGCCTCCGAAGAGTTGTCCGAGGCTGTGATAGACAAGGTTAGGGATGATAACAAACAACTATGCGCCTTGATTTCGGTCAATGTTACCGGTTTGACCTTAGAACAGGTGCTCGCAATGAAACTCGATACGGACAACGGTTCGAATATATATATCAAGAATCAACCGAACGATGCGACGAATTTTCGTTTTTACATCTCCCCGACTGCGACTTTCGTTGAGGTCGGAGTGAAGGGATATGAAAAAACTCGCTTACAACTGAATCGGGAATTGAAAGGCGGGAAATTGTACGCGATGAAACTTCATGCCCGCCCGCTCGAAGTCGAGATCAACATCACGAGTAGTGTGTACAAAGCGGCCGAGGTGTATATCGACAATAATTTCATCGGCAATACACCCTTGACGACTACCGTGAAATACGGAGTTCCGTTCGACATCCGAGTTTCAGGCGATATATCGGAAACGAAAAAGCAGGTCATCATCACCGAAGAGAGCGAAAAAGCATTCGATTTTACGAATATTATCGGTTCGAAGGATTTGGTTCTCAATATCAGCCACAATGCTGAAGTCAAAGTCGATGAAGCCATAATCGGAACCGCTAAGGGTGGAGAGCCGTTTGTCGTGAAGAATCTCGTTTACGGCAAACATTTGATCGTCGTACGGGCTTTGGATTTCAACGATACGCAGGAACGACCGATCAATGTTGCGGAGAAGAGTGTGAATTCGTTGGATATTCAGTTGAAACATACGAAGACCGTAACGATCGATGCCAATATTTCGGGGGCACAGGTGGCGATCGACGGCAAATATCTGGGCGATACCAAACTGACGGCTCAATTGACCTACGGTAGGCATGAAATGACGATGTCTAATGCGGGAAAGAGCAAAACGGGAACCATTCTCGTGAACGAAAGGAATTCGTATTTCAAATGGAAACTTCCGAAACCTTCGACACGATATCATCGGGGCTATACGACACAAGACATCGATTTGCGTCCGATCGGGTTGGAACTCGGATATGCACAGAAACAATGGGTATACAAGACGGAAGGTGAAAAACTAAAGACAGGATTTTGGGGACAGGGAGAAAAGTACCTTCACGGATTACAAGTCGGTATTCGTATAGAACCGCACATCGGATGGTGGTTTTATGTGCATACCGGTCTGTATTACGAATTTTATTATAGCAAGAGTGATGAAGAGTATTCGGACGGATATGGCGTATTTGGGAAATTCATGGAACATTCGCTATACGTTCCGGCTCATATCGAATTCAAAATGCCGGTGTCGGATAATTTCTATTTCTTCCTAAATGGCGGCATCGGTTTCGATTGCGGACTTGCCGCTGCTGCGGATCTCTACGATGTGGGTGGTGATGAACCGTACTATACGGAGGAAGATATTTATGGCAACAGCGAAATGGGCGATTTAAAACGATTCAATATATCGGGCGAGTTCGGTGGCGGATTCTGTGTGAAACGCTGGAAATTCGGATGTACGGTCAGCCGTGGCCTTTTGGATATGAGCCTCGGAGAAGGATATAAAGTACAACAAAACAAATTGACCGCTTATTTTTCGTATATGTTCTAAAACGGCATGTTTTGACATGAGACAACCTATTATATTATAAATTCAAGACTATGAAAAAGATTCTCGTTGCATTTCTTGCTATTGGTATGGCCGGCTTATTATCCGGATGTCAAAAAAGCGAAACGGCCCTAATCGGAATGGTTAGCAAAACATTAGTCGAATATATCGACTCGGACCATGACGGTGCTGCGGATGCTGCGATTGTTTCAATGACGTTGACTCTTGACGAAGATTCGACAACGGGCTATGAACAGATTTCCGTCCTGTGGGATGGCGTCGAAGTCGCTTTCGGAAGTACATTGCCGATAACCGATCGGCAAATCGTTGATCTGACGACAAACGCCGCCCATACGTATTCGATTGCAGGTGAATGGCAGCAAGGCTCCATGAGAGGATCTAATTCGGGGATTATCCGCATCAAGGTCTCGAATGGCATGGTTGAACCTGTCGAAGATATTCATTTGCGTAGTAGTCTGGAACTATCGTATTGATCGGAAATTGATCTACATAGTATTACGGGAATTGGGAGTATGAAAAATATTATCCGGCCCGCTCGATTTTCTTGGATTCGTGCAACAGATACCCTTTATGGGTATCTGTACCCGTGTTTGGGGAAATACATTGAGTTTCTTTGCCTCATGGCGGTGAAAAACAGACTGTCGCAATCGCGCTTTTTTTATATTTATGATGTTAATATGGATTGTTGATATACATTACTTTCCGAAAAAACAAGAACAAAAATAGAAACAAGTACGGTCAGGACAGTGCTGGAAAATCGACCTGCAACACCTATCGGGAGCTTTACGTAGCGAGACAAGGCACATTTCCTATCGTTGAGTCAATTCAACCATTAAGAAGATGAGATTCGTCATTTTTACCATCGGGCTCTTTTTGTCTGCATTTGCATCGGGACAAAATAAATATTCGGAAGAATACGAAGCTTTCAAGCGTCAAGCCCTTCAGGACTACGATGATTTCCGGAATAGGGCGAATGCTGAATATGCGCGATACATGCGCGATGCGTGGGCGTGGTATCGGGGAGAAAAGCCGATGCCGGTCCCGACGATCGAGGAGCCCGTCGTGCCTCCGGTAATTCTACCCGAGGACGACAGAGGAAAAACGCCCGATGAGCGGCCTATGCCATTCGATGAAATCGTACCGGCACCGGCCCCTGTGCCCGAACCACAACCGATTTCTCCGATAGAAGAGAAACCGCAACCTGTCGAACAATGGCTACATTTCGTATTCTATGGCACACCTTGCAAAGTTCGATTCGACGCGGCCGAAAGTGTATTGCTGAACAACATCCGTGAAAATGCCGTTGCCGATATGTGGGAGCGCATGATGACGAGTTGCAATAATCTGCTCTGCGATTGTTTGGATTTGCGGAACAGCATGAAGCTGTGCGACTGGGCCTATGTAAAATTGGCAGAGACGGTTGCAAATACCATATATGGGTCGGGGCATTCGAATGAAGCTGTTCTTTTGCAATCTTTCATTCTGAATCAGTCCGGATTCAAAATACACATCGCCCGTTCGGACAATCATCGTTTGCATATGCTGCTTGCTGCCGACTGCGATATGTACAATTATCCCTATTGGAAACTCAACGGTGAGCACTATTATCTGTTAGACCATAGCGGCGTCGACGGTTTGAATATTTTCACTCGAACGTTTCCCGAAGAGCAACCGATGCGGTTGTCGATAGCACAAGAGCAGCGGTTTTCCGGGAAGCTGTCATCGGAGCGCACATTACAAGCTGAACGATATCCGGCTGTATCGGCTACCGTAGTTGCGAATATGAACTTGATGGATTTCTACAACGAATATCCGGCCTCGTATGCCAACAACGACCCTCTCACAAAGTGGCGGTTCTATGCGCAAGTACCATTAAGTCGAGTTGCCCAAGAGCGTCTATATCCTGCCTTGCGTGCCGCGATTAGCGGCAAGAGCGAACGGGATGCGGCCAATATGCTGATAAATTTTGTGCAAACGGCATTTGTTTACGAATACGATGATAAAGTTTGGGGATGCGACCGCGCATTTTTCGCCGACGAAACTCTGTACTATCCCTACAGCGATTGCGAAGATCGTTCGATTCTGTTCTCCCGATTAGTACGCGATCTGTTGGGGTTGGAAGTCGTGCTTGTTTACTATCCGGGGCATTTGGCGACAGCTGTCAAATTCAATGAACCCATTCCGGGGGATTATCTTTCGGTGGATGGCACACGGTATCTTGTTTGCGACCCGACCTATATTCATGCCCCGATTGGTCTGACGATGCCCGATATGGATAATTCCCAAGCAAAAGTGATAATGTTGTAGAGATATTGATGACTATAACTCAACTCTTTCTTCCACTAATAACCCCATGTATGCAATTCTTTAGATTGCTTGGTGTGGCGGTGGTTGTTCGGGTCGGTGCAAAGATAGTGATATTTAGAGTGTATTTCTGTTTTTAGGCAAATTACTCTTCAATAAGTTGTTTCGTTTCCTTTAACTTATTCTTGGTGATGTCTGCGCACATTCTTAATATGTTTTCGTTATTTTTCTTAACTTGCTGTTTTTGATATTCATCAGAGAAATTATCTTCATCTACTCTAATATTAGACTGTCGGATAATACATTCAACAGCTTTATCTACTGTTGTGGATTTTATTTGAGATTTATATCCCATTGCATTAATAATAATGACATTTAAAAATTCAGCGCATTCAGGAATGCGAATGAAAACTTCTAAACGTTTTACCATCTTTTGCGATTGTATATCTTTATTTTTAGACAGAATATCTATGAACAAATCTACTATTGTAACATTTTTATTTTCCATTTTATTACTATCATATGATATTTACTTATTGAGCAAGCCCAACCTTTGAGCAAAATTTACAGCCTCAATCGAATTATTGGCTTTTAGCTTTCGCAATATATTTCGTCTATGGGTATTCACCGTATTGATGCTAACTTTCAAAGTATTTGCTATCTCTTTGCTTAACGAGCCTTGCTTCATCAAACGCAAAACCTCCAACTCTCTATTTGTTAAAGGTTCATTCAGTGTATCAGATAAATCTATAAAAATCTGCTCTCCCGTTTTGAAATTGTATAAATGACTTTTAACAATTTCTGATTCATGACTTGCATCAACATCGATAACCGACAGCATAAGCCAAATATTGCCTGATTTATCCGTCTCAATAACTTGCTCCTGCTCTATTATACGGATGTATTCACCTCGAAGATTCCTCACCCGCATTTCATGAATGGCTTTATAGTCCATTTTTTCTTCATTGGAGAACGAACTCAATATCGAATAGATTTTCTTTCTTACAAGTAATCCGTAGTATATATCATCCGGATGTACGACCTCTATTACCGGCTGATGCCCGTCTATAAACAATCTATGGGAATCAAGCCCATATAATTCAGGAATGTTATCAGAAACAAATACGAATTTTTTAGTGTAGCAATCAAACGCCAACACAATACTATGCGTAATTTCCGAGAGTTTTTTCCAGTCCTTTTTCCTTTCTTCGAGAATGGAATAGTTTACCTCATCAAGTAGTATGTTTGATGTCGGGAGTAAGTTTATTATTCGCTTCTCAATTTCCTCAATTATCATGTTTTTAAAATATCTGATTATTAGATATTTGCACGTTCTCTCATTATAAATGACTATTGCCTTTAGAGTCTGTTGCTTCTATCTTTGCACAAAGATAATGAAATCAGTATAAGTATAAGATAAATAGATGTTTTTAATATTTTAATTCATGTAATATGATAGAGAAAATTTGTTTAATGACACGTAGCGGAGAAGAGGTTGTAGGACGTAGAGTAGTTGTTACTTCTGAGTTTGAAGCTGACAGAGAAAATATTTGGCGTAAAATTCAGGATATTGATACTTTAAGAAAAATTTGCAAGCCAAAAGCCAGTTTTAAATCTTATGATAATACTTCTTCTACTTGGAAAGAAGGAAAATCTTTTTGCTTTAAAATGTTCCTGCATGGATTTATTCCGGTAGGAAAACATACGATAAACGTAATCAAAATGGATAAAAGCACGGGAGAGATAGTAACAAATGAGTATAATAAAAAAGTAACTATATGGAATCATTATATCAACATGGAAGAAGTTTCTCCTAATGTAACAAGATATACGGATATGGTTGATTTATATGCAGGCGGTTTAACAGCTCTTGCCGCTTGGTGGACGCTTAAATTTTATAAACATAGACAGAAAAAATGGCAGAAGATAGCAAAAAACTTATAAAACATTTGCACTTTGTCTTCTAAGGAAGATTATGCCAGAATGGGATTTAACAAAAAAGCAAATATATAAATTGCTAAAGCATCCTTTCCAAAAGGAAAAATCTGTGATAGAAGAAATAACTTCTGCATATCTTGAATTTGTTGAGGATTTATTCGATCATCGCAATAGAGAGCATGATAATAAAATACGTATCAAGCAATTAAATATGAGTTATATAGATTTCGGAACAATAAAAGCATTAGAAGAAACTTCTCCTACTGAAAATAGCAAACTGAAAATTATATATCTTGATAAACTCTTGTCTTTATTGCATACGGAACAAGAACCGATCTATCGCCGAATGGAATATCCAAAATTTTCATCAATATAGAATCTGATCGGAAATCTTCATTCTGCTTAACAATGAGGTCATTAAAATTATGGATGAATCTTCATATGTCCTCAATATCCTTTGAGGAATAGTCAAGACCGGAAATTGCGTTTTCCGTCGTACCTTGCGTATCCGCAAAGCACCGTTATTGTCTTTTATCAGATGTTCACGGCTTAACTGCTGCACATCCGCGAAAGCGAGTGCGTTGAAACAGCAAAAAACAAAAATGTCCCTTACCTGCTCCAACCGTTTGATGGCAAATTCCTTGTCTATCGGAATATCCAGTTCTTCACGTGAAAAAAATACTGCATTTACTTCTTCCTGCTCGAAGTGGATGCCGTAAAACGGATCTTTCTTTATCCAGTCGTTAGCCAAAGCAATACGAACAACTTTTTTCAAGCTCTTCAAATGTTTCAATGCGCGGAATTGTTTTGGCAATGCTTCTCTGTTTTCAGCCGGAAATCAAAATCACGGATAAACCGCCCGTCCGGTTCTGCCAACATTATATCATCACGGTGGTAACAACTGCGGATATATTCTTTCAGGCGGTTTGAGAAGTCTCAAATTTGAATAACGATGTTTGCCGTATATTCCTTGCCAATCAGGGCTCGGCATTTTTCGTCATGCTCCGCATAAACTTCCAATAAACTGCGTTGTACTTTATCCCGTCCGTAGAAACAATCTTTTATTATATCGGCTGCTGTTATTGGCTTGTTGTCTATCTCCAGTCCACGGTGTATCGCAATACTTTGGCACGAACCGTATTGATATAGCGGTTCAGTTCGGTGGCTGCACGGTCTTTTTCCTTGTAACATTCCTTTTTTCTGATTCCATAGCTCTACGGAAATACTCCGTTTAATCATAACTTCGGCTGCTCGTTTGTTTACGGTGATGCGCATACAAAATAGGAGCTTTACTGTTTTTCAGAAGTTTTGCTTTTTTGATGACGAACAATGCGCTTAGTGTGTTTCTTTTCACTGCTCCCCTAATTCTTTGTTTTTTAAGTAGTGCAAAATTAGTTTGCTACACTCGAAAACCGGCTACGTAAAAAACGACAATCAAAGATAACGATTACGCTTCAGGGCAAGGTTCTGGGTATCGACGACAGCGCCTATACGCTGCCCTCGTCGGACACGTTGAGTTATGTCGTATCCTCGATGCTCTCGTTCGTCGATACCATGCCGCGATACCGGATTCGCATCATCGACAAGTACGTGACCGTTACCGACCGCAACTACGTGCGGTTCCGGCTCGGCGACACGCGCATCATCGATACGCTGGGCGACAACCGCCGGCAGTTGGACCGGATCACGGACCTTATGCGGCGGATCGTCGAACAACAGAAGTTCTTCGTCGATACCGTCACCCTGGCGGCCGCGGCCTCTCCGGAGGGTGTCTATGCCTTCAACGACCGTCTCTCCAAAGGACGGGCCGAGGCGTTGAAACAATACCTCGTCCGCCGCTTCGGCCGGCGGATCGCCCCGCTGCTGACGGTACGCTGGCTGGCCGAAGATTGGCAGGAGCTGACGGAACGCATCCGGGAAGACAGGAATATCGGGAACCCGAAGACCATTCTGGAACTGATTGCTGCGGAGAAGAACCCCGACCGTCGAGAGCACCTCATCCGGCAGCGGTTCCCGAAGGACTTTGCCTACATCCGCTTGACGATTTACCCGCAGCTTCGGGCCGTGAATTTCCGCTACAGCCTGCGCCGAAAAGGGATGGTGAAGGATACGATTCACACGACCGAACTCAATACGGCCTATGCCCGCGGCGTGGAACTGTTGCAGAAACGCAAGTATGCCGAAGCATTGTACATCCTGAACGAATACAACGACCGCAATACCGTCGTGGCGCACCTCTCGATGGGGCACGACGAGCGGGCGCTGGAGCTGCTCGACGCGATGCCGAAGGATGCCGTGAACGAGTATCTGAAAGCCATCGCTTGTTCGAGGTTGGGTCGCAAGGACGAAGGACGGGAGCATTTTCTCGAAGCATGCCGCCTCGATCCCCGGATGGAATACAGGGCCAACCTCGACCCCGAAATTACAGAACTGTTAAAACGATAAAGCTATGAAGCGTAACAAACTGGGAACCGAGATTTTCTATTGCCTGATGGCCGCGATCGGAGGCGTACTCGTCGCCTCGCTATTTGCCGGATGTCACATTTATACCGACGAAGAGATCGAAACAATCCGGTGTCCGCAAATTCAGGATACCGTACGGATACCGGAATGGGAGCTGACCGAATAGATGCGAGCGGCGGAGACTTTCAATCTCCGCCGCTCGTTCAGTTTTCTCGTGGCACGAGAGGCCGGCAGTAGGACTTGTTTACGACCCGATCCCGCATCGTTTGCATGTTATTGAAATTGCGGGATATGTTTTGGATTATTTCGATATAGTTGTCGCTGCCATCCTCTTTCAGATAATAGAAAGGTTTGATGGACACGCAGTTTCGGTGTTCGAAAAGCGTATTGAGCAGCGTGCGGTCGGAGTTCCCGCACGAATGTCCCATGATGTAGATCTGGTATGGCGACGAATCGATGAACCGGAGCAGACGGCGGTAGTTGTCCGTCTCCAGATAACGGATGGATTTGATGTTCGTCAGGTAGCTGTTATCTTGTAGGTTGGAGATTTTCTTGTAATCTTCGTCCAATTCGTCGCCATAACCGAAGATAATAGGATTTTTATCATTCTCCAGCTCTCCGTGAATATGGTTGACCTTGAAATCCGACCCTTCGGGAATATACAGGTCGGCCATCTTCGTGTAGTTGAAGTTCAACAACAGAATCTGTTCGGGCAACAAAAAACAGTTCGGGACGTCGCCTTCGTTATCGTTGATTTTTTTAAGGTGTTTCGATATATCCAATGAATCCGGCGCGGATGAACTTCGGACAGAACCGAGATATCGCATAATGTCTACATGACGGTCGGGAGAAGATTGTCCGAACCGACGCAGGAAATTGTCTATTTTATCATCCGTAGACAGGGATTTCAATCGTGCAGCCAAAAATTCCTCGAACAGACCTTGTCCCCCGACGGATATGTCCCGCACATCGAAAGGTTCATAGATTGTCTCCCGGATGCAATCCTTTACAAGGGCCGGCTTAATTTTTTCTTGAACCAAAGACAGGTGTACTGTTAAATATGTCTTTATCAAATCCAAATCTTCATTAAGCCGATCCGGAGTGGAGTATCCGCAGGGGCTCTGACGAAAAATATTTTTCAGCCACGCATAATATTCGCTTTCGATATCGACCCAATTTTTCGATTCGGCAGCCTTATCTATTGCTTCGAAGAATTTGCTTTTATAGGTTAAGTTATCGTTGAAGAATTTATTGTATTGCTCTTGCGGAGTTATTTCTCCCAGATTTCGTGTTAATTGAAACATGCTATTGCTCAGAACCCAACGGAAATGTTGCATGGTTTTCCGGTCTTCCGGACCGGAAATTTTGACAGCACATAAACCATCATTTAATTCGTACTCGCCTTTCAATAATCCTAATTTCTGAATAGTGTAGTAGCCCCGAATAAAATCCGTATAGCTTGTCGCTAACCCGTGTGCAAGGTCGAATCCGTTACCGATCAGTATAATTCTATTCATCATATTTATTATCTGTTATTTGTAACGATACATGACAAATTTAGCCATTGGTTCCGGTACGGACAAATCATAATGATATTTCCCCGCCCACCCGTCCAGCAAGATAGCCGCAGCGAACGACACGCCAAGACCGCGCAGGGTCTTGTCTCCGGTCATCCCGCTGCGGCTGTCGGACTCTTGCTGTCCGGGCGTTCCGGGCAGACCAAATATCGTTTCTTATGGAATTACTCACTGAAGAGATCATCTCGAAATTCGAGAATCATCCCATCGGTTCGCAGGCAGGGAAAGGATTAGAGGCCGAGGTCCTCGTCAAATACTTCAATCCCTGCGGTGCCGGAACATGGCTCATCACCGAAGCCGAACGCGAAGGCGACGACTGGCGCCTGTTCGGATTTTGTCATATTTTCGAGTGGGAGTGGGGGTATCTGATGCTTTCTGATCTGGAAGCCATTCAGCTGCCGTTCGGCCTGACCATCGAGCGGGACTTGTACACTACAAAACGATACGTTCGGGATTTCATTTCCACCGACAAATAACCGAACATGGTCGAATCCGTTAAGAAGCATCGTTATGACAAGGTATAAGGATCAGGCAGCCAGACTGAAAGAAGAACTGAACGAGGCACTGAACGACGAGCGCTACCGAAATCTGTCGTTCGTATCCGTTGGAAACCTCTCTCGCGCAAACCGAAACTATCTGACCCGACACATGGAAAAAATCGGTCGCCTTCAACACCGATACGATCTTTGCGTGCGCATGCAGCGGATTGTCGACGGTGAAGTATTCACCCTCGACGACATCGACAAATGCCGGATGGAGATCATGCGCCGATATCCCGAATACGGACAGGAGATAGGACTGCCCTATGGAATAATCTTTACGGCGGAAGCCATACGGAAATCTCTTACCCCGAAATATGACCAACAGTTGCATAAGCATCCGATAAGAATCGACTTCGGAACAGATGTCGTCATCGAAATAGACTACAGCAACTTTATCCGGCGGTATCCTAAGAAACAGAATAAAAGGAGAGAGGCCGACTGACCTCTCTCTTTTGTTCGTATTACCGCTGTGCTTCGATAAAGTGAGATTCCAACAGTTTGTACAAAGCAGACTGCGGGTAGAGAATCTTGCCGCCGATGGTCGTATAGGGAATCTGACGGTTATCGCGATAATTCTGCAAGGTGCGGGGACTCAAATCGAAAATTTCGCGTACTTCTTCACTGGTCAGATAAGTTTCCGAAAGAATCGACGGACGCTTTTCCGAAAGGAGTTTGTCGAGCGCGACGATCGCTTTGCGCAGGTTACGACACAAAGCCTGATGTTCCGGTGTCGTGCGAAGGATGATTTCCGGATTCATTATCTGGTCGGTTGAATCAGATTGTGTTGCAGAATATGAGCGATGTCCCGTTCACGGAAAAAGACTTTATTTCCGAGAGACGTGTAGGGTACGATACCGATCTGGCGGTAATATTGCAAAGCCCGCAGCGTGATGTTCAGGGCTTTGCTGACCTCTTCCGAAGTCATTCACCGCGACGGATCGGAGGTTTGACGGGAACAGAAGCGGGAAACCCGATCCAGAAGCTGACCGACGAGTGTCTGCAACTCGTCGTAAGCACACGTTTCAATCATCGTGTAGTCCATTGAAATACGTTTTTTTAGTTTGACAATAACCCCGGACTGTCCGAGGGATCGGCAGGTAAACGTATTTCTTGGAAGCGATATGATGAATGACCGTTCTCAGCCGTCGGAGGCCGTCTAAACGTGAAAAAACGACGAAAATAACTAATTTGCAAAACTCAAGGGAATTTCCTATATTTGTATGGAACAGGCTGCCCCGACGGAACAGAATCGTGTAAAACATTGAAACCGTTATTTCTCTAAATTGTTACCGCTTGTTGGAGAAACCGTTGTAATGAATTATTTTAGATTTTTATTGGTTTGACTTAACCAATTGAGGAATAAAATTTTAGCGAATTATTTGAGAAATAGAGGTAACGATTTAGTAACCGTGCTAATTTCAGCGTTTTGCGTTGCTATGCTGCCAAATAACTCTTTTATTTGCAAATATAATATCTTTTTCCGAAAGTACGAACTGTCGGCAGCTATTTTGCAAAATCAGTTCACAAAAAAGAATCATTCACTTCATTTGCAGGCATTCTGACGCTTCATTAGTTTCGATAGGGAATCTTTTTCACTCCATTATTCGGATTTATAGCCTCATCCTCCTGCCTTTCCTTTGCGGCTGTATAGGTCGGTGTATATTCTGCCTTAGCTTGTCGAATTGCTCTTTGAACCGCTCGGCAATGGGTTTCCGGTCGAAGGCAAGAACCAGTTTCGTCCCGTCCGTCGGGTCTTTCACCACTTGAAACACCGCCTTTTCGGTCGTGAATTTCCGTCCGTGTTTCTCCGAATAGAGTTCACCCACATGCTCCTTTTATTCGTTTATATTAATCTCTTCCAAATCGTCGGGAACAAACACTTTCCCCTTGAAATTCAGTAAAGCTTCTTCCATGTAATTCTTTTTGCGTGTACTTAGATTCTTATCTAGCAATAGATCTTTACGTTTAATTTTTCAGCTAATAATCCAACTTCCAATGCAGTGCTATGGTGTTTTTCGTATGGTTTGAATACATGACGGTCTTTATATACTCAAAATGCCTCACACAGAAGCCAATCTGCACCTTCTACATAATGACGGTTAGCTTCATTATAGGGTTCATCTCCCAAGCAAACTAATTTTGTTCCATTACGCATTTGAATACAAAAACCAAACTGTTTTTCTTTGGTAGACAATATATCAAAACACTGAAAATCAACATTATTTATACTACATTTAGTATCGTTTCATTATCTGGATGATAAGAAACGGCATCAGAACGGCAGGTCATCCGCGTCGTCTTGCGGAGTATCGGCGGGCGGCACGGGAGTGTTTCCGGCAGCCTTTACAGGCTCCTCGTCCGCATCGTTCCCGGTTGCGTTACGTTTACCGGAATTAACGAAAGCGATCGAATCGGCCGTGATAGAGAGCTGCACTTGGCTGTCGCCGTTTTTGTCCTCCCACAAGGAGTACGACAGCGTTCCTTCGACGAGCACCAGCCGTCCTTTGGTAAGGTACTCGGACAGGCGGATGTGCCCCTCCTTATTGCTCCGCACCCTTACCCACGTGGCGACGCTCTGTCCTTTCGAGTAATCATCTACGGCTATATCCATAGCCAAGAATGAACCGTGCGTTCCTGCGATGACCCGGCTGTCTTTGCCGATGTGTCCGATAGTGTGAACATATAACATAATAGAAAGTTTTTGCGGCAAGGTGGTTAGTCCTGCCATTACCTGAATTGTTGTTTCTTTTCCCTTTGCTCGGTTCTTTTTCTGCCGAACCGCTTGGGATTTACGGGTGCTTCAAAAGGCTGACGAAAAGCCCTTTCCGGCGCTTTTTCCGGAAAATTACGCTTACACAGGAAGGAAGAATTTTCCGAGAAATGCACTTCAAAGCGACGGAATCGGCGCGGCAGCCGACCTTTGCATCCGGAAAACCCAATCGGTGACGGCAGGAAACGAAGCCGCAGGAAACGGTTATACTATATAATCGTATAAAGGGCAGGAGGCTTCGCCGAAGTATAAGAGAAGAGGGAAAGGAAGAGGTATAAAAGAATACCGCCGACGCGGTGCCGGTAACTTCTTAATGGCACGGCAGCCGACAGAACAGCGGCGAACAGTTACGGCCGCTTGTCACAACCCGACAAGATTTATACCGAAGGCCGACAAACCGTAGAATCGGTTTTATCGGGTATGCCCATAGTTATGGATTCACGGTGGAATACGCCTTGCGGACCGGGGCCTGCAAAACGACCATGACCTGATCTCCTCGCTCTGGCAGGAAGAACAGAAACAACTGCTCGGATTACTCCTATATAATCAAAAGTATTGAGGAAGGCCGATCATCCAAAAAGTGATTTTAGGGCCATGTAACGCTGAAAACGTGACGGCCGTTCTCGAAACGATAACCGACCTCCAGCGCGTAATAATTCGCCACGGCCCGCACCAGCGCCAATCCGAGACCCGTCGATCCTTCCTTCTTGCTTCCTTGATAGAAGCGTTCGAAGATACGCTCTCCGTCCAGCGCTTCGCCACCCTCGTTGGAAACGGTGAGCATGCGGCCCTCGATCCGGATGTCGATCCGCGTACCGGGCTCGCTGTGCAGGTAGGCGTTCTTCACGAGGTTCGTGACCAACACCGAGGCGAGCGACTCGTTCATGCGGACCGTGAAGCTACCCGGCAGAGCCGGCGAGCAAACCAGCCCGCGCGAGGCGTAGATCTCGCCGCAAAGCTCCGCCTGCTCCCTAACCAGCGCGGCGATGTCCACGTCCGAGTTCTCGGGAAACTGGTTGTTGTCGATCTTCGTCAGCAACAGCAGGGTGCGGTTCAGCCTGACGATATGGCTCAGCGTGCGCTGCATCTGGATGATCTCACCGGCCTGCCGTTCGTTCACGTCCGGTCCGTCGAGCAGCCATTCGAGGCGGGCGCCCAGTACGGCCAGCGGGGTCTGCAACTCATGCGAGGCGTTGCCGATGAACTGTTTCTGCTGTTCGTGCAGCGCTTCGGAGCGGTCCAGCGCTTCCTGCGCGGCGACATTCAGCCGCCGGAACTCGGCGATGGTCGTATCGTTCGGAACGGGCCGGTTGCCGGTGCCGGGGTGGTAGTCGTCCAGCCACCGAAGCAGGACGTACAACGGACGCAGATTGCGCTGAAACACCAGCAACGTAAGGCCCAATACCGTCAGCAAAAGGAAGAGGTAGAGGAATACGGCCCAATAAGCTGCGGTTCGCAGCAGGTCGTCTTTCTCGAACGAGGGCGTAGAAACCCGCAGCTCGTAGAACTGGCCCGCATCGTCGCGGAAGATGGTGGTCAGCATACGGGCGGGCTCGGTCTCCTTCTTCTCGGGGATATAGACCTCCGCATCGCGGTAATCGATCATCGGACGGGAGGCGACGTAACGCTCGTCCACGGGCGTTATGGAGTAGCTGTTGTTCGAGCCGTCGTTCAGACCGGGAAGCTCCTGTCCGGCCATCATGCGGATGACGATAAGCTCCGAGTAGTCCTCCAGCGCGTCGTCCACCTCGTCGTTGATCTCGTCCACCATAGAGGCGTAGAACAACCACACCCATAATGCCATTATGGGTAACAGAACCAAGCAAAGGCGCACGGCCAGACGGTAGATCAGTTTCATCGTATTTCTATTTTCAAATTTTGGGGCGATGACTCGGCAACCATCCAAATCGCCGTTGTTTTCATCGCCTCGCTCGTATGAATAACTCTTAATTCGCGGCAAGCCTTCCCGTTTATGTATCGAGAACGACCATCTTGTAGCCGAAGTTGTAGAGGGAACGTATCTCGACCGTCGCTCCGGCCTTTTCCAGTTTACGGCGCAGGTTGCGTATCTGGGCGTAAACAAAGGAGAAGTCGTCGGCCTGATCGACGTGGTCGCCCCAGACCGCCTCGGCCAGCACGGCCTTGTCTATCGTGTGACCGGGACGCTGCAAAAAGTACGAGAGGATGTCGAACTCCTTTTTGAGCAATTCCAGCGTTACGCCGTTCACCTGTACGACACCCCGTTCGGGGTCGAGATAGACGTTGCCCTGCGTGAAGCCCCGCTGGCCTCCGTTTTGGCTGCGCCGCGCCACGCTGCGGATGCGGGCCGAGAGCTCCATCATGTGGAACGGCTTGGGCAGGTAGTCGTCGGCGCCCAGGTCGAGGCCCGCCACTTTGTCCTCCATGGCACCGCGGGCCGAGATGATGATCACGTTCTCCCGCTTGCCTTCGGATTTGATGCGCTCCAGCAGGTTCAATCCGTTGCCGTCGGGCAGCATGATATCCAACAGGATGCAGTCGTAAGCGTATGCAGCCAGTTTATCGTCGGCCTCGGCAAAGGTGCCGGCCGTTTCCACGACATAGCCCTCCCGGACCAACGTCCGTTTCATTACTTCTCGCAGCGAGGGCTCGTCTTCCACGATCAGTATCTTCATGGTATTTTCGTTTGTTTTTCGAAGTACAAAATTACCGGAAGATTCTATAAAGAAGTTAAAATAAGCGATTAATTTTTTTTCAGATCATTACCAGGAAAAGGGAAACGGACATAAAAAAATATTCCGCCCACACTTTTTTTTCTCATTTCAGATTCATTTCAGATTTGCCACCGGATATTTGCACCGTAATCATCAAACCTTAATCTTAAAATGATATCAATTATACACGCAATGAAAAAGAAAAGAGCGATACGGAGCGCATGGCTGCTCTGTCTCGCACTTGCAGCCCTCCCGGCCGCGGCACAGAACGAAAGTACCACGCAGCGGCACATAGACTCCCTGCGACAGGTCGTGGAAGACCTCGCAGTCCGCGTGCATGCGCTGGAGGGCGGCCGCACGACCGAATCCCGTCCGCCTGCGACTACAACGGACGACACCTATTGGCGGCACAAGACACGGGCCCGCTATTTCAACATCGGTTATGTGAGCGAAAAGCTCACCCTTCCGCAGGACGGAGGCAAGCTCCGCAGCGACGTGGGCGCTTCGCTCTCGTGGGGCCGCACCTACCACCTGCACCGCAAGCCCCTGCTGGGAATGATCCGCATCGGGCTGGACTGGACTTGGCTCGACGCCAACTGGGCCAAATACGACCTCTCCTACGGCGGATGGAACGGGGGCTGGGACGGCGACCGCTACGACCCGGACCGGTATCCGAACAACGGCTACCCCTATGAAGACGACTGGGGCGGGCTCGACGCCCACAAGGCGGATCTGGGTATGGCCGTAGGTCCTTCGGTCACGGTGAGTCCCATCGGGGATTTGAAGATCAACGTTTACGGGCGCATCGTCCCCTCCTGCGCGCTGACCGTTTTCGACGGGGACGTGAACGCCCGCTACGCCACCTATTTCAGCGCCGGCGGAGCGGTTTCGTGGAAGGTCATTTCCGTGGGCGTCGAGGGCCGCTGGGGCAAGATCAAGAACGCCTTCTCGGACGACGAGGACGACTACGACTGGGGTTATCACGGCAACCGAGACCTGAAAACCCGCGCGGGAGCCATGCGGCTTTACCTGAGTTTCCGTTTCTGATGCGGCGGAAGAACTCGAAGAAGAAATCGTTAATCAACCATACGACCACTAAAATCAAATTGCAATGAAAAGACACAATCCGACCATTTGGACATTAGCGGCCGCAGCGGTGCTGGGGCTCTCGTCCTGTTCGAAAGACGAAGGAATCGGCGGCCCCGGTTCCGGAGAAGTATCTCAAGCGGTGATAGCCGCTTTCGAGGCCCGCTACCCGGGCGCAACGAACGTAACATGGCGCGTGAGCGGCGATTATGCCATCGCCAATTTCAAATCCTCGGCAGCAACCTATGCTGCCACTGCGGGCGAAAGCAACGCATGGTTCGAGAACCTGAACGGCGAGTGGACGATGACCGAGACGGGTATCGCCTTCACGGATCTGCCGCAGGCCGTGCAGGAGGGCTTCAACGCCAGCAAGTACGGCACGCCAGCCGAGGGAGAAGCCTCCGAGTGGACCCTGACAGGGAAAGTAGATAAACTGGAACGCAAGGACGTGATGCAGCCCACCGCGGACGGTAAAGCCGTCGTGGTGTACGTGATCGGCGTGTGCGGCACCACGGCCGACGGGTTGGCCACCACGATGGACCTCTACTTCTCGGCCGAGGGCATCCTCGTAAATGAAGTGGCCGACGCCACGGACAACGGCTACGAGGACCAGCTTCCGCAGCAGCCTGCGGCCAGCATCGAACAATACCTCCAGACCAATATCATAGCCAAAGGCGGCCGCGTGATCGAAATAGACCTCGAATACAGCGGTACGGAGGTAGAGGCCATTCTCGGCAATCGCAAGGTCGAGCTTTTCTTCGACGCTTCGCAGAACTGGATTTACACCAAGACCGATTACTACCGCTCGGACCTGAACGGCACGGTTCCCGCGAATATCGTAGCGGCGATGAAGACTTCGGAATACTATACGGATGACCGCCGTGTGGACGACATCGAAAAGGTGGAGACCAACGCTGCCAACGGCAACCGCACATGGTGGGTGTTCGAGCTGGAGACCCGCTGGGACGACGTGGAGGTCTATGTGGACGATAGCGGCCTGATCGAACGGCCTCAGATCGACATGGGCGAGAGCGGCGGACTGCCCGCAGGCGGCGACATCGAGAGCTTCATCAATCAGAAGTATCCCGGAGCGCGTATCGTCGAGCGAGACTATGACGACGGATTCTTGGAGGTAGAAATTATCCACGAGAACATCAAAAAGGAGCTCACTTTCAACGGCCGCAACGAGTGGATCAGGACCGAATGGGAGGTACGCCTCCGCGAGCTGCCCGAGGCCGTGACGCAGGCCGTCAGCCGGGAGGGCTACCGATTCGACGATGACGAGGCCGACTTCGTGGAGACCTCCTCGCAAAGTTATTACGAGGTGGAAGTGAGAAAGGATCGCGGCGAATACAAGCTCCGCATCGACCCGCAGGGAAAGATCCTGCACACGATGCGCGACTAATGCAGCGCAGGGCATGACTTCTTGATAATCGGAACCGCCGAAAGGAACAGACGATCCTCTCCGGCGGTTCCCATTTTCAGGAGTTCCGAACTTATAGGCTGCGATCTAAAAAGCTACCTTGACAGGATGCAAAAAAAAAATCATATTTTTTCTTCATCCGCAGATTATTTCAATTTCATTTTAGAATCGGTACCGACCTTTGTATCACGAAAGGTTCGGTAATCCGCTCAAAAGAAACGAACTGAACAACTAAACTAAATAAAACGATATTATGAAAAAGACGATTCTGATGCTTACGGGCCTGTTCCTGTTAGGAATCTCGACCGCCCGGGCCGACCATGACAAGGCCGTGTCCATCGCACAACTGCCCCGCGTGGCGCAGCAATTCATTCAGGAATATTTCGCCATGGAGAAAGTGGCCTACGCTAAGAAGGAGCGCGACTTCTTCGAGGTGAAGTACGAGGTGATCTTCACCAGCGGCAAGAAGGTGGAGTTCTACCGCAACGGAGACTGGAAGGACGTGGACTGCCGCTATGCAACCGTACCGGCGGGGATCGTTCCCGCACCGATCATGGCCAAAGCACGGGAACTGTACGGCGATGTGGCGGTGCTGGAAATCGACCGCGACAAGCGGAACTACGAAGTGAAGCTCACCAACGGGCTGGAACTGACGTTCGACCTGCGCTATAACCTGCTGGATATAGACGACTGATAAATAATAAAAAACATTTACAAATCATTAAAATCACACAGTTATGAAAAAGATTCTTTTTGCAGCTTTGATGCTCATTTGCTCGACCGGCGTAGCTTTGGCCGACGGACACGAACGCGCCATCACCGTACAACAACTGCCCCAGCCGGCGCAGGAGTTCCTCAAACAGCACTTCGATTCATTGACCGTGGCCTACGTGGTGGAAGATGTCAAGCATTTCGGCTCGGAGTACGAGGTGGTCTACACGGACCGCACGGAGGTGGACTTCCGCAGAGACGGCCAGTGGGAAAGCGTGGAGCGCAAGTACGCCCCCGTACCGGCTTCGATCGTCCCCAAGCAGATCGCCGAATTCGTGGCCAGAAGCAACTTCCCGGGGCAGTTCATCAAAAAGATCGACCGCGACCCCTACACATGGGAGATCGAGCTGTCGAGCGGATTGGAGATCAAATTCGACATGCAGTTCAACGTAATAGGATATGACGATTAAGCTGCCCGAAACACTCCGACCCTATGCCGCCAAACGGTGGCTGTGGGCCTACGGGACGCTCGCCGCGATCGTCCTGCTGCTGGCGGTGGCGTGGAACGTGGAGTTCGAGCGGGCCATGCCGCGGCAGAAGCTGCCCGCAGCGGCGCAGGAGTTCCTCTCCACGCATTACCCGCAGGAGAAAGTGGCGCTGGTCAGGTGGGAATACGAGGAGTTCGGGATCACCTATCAGGTCGTCTTCAGCAACGGCACGAAGGTGGAATTTCTACGGAACGGCGAAATGAAGAAAGTCAAAAGCCGGCTGCATCCCGTTCCCGAGGCCGTCGTTCCCGAGGCGATATGCAGTTATGTTGCCGAGACTTTTCCGGGGACCTTCATCACCGAGATCGAACACAAGCGGCACGAGTGGAAGGTGGAATTGAACAACATGGTGGAACTCTCGTTCGACGACCGCGGCTTCTACCTGACCGACTACGACGACTGATCGTCGGAAAAGCAAAGTGACACCGTCGATATGAAGGGGCTGTCTAACAAGTTTAGATGGCCCCTTAAAATTTTTTTTAGTGCCCAAATCCATAAAATGGATAGTTTTAATAACAAATAAGGTGCAAATATTTTGCAGAATAAGAGACGATTTTCTATAT
>NZ_FCNT01000049.1 GCF_900021155.1 Alistipes sp. CHKCI003
CGCCCGGACCGATCGGCGTTTTTTCTTTTTTTCGGGCCTCGCCGTATCGGCGCCGAGGAGCGCAAAGCCGACCGGATGCCGGCATGCCCGAGAGCCCGCCGGCCTTCTCCTGAGAACGGCGACGGATGCTTCGCTTCCTTGCCGGCGCAAGGACCCCGTTTCCGGGCGTTTTTTTCGGGGGCGTCGCTTCGCCGCCGTCTTTCCGGCTGCCCCGACACGGCCCGGCGCATTCTCGGACAACGGATTTTCAGCCGTCGCCGCCTCGGCAAGATCGCAAAGCCGGAACGGACACCTTATGTATAATAGGGGAGGGGCCGAATCGTGCGCAACTGCGTTTCGTGCGGAACATCCGCCTCGGGCCCTTCTCCCGCGTGCGGTTCCGGTCGTGCGACCGCCGGCAGCTTCCCGCCCGTTCATGGGTTCCGCCCCTCTTGCGGAACGGATGCGGCCCGCCGGGCGGCCGGCTGCGGATCCGGACGAACGGAGGCGGCGTACATTCCCCGTCTTTCCGCCCGCCCGTCTCGCGGACACACATTTGCGGCGGCTTCCGAACGTCCGGAACGGCTGCTTTCGGACCTGTCCGGACGACCGGCCGTGCTCCGCCCGCCTTTCGCCATGGGGCGAAATACCTATAAATGACGATTGTCTGACTGTCCCGAATAATGTACCTTTGCCGAAACGACGAACCGAACGTCGTTCGTTATTTCATATGCGAGTGCTGAAAGACGACATACGCCGCCGCATACTGGCGGCCGCCGGCGAGCAGTTCGGCCGGAAGGGCTATTCCAAGACCTCCATGCGCGAGATCGCCGGAGCAGTCGGCGTAGGTGTCGGGAACATATACAACTACTTCGCGGGCAAGGACGAACTGTTCCGCGAGGTGGTCCGTCCCGTTCTGCACGCCATGGAGGCCATGTTGCAGGAGCATCACGGCATACGCGGCGAGGACGTGATGTCGATGCGTTCCGAAAAATACCTGAAGACCTGCATCGACGAATACGTTTCGCTCATCGACACGCATCGTGATCTGCTGGAAATACTGCTGTTCCGCGCCCAAGGCTCTTCGCTGGAGCGTTTCCGCGAGAGCTACACCGACCGTTCGACCGGGCTGGTCAAGGCATGGTTCGCCGCCATGAAGAAGAAGTACCCGAACATAAATACGTCCGTGTCCGATTTCATCATTCACCTGCACACGGTGTGGATGTTCACGCTCTTCGAGGAGCTGTTGATGCACGCGGTGCCCAGAGGGGAGATGGAATCCATCCTGCACGATTACATTCTGTTCGAAATTCAAGGTTGGAGGGCCATCATCAAGGTATGACCGACAGCAAACCCGTACCCGGAAAAGCCGCCGCGAGGGGACAGCGGAAAAGGAGGAAATCTTTACGGATTTTTCCTCCTTTTTTCATGAACGAATCCGAATATTGTTCACTGATAAATTCCATTGTAAAATGAAACGGAAACATCAATTCGAGAGCATCGTCGCCGAGACATTGCTCATCCCGCTCTATTACAGAGCGAAAGAAAGCCGCCGCAGGCATCCCGTCCTGAACGACGAGGCCGCGGAGCGTCTTGCGGAGAGTCTGGAGTACGACTATTCCCGCTTCGACGGAGCGAAGCTGAGCGAAGTCGGCTGCGTCGTCCGCGGGTGGTATTTCGACCGTGCCGTCAGCCGCTTCATCGAGAGGCACGCCGATGCGGTGGTCGTGAACGTGGGCTGCGGGCTGGACACCCGTTTCCAGCGCATCGGCAACGGGAAGGCCGTATTCTACGACATGGACCTGCCGGAGGTCATCGCGCTGCGCCGCGAGCTGCTCCCGGAGCAGCCGGGCAACCCCTACATTGCGGCCTCCCTGCTGGATGCCGGCTGGCTGGACGACCTGCGCCTCCGGCATCCCGACGCGCATTTCATCTTCGTGGTCGAAGGGGTGCTGATGTATTTCTACCAAGAGCAGGTCGAGACGTTCCTGCACCGTGTGGCGGAGCGTTTCGCGGGCGGCGAACTGTGGTTCGACGTCTGCGGCACGATGATGAGCCGCCACGGCATGAAGCCCGATTCGCTCCGCGGACACGAGGCGCAAATCCGCTCCGGCCTGAGCGACGGTCGCCGGGTGGAGCGATGGGAACCCCGCCTGCGCCTTCTGGAACAGGCCAACTACATGAAGTTCTTCCGCCCGCGCTGGGGTTTCTTCTTCGGTCAGATATTGGGGCGTATGACACGGCTGTGCTACAAGTTCAGTTCGATGCTGGGATACCGCATCGTTCGGCAGACGGAGGCCGCGCATGAAGCCGAATCGAATTGCCGCGGCGCGGCGGCCGCTCCCCGTGAACGATGAAAGAGACGACGATCGAACCCTATCTCCCGATGCTGGGACGGTTCGAAGAACTTTTCAGGGAGGAGCTGGCGCCTCGTATGCCGGTCGAATCCATCGGCTCCGCGATGAAGGCGGCTGTCGGGCATTTCCAGCGCATCGCCCCCGTGATTCCGGAGGTCCCGCCGACATCGCCATGGGTGAAAAACATCATCGGCGTAGCTTGGGAGATCGGTCTATGGAAAGAATTGGCAGCCCGGGGTTGGAGCCCGGCAGAATGTTCCGCCGCAACGCAGCGCGTCCTGAGGAAACTCGCGTCGTCGAGCATCCCTTCTGGGAAAATCCCGCAAATGCGCGAGATGCTGTGTTCGCCCGACTATGTGCGCCGCATCGCCTCCGCCTCGCATGTCTCCTCTGCGGAGGACTGGCTGTTCGATTGCGTGTTGCCGAATGCGGACGATGCGTTCGATGTCGGGATGGACATCGTCCGCTGCCCGGTCGCCGAACTCTGTTCCCGCATCGGCGCCGAGCGCTTTTTCCCCTATTTCTGCGTGAACGATTACGTCGCGTACGACGTCCTCGGCATCCGGCTGACACGGACCCGCACGCTGGCCCACGGAGCCTCGTGCTGCGATTTCCGGCTGACCGAAAAGGGTGCGGCGGAGGCGGAGGGGGAGGTCGTGGTCCGGCCGGAGCTCCTGCCGGAATTCGCCGGCGACGAATGAAGAATCCGTAAAAATTCCGTATATGAAAACCGAGACTAAGAAAAAAGAAGGTCTGTCCCGCCTGTTCGAGATCGCGGGAGAGAAGAAAGGGCTGCTCTTTCTGGCGGGTCTGCTGTCGGCAGGCAGCGCCGTGTGCATGCTCGTGCCCTATTGGGCGGTGTACAAGGTGCTCGAAGAGCTGCTGACGCACGGTGCGAACCCGGCTTCGGTCGACGGGGCCGGCATGATCCGCTGGGGGTGGATCGCCTTCGGAGGGCTTGTCGGCGGACTGGTGCTGTTGTACGCCGCCCTGATGTCCTCGCACGTGGCGGCATTCCGCATTCTGTACGGTCTGCGCGTCCGGCTGTCCGAACACATCGGCAAGCTGTCGCTGGGCTATCTGAACGGCACCTCTACCGGAGCCGTCAAGAAGACGATGGAGCAAAACATCGAGAAGATCGAGGGGTTCATCGCCCACACGATTCCCGACTTGGTGAACGTTGCGGCGACGGTCGCGGTGATGCTCGTCATCTTTTTCTCGTTGGATCCATGGCTGACGGCGGTCTGTCTCGCGGTGGTCCTGTCGGGCTTCGCCCTGCAATTCTCCAATTTCATGGGGAAACAGGCGCGTGAGTTCATGCGTATCTATTACGACGCGCAGGAAAGGATGAGCGCCTCCGCCGTGCAGTACGTCAGGGGGATGCCCGTGGTGAAGATATTCGGGCAGAGCGTCCGCTCGTTCCGCCGGTTCGATGCCGAGATACAGGCATACAAGACGTTCGCCCTGAAATGCTGCGACACCTACCAGAACGGGATGATCGCATTCACCGTTCTGCTGGGTTCGACGGTAACGTTCCTGCTTCCCGCGGGTATCCTGCTGATGCGCGGGGACCCGCAGTCGCTCGCACGGGCCGCCGTATGGCTGTTTTTCATCGTCATGGGGCCGGGCGTGGCTTCGCCCGTCTACAAGCTGACGTTTCTGGGCGGCAACACCAAGGAGATCGACGAAGGCGTGGCGCGGATCGACCGCATTCTGGCGAAAGCGCCCGTTCCCGAACCGGCATGCCCCGAGGTGCCCCGGTCGTATGACGTGGAGTTCCGCCACGTGTCGTTCTCCTACGAGAATACGGAACAGGGCACGCGGACCGAGGCGCTGCACGATGTCTGCTTCACGGCTCCCCAAGGCCGGATCACGGCGCTCGTGGGCCCTTCGGGAAGCGGCAAGTCCACCGTCGCGAACCTGATCCCGCGCTTTTGGGACGCGGCGCAGGGAGAGGTTCTTATCGGCGGCGTGAACATCAGGAACATTGCTGCGCCGCAGTTGATGGACACCGTTTCGTTCGTCTTTCAGGATACGTTCCTGTTCTACGACACGCTGTACGAGAACATCGCCGTGGGGTCCCCCTCCGCCACGAAAGCGACGGTCATGGCCGCAGCCGAAGCCGCCCGGTGCCATGAGTTCATCGAACGTCTGCCGCAAGGCTACGAGACGCGGATCGGCGACGAGGGCGTGTATCTGTCGGGCGGCGAGGCGCAGCGGATATGCGTGGCCCGCGCCATTCTGAAGAATGCGCCGATACTGGTGCTGGACGAAGCCACGGCCTTCGCCGACCCCGAGAACGAATACAAGATGCAGCAGGCCTTGCAAGCCCTCATAAAGGGCAAGACCGTGATCGTCATCGCCCACCGTCTGTCGTCCGTCGCCTCGGCGGACAACATCGTGGTCATGCAGCGGGGGCGGATCGTGCAGCAGGGCAGGCACGACGCCTTATCCTCGGCCGAGGGTCTCTACAAGAGGATGTGGGATGCCTACACGAGTGCTTATCATTGGACGTTGAACAAAAATTGAATACAGCGATATGAAAAAAAACAGTTTCTTGAACGATATTTTGCAGAACACGAGCTGTCCGCAGGGATTCTGGGGACGGATGGTTTTGCGCGGAATGAACCGTTTCCACGCTTCGCTGGCCCGCCGCGGCATGCGGCAGGTGGACTGGCAGCCCGAGTGGAACGTTCTGGACATCGGATGCGGTGGCGGCGCCGACCTGAAGCGTCTGCTGAAGCTGTGTCCGCAGGGACGGGTTTACGGCATAGACCTCTCGGAGGAGAGCGTCGCCTTCGCCCGCAGGCACAATGCGGGAGAGCTGGACCGGCGCTGTTTCATCCGGCAGGGCGACGTCTGCTCCCTGCCCTACGGGGACGGGGCGTTCGATGCCGTTACGGCCTTCGAGACCGTCTATTTCTGGCGCCCCGTCGGCAAAGCGCTGGGCGAAGTCTTCCGCGTGCTCCGTAAGGGGGGCTGCTTTCTGATCGGTCTGGAGGCGGGCGACCCCGAACTCGGAAGGATGTGGACGGATCGGATCGGGGGAATGACGGTGTACGGAGCCGAGGAGCTGAAGCGTTTGCTGTCCCGGGCCGGCTTTTCCGACATCCGGGCGATTCGGGCAAAAGAGGAGCTGCATATCGTCGCACGTAAATAAAAGGAGCCGAAACATGAATGCGATTGAAAACATCACGATAGGCCGTCCGGAGCGTCTCTGCAAGCCCGTGGGCTGCACCATGCTCGCCAATCTGGTCAACATCATCCCGTTCTGCCTCTCCGTCGAGGCCGTGCGCATCATCTTCGCCGCATTCGACGGCAGCGGCGAACCGCTCGATACGCCGAGGCTGTGGTGCATTTTCGGCATATCGGTCGTCTATATGCTGGCGATGGCTCTGGCCGAACGGGCCTCCTACCGGGCCAATTTCAGAGGGGCCTACGAAATGAGCGCCTCGGGACGCATCGCGCTGGCGGAACATCTTCGGAAGCTCTCGCTGGGATTTCTGTCCCGGCGCGATCCGGGCGACCTTTCCTCCATGCTCGTTACCGATTTCACGATGGCCGAGACGGGCATTTCCCACCATTTGCCGCAACTGATGGGGGCTCTCGTCATGCCCGTGCTGGCGTTCCTCTCGCTGGTGTGGATCGACTGGCGGATGGCCCTTGCCATGTTCGCCGCCCTGCCGTTCGCCCTGCTCGTTTTAGGGATGAGCACCGGCGTGCAGAAGAGGCTGAGCGGAAGACAGATCCGGGCGAAAATCGACGCCGGCAACCGGCTGGAGGAGTACCTGCTGGGCATTCGCGTGATGAAAGCCTACAACCTGCTGGGCGACCGCTTCGTCCGCCTGCGCGACGCTTTCGCGGAGCTGCGCCGCGCCTGCATCCGTCAGGAGGCCCTGTTGGGTCCTTTCGTGCTGCTGAGCATTACGCTGGTGCGGGCCGGACTGACCCTGATGGTGCTGTGCGGAACCTATCTGCTGCTGGGCGGCGAACTCTCGCTGCTCGTCTTCGTGCTGTTCCTCGTGGTCGGCTCGCGCGTGTTCGATCCGTTGACTTCGGCGCTGACCGACTTTGCGGAGTTCCGCTATTTCTCCATTGCCGGAGGGCGCATTCTCGCGCTGATGCGGGAGCCGGAGATGCAGGGCGACCGGCAGGCCCCGGCAGCCGGAGACATACGGTTCGAGCACGTATCGTTCGCCTATCGGGACAGAGAGGTGCTGCAAGACGTGTCCGTCGCGTTTCCGACGAACGCGCTGACGGCCCTCGTCGGCCCCTCGGGGAGCGGGAAAAGCACGGTCATGAAACTGTGCGCCCGCTTTTACGACCCGCAGCAGGGGCGCATCCTCTTCAACGGGGTCCCGATGAACGACATAGAGCCCGAAAGCCTGATGAGCCGCATCTCGATGGTGTTTCAGGACGTCTATCTGTTTCAGGACACGATCCGCGACAACATCCGCTTCGGAAAACCCGGTGCGACGGACGAGGAGGTCATCGCGGCTGCCGAGAAAGCCTGCTGCCACGATTTCATCATGCGGCTGCCGCAGGGATACGACACGATGGTGGGCGAGGGCGGCTGCACGTTGTCCGGCGGCGAGAAGCAGCGCATATCCATCGCCCGCGCCATCCTGAAGAACGCGCCGATCATCCTGCTGGACGAAGCTACCGCGTCGCTCGACCCGGAAAACGAGGTGGAGGTCCAGAAGGCCATCGACACGCTTATCGGGGGACGTACCGTCATCGTCATCGCCCACAGGCTCAAGACGATCATGAATGCGGACCGGATCGTCGTTCTGGAGGACGGACGCATAAGGGAACAGGGCACGCACGACGAACTGATGCGGCACGAGGGGCTTTATGCCCGTTTGTGGACGCTTCAGGAAAAGTCCGCAGGCTGGACCGTGTAAAACGGCGCAGCGTTCCGGATGCCGGCCACACGCACCTTACCGAAAGCCGGGGAGAAGGCGGCGGCGAGCGGCCTTTCCCCCGGCTTTCCCTTATTTCCCGGCCGATGTCGGGCATCGGCGCGCTGATTACGAGGCGCCCGGTTTCAGGCTGCCGCAGCGAGACGGCGCCTTTCAGGGTTCGCGGCACTTTCCGTTTTCAGGGCAGGGCAACGGGACCGCGCCCGGTTTCCGCGAACGTAAGTTCTCCGTCCTGCCCAACGGCTTCCTTTGCGAATCCCGATCCCGGACCGCCCCGCCCCCGCGTTCGTCGTTCCGCCTCATCCGATGCCTGCCGGAGGCGCAGTTTCCGTCCGTCCTCGGTCCCGCAGAAGGGGAGGGGAGCGGGCGGTCCTCCGTCGCACGAAGGTCGCTTCGCGGACGGGTCCTCCGTTTTCCGCCGCTTTCAGCGGGGCGGTTTCCCCAAGGTTTTTCCTCCTCCCGCCCGACGGTTCGGCACATGACGTACCGAAACCGAGCGATTGTCTCTCCACGCTGCGGCTTGCAGCGGGCCGGCTCCGTCCCGCCTCGATCCGCAGAGCGACGGGCCGTCCGCCGCCCCCGTTCCGGTCGTGCGACCGCCGACGGCTCCTCCGTTTTCCGCCGCTTTCAGCGGGGGCGGTTTTCCCGGGGTTTTTCCTCCTCCCGCCCGACGGTTCGGCACATGACGTACCGAAACCGAGCGATTGTCCCTCCACGCTGCGGCTTGCAGCGGGCCGGCTCCGTCCCGCCTCGATCCGCAGAGCGACGAGCCGTCCGCCGCCCCCGTTCCGGTCGTGCAACCGCCGACGGCTCCCCGCCCGTTCATGGGTTCCGCCCCTCTTGCGGAACGGATTCCGCCGCACCGGGCGGCCGGCTGCTCGGACGAAGAGGCATTCGGCGACCACCGCCTGTTTCCCGCCGCGTCTCCGTTATTTTGCCGTTTCGCATTAACAAAAGGCCGCCCCCTCTTGACAAACGGCTTCGGCGCTCTTATCTTTGCAGGGTCTCCGTTTCCCGTGCGCCGCCCGCTTCCGGAAATCAAGTCTACTTGGGGCGGCCGCCGTCGACAGCATCACGGGCGATTCGGGAGATTGAACTAATACCGCCGGCGCGTACCCGAACCTCTTGCGGCCGAGCTCCGCAACGCTCGGTTCGGTTTTTTCCCGGACTGCGGCCGCGGCAAGCACTGCCGATTCCCGCTCTCGCAGGGTGCGGCGCATGAACGTAAGTGCGCTGCATGGTGAACCCCGCGTTCTCGGAGTCGCAGCTTAAGAACCTGCGGCGCCAGAATCGACACCTTGCCTCGACCCACCGTCGAAAATTAGTTTTCTTACAGGCCAGCCGAAACCCTGCTCACGGTTCCGGCCGGCCTTTTTTTGTCCGCGACGTCCCCGTCCCGGCATCTTTCTGTCCAGCCTTCGCCCTTCCGGCTCCCGTTTCCGCCGCTCCCCAGCTCCGACCGTTCTGCCGTCCTCACCGCTTCTGCCCTCGTCTCCCAGCCTCTCCCGCACGCCGGACAAAGTTCGGGTCCGTACTGTGCGTGCTGCCGTTCCGCATCCCCACCCGGCACCCCGGGAATGGTCCCGTCCCGGCATCTTTCTGCCCGGCTCCTGTCGCTTCAGCCTTCGCCCCTCCGGCTCCCGTTTCCGCAGCTCCATCCGTTCTGCCGTCCTCACCGCTTCTGCCTTCGTCTTCCAGCCTCTCCCGCACGCCGGACAGAGTTCGGATTCGTTCTATGCGCGCTGCCGTTCCGCTTCCCTGCTCGGCACCCCGGGAACGGTCCCGCCCGGCATCTTTCTGCCCGGCTCCTGTCGCTTCAGCCTTCGCCCCTACGGCTCCCGGCCCTTGCCGCTCCCCAGCTCCGGCCGTTCCGCCGTCCCCTCCGCTTCTGCCCTCGTCTTCCAGCCTCTCCCGCACGCCGGACAGAGTTCGGATTCGTTCTGTGCGCGCTGCCGTTCCGCATCCCCGCCCGGCACCCCGGGAACGGTCCCGTCCCAGCATCTTTCTATTCGGCCTTCGCCCCTCCGGCTCCCGTTTCCGCAGCTCCCCAGCTCCGACCGTTCTGCCGTCCTCACCGCTTCTGCCCTCGTCTTCCAGCCTCTCCCGCACGCCGGACAAAGTTCGGGTCCGTACTGTGCACGCTGCCGTTCCGCATCACCGCCCGGCACCCCGGGAACGGTCCCGTCCGACATCTTTCTGCCCGGCCTTCGCCCCTCCGGCTCCCGCTTCCGCCGCTCCGCCGTTTTCGCTCTTTCCCGCCGCGGCTCCGCCCCTCCCCGCGGCGACCGGCCGAACCGGCTGCTCCTTCGGCCCGGCACGCGAAAAGGGCTGTCTGACAGATCTCAGACAGCCCCGTTTTTATCCGTATGCTATTCGGGAACTTCTCCCAATACGCAATTTTCAGAGAATTGGAAAAACTCGTCAGACGGCCCCCTTCATTCGTACAGCCGTTCGAGAACTTCTCCCCCCCCCTCCGAACATGCCGCTCAAAGGATCGAAAAACTTGCCGGACAGCTCCGTCCGCTCCCGAATCGCGCAGCCGGCCGACCGCCTTCCCGCCCCGGCAGCGGCGGGGCTCAGCAGTTCATCGCACCGCAGCAGTGGATCACCTGACCGCTGACATACGACGAGAGGTCCGACGCGAGGAACAGCGCCACCTTGGCCACCTCCTCGGGCGTACCGCCGCGCCGCAGCGGAATCTGCTTGTACCATCCCTCCTTCACCTCGTCGGGCAGCTTGTCGGTCATCTCCGTCATGATGAAGCCGGGAGCTATGGCGTTCGCGCGGATGCCGCGGGAGCCCATCTCCTTGGCGATGGATTTCGCCAGTCCGATCATGCCGGCCTTCGACGCCGAGTAGTTGCACTGTCCGGCGTTGCCGCTCACACCCACCACCGACGACATGTTGATGATCGATCCGCTCTTCTGCCGCGCCATCGCCGGCACGACGGCGTGGATGAAGTTGAACGCCGACTTCAGATTGACCGTCAGCACGGCGTCCCACTGCGCCTCGGACATGCGCATCATCAGTCCGTCCTTGGTGATGCCGGCGTTGTTCACCAGAATGTCGATGCGGCCGAACTCCTTCAGGATCTCGTCGATCACCTTATGCGTCTGTTCGAAATCGGCCGCATTCGACGCATAGCCCCGGGCTTTCACGCCCAGCGCCGCGATTTCGGCTTCGGCGGCTTTGCCGTTCTCGTCGATCGCAAGGTCGGTGAACGCCACGTCGGCCCCCTCCCGTGCGAACTGAAGTGCGATGGCTTTTCCGATTCCGCGCGCGGCGCCCGTTACGACGGCGACTTTTCCTTCGAGTAATTTCATAGCTTTCCTTTATATTATTAAATAAGTGTTTCGATCGTCTCCCGGC
>NZ_FCNT01000023.1 GCF_900021155.1 Alistipes sp. CHKCI003
ATGGGAGCTGGGGGTGCCTGAAGTTCGTGACCGCGAGGAGCGACCTAGGGCAAAACCGGTGACTGGGGCTAAGTCGTAACAAGGTAGCCGTACCGGAAGGTGCGGCTGGAACACCTCCTTTCTGGAGAGTGAGACTGTCTTTCGGCAGATGGATCTCGTTCTTTTCTCTCGAAGTAACCTGTAATTTTTAATGTGATAGAGTGGGTTTTCCCCGCGGATACAGTCCCGTAGCTCAGTTGGTTAGAGCACTACACTGATAATGTAGGGGTCTGCGGTTCAAGTCCGCACGGGACTACACCAAGTTCTGGGGGATTAGCTCAGTTGGCTAGAGCACCTGCTTTGCAAGCAGGGGGTCAAGGGTTCGACTCCCTTATCCTCCACTCTCGATCGAATTTTCGATCAACGTTCATTGACATACTTAAGGAGATGAGATAAAGTTTTCGGATGCAACAATAGGTGTATCCGGGAATGTAAGAAAGTATAGAAGGGCGTATGGGGGATGCCTAGGCTCTTGGAGGCGATGAAGGACG
>NZ_FCNT01000038.1 GCF_900021155.1 Alistipes sp. CHKCI003
CTCCCCGTTCGACGCGCTCACGGTCGCTGACGCAGAGCGTGTCGATCAGCCCGTCGTAGCGCGCCACCAGATCGGAGGGCGGATTGACGGTCGTGATGACCGCCGGAGCCTCGATCGTATCGGGGTATTTGATGAAGTAGCACCCCAGCAGGATTCCGCCGAAGATGCAGAAAACCACCGTTACGCCCCATCGCACCACCCACGACGGCGCACGACCCAGAATCGACTGGGCCTCTTCGCTGTGAAAAGTATCGTGTCTGACAGGCATAATTGCTCCTCCATGCTTAATTTCCCAATTCCAACTGATTTCTCACCAGTTCGTAATAATATCCTTTTTTTGCGGTTAGTTCCTCGTGCGTGCCCTGTTCGACGATGCGTCCGCGGTCCAGCACGACGATCTTGTCGGCATTGCGGACCGTCGAGAGGCGGTGCGCCACCACCACGACCGTCTTGTTCTCGAAGAGCCGGTCGAGCCGCTCCATGATCGTGCGTTCGTTGTTGGCGTCCAAAGAGTTGGTCGCCTCGTCGAAGAAGAGGTACTTTGCCTCCTTGTAGGCTGCCCTCGCGATCAGAAGCCTCTGTTTCTGTCCGACGCTCAGTCCGTGTCCGTCGGCGCCGATCTTGGTGTTGTAGCCCAAGGGCAGCGCGTCGATGAAGGTGTCGATGTTGGCGATGCGCGTGGCACGGCGCACCCGCTCCATGTCGGGCCGATCGTCCGAGACGCCGATGTTACCGGCTATGGTATCCGAAAAGACGTATCCCTCCTGCATCACCGTGCCGCACGCCCGCCGCCAGCACGACGGGCTGTACTGCC
>NZ_FCNT01000077.1:2500-3573 GCF_900021155.1 Alistipes sp. CHKCI003
TTTGTGACCGGACATTAGCACCCGGTCGCTCACTGCTGTAAATCATACTACTGGCATTCGGAGTTTGTCAGGATTTGGTAGGCGGTGAAGCCCCCGCATCCAATCAGTAGCTCTACCTCCAGTAGACTCTTTATTACAACGCTGCCCCTAAAGGCATTTCGGGGAGTACGAGCTATTTCCCAGCTTGATTGGCCTTTCACTCCTACCCTCAAGTCATCGAGAAGCTTTTCAACGCTTATTCGTTCGGACCTCCAATTGGTATTACCCAACCTTCATCCTGCTCAAGGGTAGATCGCAAGGTTTCGCGTCTACAACCACTGACTCGACGCCCTTTTCAGACTCGCTTTCGCTTCGGCTCCGTGCTTCCACGCACTTAACCTCGCCAGTGATTAGTAACTCGTAGGCTCATTATTCAATAGGCACGCCGTCACCGCACAAAGCGGCTCCGACAGGTTGTAAGCGTATGGTTTCAGGTTCTTTTTCACTCCCCTGTTCGGGGTTCTTTTCACCTTTCCTTCACAGTACTGGTTCACTATCGGTCTCTTGGGAGTATTTAGCCTTGCCGGGTGGTCCCGGCGGATTCAGACAGGATTCCTCGTGTCCCGCCCTACTCAGGATACCGCTATCTTAAAACTGACTTGCCCGTACGAGCCTTTCACTCTCTTTGGATGACCTTTCCAAGCCATTCCGGTTCGTCGTCTCTCGAATATCGCGGTCCTACAACCCCGGAATTGCCGTAACAATTCCGGTTTGGGCTCTTTCCATTTCGCTCGCCGCTACTTTGGAAATCGATATTTCTTTCTTTTCCTCCTCCTACTTAGATGTTTCAGTTCAGAGGGTTGGCCCACTCGCGTGTGTCAGGCCTTCTGCCTGACGGGTTGTCCCATTCGGATATCTGCGGATCAAGTCTCGTTTGCAAATCCCCGCAGCTTTTCGCAGCTTACCACGTCCTTCATCGCCTCCAAGAGCCTAGGCATCCCCCATACGCCCTTCTATACTTTCTTACATTCCCGGATACACCTATTGTTGCATCCGAAAACTTTATCTCATCTCCTTAAGTATGTCAATGAACG
>NZ_FCNT01000022.1 GCF_900021155.1 Alistipes sp. CHKCI003
CGGCAACGCCGAGCTTCAGAACATCACGGTGCGCGAATCTCTGACCGTTCCCTCTCTGAACTACAACCGGGTGGATATTTCCGTCGGGGACGACTGGTCCGCCCCGGGCGGAGGCATCGTCGCGGAAGCGGATCCGACCGAGCAGCTCGTAACGCTCAAGCTCGAAGAGGGCGAAATCGGAGCCGTCAAGGCGGGCGACATCTGCATGGGTATCTTCCACAGCCCCGTCGCCTCGGAGAATGCCTCGGAGGATAAGGACGACGGCCGGGGCAACCGAACCTTCGCGGGATTCGCCACGTCCTATTTCCGCATCACGGAAGTGCTGGGCGACCGGAACGAGCGCTTCCGCTACGAACTGCGGCCCGTGTCGGAGCGGTATCCCCGTCGAATTTCCCCGATGGATGCGATGAAGTTCGTAGCCTACGGCTCCTTCACGGATGCTGCGCGCCGCACGTCGCGCTACTCGACGCGCACCTACCAGCGTTATCTGCGCAACGTCTCCGACTGGGAGTTCACCGGGGAGAATATCGCCGCACAGTTCGGAGACCTCTCGAATCTCGCCCTCTTCGGGCTTCAGATGTCGGGTTATTCGGCCTATCTGGACAACATCTACTTGCAGGGACTTATGCGGAGCCTCGACGGCACGTTCGTCATCGACACGAAAACGAAGTCGCTGCTTCTGGCCTCTTCCGAATCCGGCATGGGTATCGCCTACAATCCCGAGCAGGGTTTCGTGCAGGGCAAAATCTACGATCCCGCCACGGGACGTTTCCAAAAAGAGTTCGACCTCGATGCGATCGAGCAG
>NZ_FCNT01000008.1 GCF_900021155.1 Alistipes sp. CHKCI003
GAATGCCGCGGTCAACGCCGCCGGGGTCGGTTCCTTCTTCTGGCGGTCGTTCGCCGAACCGCCGCGGGGGAATGGCCCGGCATCCATAGGCGGGGCCGACGAGTGAGTGCCCGACCGCTCCGGAGCTATTCCCCCTTTTTCCCAATCGGGTCTGCCACCGATCCAAACAAGGCAGAAGTAAGTTTTATCTTGGTTTTAATTATTTTTAGGTTGCCGGAGCGTCGTGAGACGTTCCGGTTTTTTGCGGCGTGCCGTATCGCCGGGTTTTCCGTCCGGCACCCTTCCCGACGATATTCCCCCGGCAGGCCGGAGACCGCCGGGGGGGGCCCTCCTTCCCCCGGCCGCTTTTCCCGCCGCTGCCGCCGCTCCGGCACGACGATCTCGGCCCGGGCGGTCGTCCGCGCGAATGCCTCCCGCCGCATCCTCCGTCCTCTGCCGCGACGGTGAAGCGGTATTGGAAATTGCGGATCGGCTGGCCGACATGGGGCGTGAACCGGCGGTGGGGAACCTTCCCATCGGCTGCATGCGGATCGCTACGTCCGGGCGGACCGCGGCCGCGGATGCCGACGCAGGCGGCGGATTCGGAGCCTGCGCCGCGGGCAGCGTGAGAATCTCGCCCGTCTGCCGATCGACGGCGAGCCTCTGTTTCCGACAGTGTTTGCTCCAGCTCCTTCAGCCGCGGCGGCTCCTTTCTCTCGCCGCGGCCGGCAGTGCGTTTGAGAAGCCTCTGACGGCGTTTTTCATACGTTTCCGTGGTGTTTCCGGTCGAGCCCGGAACATCGTTCGAGGCTGTGCGGCGCTCTGAAGCCGGGCATCGTCCCTGCACCCGGCCGGGAACGCATCCGCTTTCCGAGCGGTTGGACAGGGAATCGGCGATCGCCGTGCGACAGAGCGTGTTTTTCGGCTTCCCGGCGATTCTTCCGGCATATTGCAGGCACTTCGCAACGTCGTATTCCGCGTCTTCCATCCCCGGGAGCGCCATATAATACGAAAAATATTTCGGGCAGGCAACGGACAAGTAACCGAACTTGCCGTCAAACCTGCCCGTATTCGCTGTTGCATCGCCCCCCCCCGAGCATATCGTGCAGAATAGGGAATCGGATACCTGCAAACCGGTTTCCCGCTCTTTGCAGCCCGCTCGTTCTCCTCACCGCATCCCGGCCTTTTCGGGGAGCGGGCGTTTTCGCATCCCGATGTAGCGGAGGAAGAGGGATTCGAACCCCCGGAGCCTTGCAGCTCAACGGTTTTCAAGACCGCCGCAATCGACCGCTCTGCCATCCCTCCGTGCACCGCAAAAGTACAACGGATTTCCCGTTCCGCCAAATCTTCGCGCTGCTTTCTGACACGAACGGGTTTCTGTAAACGGCATTCGGTCGCAAAACCGGACGGGCCGAAAAATTTACCGGAATATTGTTTACCTTTGTCTGCCGGCGAACAATAAAGCGCCAAGCCAATCCGGATCAATACGTGGAATATGAACAAAACTCAACTTGCCGAGGCGGTCGCCCTCGAAACGGGACTCACGAAAATCGCGGCGAAAAAAGCGATCGACGCCTCGGTCCGTATCGCGGTCCGTGCATTCCGGGAGGGCGAAAGCCTCACCATGTCGGGGCTCGGGACCTTCCGCGTCGTGCAGCGGACGCCCCGCACGGGACGCAATCCCCGCACGGGGGCGCAGGTGAAGGTCCCCGCACGCAAAGTCCTGAAATTCCGCTCGACGACCGATCTCGAATAGTCCGACCGTACCGTTCCGTATGCAAAACGGCCGTTTCAAATTTTGTATCTTTAATAATATAGACTATATTTGCGTGGTTTTAAGAACGGAATCAGAGGCGCAAACAAGTAAAGACAAACAGAGAGGCGCATCTTCGGATGCGCAGCATTAGCCATGGAGAACAGTTTGCTCATCGTCGCACCGTTTCTGATTGCGCTCGCAGCCGCGGCCCTCATGCATCCGTGCATCGTGAAGATCGCGAAGATGAAGAAGATCGTGGACAATCCAAACGCCCGCAAACTCCAAAAAGAACCGGTCCCCATTCTCGGAGGCGTCGTCGTCTATTTCGGCATCTTCTTCAGCGTAGCCTGCACCCACGGTTTCGCAGACTGTTCGTCGCTGCTGGTGGCTTTCGCCGCCATGATGATCATGCTCTACACGGGTACGATGGACGACATTCTCGATCTGCGTCCGTCGACGCGCTTCGTCGTGCAGATCCTCGCGGTCTGCCTGCTTATCTTCGTCGGGCATTACGGTCTCGACGACCTCCGCGGCCTGTGGGACATCCATGCGCTTCCTCCTTCGGAATACATACCGCTTACGATCTTCGCCTGCGTCGGCATCGTCAATGCTCTCAACCTGATCGACGGCGTGGACGGCCTTTCGTCGGGCTACTGCATCATGGCGAGTCTGATTTTCGGCGCCGTCTTCACGCTGAACGGCACCACGCGCCCGATGAGCATTCTGGCTCTGGCGACGGCCGGATCGCTGCTTCCCTTTTTCCTGCACAACGTCTTCGGCAGACGATCCAAGATGTTCATCGGAGACGGCGGCACGCTGCTGATGGGCATCACCATGTCGGTCTTCGTCATGCGTGTCATCCAATCCGAAGGGGTTTCGCACCTGCTCGACGGACGCGGCTACTCTTCGGTAGCCTTCACGCTCGCCGTGCTTTCGATCCCCGTCTTCGACACGCTGCGCGTCATGTCCTCGCGCATGCTCAAGGGGCGCTCGCCGTTCCATCCGGACAAGACCCATCTCCACCATCTTTTCATCGAGCTGGGCTGCTCGCACATCATCACGACGATCATCATCCTCACGCTCAACTTCCTGATCGTCCTCGCATGGATGCTGGCCGGACACCTCGGCGCCTCGGCCGAAGCGCAGCTCTACCTCGTCGTCGGGCTGGCCCTGCTCTTCACGACGGGCATCTACGGCGGATTCAAGCTCCTGCAACACCGCTCGCCCGCAACATTCGATCGCATCGTCGCCCTCAACCTCCGGCTCAGACCTCAGAGGAACGGTTTTTTCCTGACGCTCCAGCGCTGGATTGATAAAATCTGATCGCTGCGCCCGCACTGTGCGCGTGCGGAATGCGCGCCCGTCTTCCGTACGCACCGCCCGTCTTCCGCACGCACCGTCCGCCTTTCGGCCCGGTACATTCCGGCCCGGCTCGTTCGATATGCTACGACCCGTCCGAATCGGTGCTTTTCGCTCCGCCGATGATGCCCCTCCCACGCCCCGGCGCTTCGCACTCCTTCCGGCCCTCGTTTTTCTCAGGACACGGGCCGCACGCCCGCGCCCGTCGACATCCGCTCGCCGCCGCACCAAGCGACACGCTGCACCTCGCCTCAAACGGCGTCCGGCGGAGTGCCGCCGGCGCCGGACGGCATTTCCGCCGGACGGCCCCGCCCGGCAAAACGTCCATTCATATGCCTTTCAGTACAATTTTTCGGAATTTTAGGACCGATCGTTTGGCCCTTGACAATCATTTTTCTACTTTTGCCCCCGATTTTCGCATCCGCGAATGCGAACGGTGTTTTAATCTAAAAATCGGAACATGAAGAAAATCCTCCTCCTGCTCGCCGCAGCCCTGCTCTCGCCGCAGCTCCATGCGGAAGGTTATCAGGTGAACAACCTCTCCTCGCGGCAGAACGGTATGGGCCATGTCGGTACGGCGCTGAAACTCAATTCCGAATCCTTGTGGTTCAATCCTGCGGCCGCAGCTTTCCAGCGCTCGAAGTTCGACCTGTCGGCCGGCCTCACGGGAATCTACTCCTACGTGAAGTACAACAACATCGACTACTCGGGCGAAAACCGCATCTCGGCCGAATCGGACAACAAGATCTCGACCCCGATGTACGTCTATTTCAACTACAAACCGACCGACCGCATCGGCGTGGGCCTCGCCTTCAACACGCCTTTCGGCTCTGCAATGGACTGGAACGACAATTGGGCCGGCGCGCATCTCATCCAGAACATCCGCCTCCGCGCCTATCAGGTGCAACCGACCGTATCGTTCAAGATCTGCAAGGGACTGGCCGTCGGTGCCGGCCTCGCGATCGCATGGGGCGATTTCGACCTCGCTCGTTCGATGTTCCCCGTCGGCGCCGCCACCAACGCGACGATCGCCGGCATTCTGACCTCACAAGGAATGGGACAATATGCGCCGCTCTTTACGAATGCGGGCGACCGCGCGCTGGTTTCCGCCAAGCTCAAAGGCGATTCGCAGGTCGCCGTCGGCGTGAACGTCGGTCTGATGTGGGACATCACCGAGGAGTGGACCGTCGGGTTCTCCTACCGCTCGCGCCTCAACATGAAGGTGAAACGCGGCACGGCCGATCTCGACTACCTTTCGCCCGAAATCCGGCAGGTGTTGAGCCGGACGGGACTGATCCCCCGCCTCTCGGAAGGCACGTTCAACACCGAGCTGCCTCTGCCGACGAATCTCACATGGGCCGCCTCGTTCCGTCCGACGCCGAAGTGGGAGTTCGCGGTCGATCTGCAATGGGTCGGCTGGAGCGCCTACGAGGACCTCAACGTCTCGTTCAACGAACCCGAACTGAAGATCGAGGATATCTATTCGGTGAAGAACTATAAAAATACGCTGGCGTTCCGCTTCGGCGGCGAATACAAACCCTGCGATTTCGTACAGGCCCGTCTGGGTATGTACGTGGACGAAAGCCCCGTGCGGAGCGACTACCTGAATCCCGAGACGCCTTCGATGACCAAGATGGCCTTCACGGCCGGTTTCACGCTGAATCCCGCGCGATTCCTGTCGCTCGACTTCGCCTACGGCTACGTAACCTCCGCCGATCCCGAGCGCACGGGTTCCTACCCCTACACCGACCCGCTCACTTACAGTGTCGTCTATCAGCAGGCCGTAGCGGGAGGCGCCGCTCCCGAAGCGGCGGCCGAGACCGCCTCCAAGGCTGCCGAACAGCCTTTCTCGGGCAACTACCGGCTCTATGCCCACACCTTTTCGGTCGGGGTGCGTTTTCATTTCTGAAACCGGAAAATTTTTCCTATCTTTGCGGCGCGTTCCCCCGAGAGGGCTCGCGCCGCAAACCTGTTTATGAAGAGATGGTTCCGGATCGTCGTGGCCGGCGCGACACTCTGCGTCGCAGCCTGCGGAGAGGACGACGCTGCGTTCGGTCCGCTTCCGCGGATCGTCTGCCGGGCGATGCGGAGCGATTCCCGCGACGAAGCGGTAACGCGCTCTCCGGCCTCGGCCGACCGGATTTTCCGGCAGCTTTTGCCCCGTTTCGGTGCGCTGCGGGGGCGGGATATACCGTTCAGCAACGAGACGGACGATTACGAGGTGCTGGAGGTAAGGATCGAAACCCTGCGCCGTTCGTGCGATCTTGTGGCCGACGTTGCGGCAAGACCTGCGAAAGAGCCGGTCTCGGCCGAGGGGCTGCGGCTCTATTTTCTGGGAGTGGACGAGGACGGCGCGCCTCTTGCCCGCGGCATCGTCTTCGCGTCGTCGGCGAACGACGACGGGACGTGGCACGGCGAAGCGACGTTCCATCTGCTGAGCGAGGCCGGCCGGTACCGGGATTTCGACCGCATGGTCTTCGTTCCGCGGGAGCGTTTCCATGCGGCGGCGGACAGCATACGCCGGCGTTGAGAAGAGACATGCGGCTCCGCAGTTCGGGGGCGGGAGCGACGGGGGTTTCCTGACCGCGGAGCAGGGCAAGCCGCGACATTCGGGCGCGACTGTCCGCGACTTTTCGCCGGATTATATGGAGCAAATGTTGGCCTTTGTAGTTCAACGGATAGAACGGCGGTTTCCTAAACCGCAAATCCGGGTTCGATTCCCGGCGAGGGTACGAGAAGCGACGGAAGATTTCGTCGCTTCGTTCGTTTTTGGCCGCGAATGCCGTCAGACGGTTGCCGAAAACCTGCACCATGCCGACCGCGTCCGGACCTCGTTGCCGATGCCGGCAATAAACGGCAGGACGGAACGACATGGCCTTCGGACTCGGTTTCATCGCTTATGGCCGCAAAAAGACCGAAGCGGTGCGCCCCGGAACGGGCATCGGGTATCGGCCTTGAATGCGCCGGTACGGCATATCGGCACGGAAACACTCGCCATCGGCCGAATAAACGCCCGTTCCTTGCGGGCTTCGAACGGGTTATCGAAGCCGACCCCGTTCTGCCGCACAGCAGAAAAGGCCCGATCCGTCAACTGCACGGGACCACACGGGGCGGCCGCGCCGGGCCGGTCTCCGAGTTCACGCGCCGCGATCTTGCCCGCGGCCGCTTCCGCCTGTCGTCCGGCCTTGCGGGCATGAACGCAGCCGGCCAGCTGTCCTGCCCTGCGCAATCCTTCGGTGGCGGCGTTAGCGTCTGCAACGGACCGGAAGACCGCGCACCGCCGGGCAGACGAGGCGGGAAGGCACATCGGAATCGGACCGCAAACCGCACCGTCGGTCGAGAAATTCAAAGCCCCGACAGGCCGAGACTATTCCGGTTCCGCCTGCGCTGCCGGGACGGTAATGCGTTCAACGGCGCACTGAGTCGAGGGCTGGGCCGAATCGGCGCTGCGCAGCGGGCCGACCGCGGCGCAGCGCCGATACCGGAACCACTGAGAATCGCCTGCGCGGGGAAGAGGCCGAACAGCAGTACGAATAAAAAAGGGGTGTCTGAAACTTGTTAGACAGCCCCTTTGCAATCCACGGACGGATTTTCAATCCACGATGGGGAAGTCGATGGTCTCGCTCTCTTCGTCCCAATCGTCGTACTGGAAATCCCCCGGATTTCCCTCCGCCAGTATCTTGCCCACGTTGATATTCAACGTAAGCCGCGTGTTGGGCGACAACGTCGCACTCAGATTTTTGTTCAACTTGTATTCGGTTCCGTCCTGCAAGGTGATGATCAGCTCCAGCGGCGGCTTGGCGGCCGAGGGGAACAACATCACCGTGATGTTGCCGTACGACAGCCCGTCTACCGAACGCGAGAGTTCGAATTGTACGGTCTTGGTCATGTTCTCCGCATCGCCTGTATAGAAGTTGAGTTTTTCGGCGATATTGCCGATGTTGACCTTCACGCTGGCGATTTCCGGGATGAATGCGCTGCCGTCGGTCTGTTTGACGACGACTTTCAACCCCGCCCCCACCCGTGTGAGCGATGTTTGCAAAGCATCCGTCCCGATATGGGCCGATTTGACGGCATGCACCAGATCGTAAACGGGAGAATAGATCCCGTCGCCGATGCTCCGCAGGCTGAAATAGAGCTTGGAGAGGTCCGCTCCCTCCACCAGACCGGGCGAGCTGATCTGCGGCGTGTTGTGGATGGGTTCGTCGTATTTCGGCGTTCCCCAGTAAACCATGTTGTAATCGCCGGCCGGCAGGTGCAGTTCCCGGTTGTACTTCCCCGACACGTCGCCGTCGACGATGGTGTAATATCCATAGAATACGCTCAGTTTCCCATTGATGTAGTTCCCGTAATAGACGGACGATTCGCTGTTGCAGGGATATATTTCCAGCACACCGGTGAAAGGATGCAGACTGAGGGGTTCGGCCATGCGGACATTGATGTCGGGCGTGATAAGCGCGGGCGCAGGCTCATCCCTGCCGTTGTTGCCGTCGTCATCGGAACACGAAGCGGCGAAAACGAGAACGCTCGACAAGGCTATAAAAACAAATCTTTTCATAATAATCGCAATTAGACATTCGCGAATGATGCAACTTTCATTACAATCGGCTCATAATCGACCTCTCGCCCGAATTTTCCGCCTCCGGGCCGCCGGGCGGGCTGTCCGGACGGCACAGATAACGGCACAGGCGACGGCACAGATAACGACATAGGCAACGACACCGAACGACGCCCCGGCAGACGGTGCGGCAAATGCCTTCTCCTCCGGCGGCTTTCCGTCGCGGCCGCCCTTCCCGCGTGGATCGCGGCTCCCGTTCGGATGCCTCGATCGGGCATTTGTATGTCGCATGCAGTCAATCGTCGGATCATTATGTTCCCGCATCCGAAGAAATTACTATCTTTGTTTCGGAAATGTGAGAAACAGCGTTTGCTATATTGTTTGGATCAGCTAAAACCGCCAATTCTTAGAATTCAATCTAAAAACAATAGATCAAACGTCTGCGCGAAGCGTGGGCGTTTACTTGAGTTGGATTGAATGGGTTGGCGTCCCAAGCTGACAACCGCAGGAACGCCCGCGCGCTTAAAAAGGCTTCCGGTGCTCCGGAAGCCTTTTGCATCCGCCCCGCCCCCTTCTCCGC
>NZ_FCNT01000020.1 GCF_900021155.1 Alistipes sp. CHKCI003
GCACAGCGGGAAAAGGAAGCCCTCGCCGATCCCCCTCCCGCCGCGAAACCGATGCCGGAAAGGCGCGCGAAACAGGTCGAAAGAAGTTTCTCGGAGCCCCGACGCAAAAGGCCCCCCCCCGAAAACCGCGACGCCGAGCCGTTACACATACGCACAAAAAACGCCCTCTCACGCAACATTCGATCGGATCGGAGCCGACGGACATAATAAATCGTTAGGAAAACATGGAATTCCGATTAAATTTTCCTATTTTTGTAAAATCAGGAAGAATTCTTAACTACAACCTATGGCAAGCAAAGAACTATTACTTGGAGACGAAGCGCTCGCACAGGGCGCACTCGACGCCGGTCTCTCGGGTGTGTACGCCTATCCGGGCACGCCCTCTACCGAAATCACGGAATACATACAGGGACACCCCCTCACGGCCCAGCGCGGCATTCACAGCGCTTGGTCCGCGAACGAAAAGACCGCCGTGGAAGAGGCGCTCGGCATGTCGTTCGCCGGCAAGCGCTCGATGGTCTGCATGAAACATGTCGGCATGAACGTGGCGGCGGACGCCTTCGTCAACTCGGCGATGACGGGCGCCAACGGCGGCATGATCGTCGTAGCGGCGGACGACCCCTCGATGCACTCGTCGCAGAACGAGCAGGACTCGCGCTTCTACGGCAAGTTTGCCCTCGTGCCGATCTTCGAACCCTCGTCGCAGCAGGAAGCCTACGACATGGCCGCCGATGCGTTCGAGATGTCGGAGCGCCACCGGATTCCGGTGCTGCTGCGCCTGACGACCCGCATGGCCCACTCGCGCGCCGTGGTCGAGACGGGCGAACGCCGCGCGGAGAATCCGCTCGCCTATCCCGAGAACACGCGCCAATGGGTGCTCATGCCGGGCAACTCGCGCGTGAGATACAAGACGCTCATCGAGGAGTACAAGCAGTTCGAGGCCGAAGCCGCCGGGAGCCGTTACAACCGCTATACGGACGGAGCCGACAAGTCGATGGGCATCATCGCCTGCGGCATCGCCTATAACTATCTGATGGAGAACTTTCCCGACGGATGTCCCTACCCCGTGCTGAAAGTCTCGCAGTATCCGCTGCCCACGGCGCTCGTGCGCCGCATGGCTTCGGAGTGCCGCTCGATCCTCGTCATCGAGGAGGGCCAGCCGATGGTCGAGGAGACGGTGCGCGGCGTGCTGCCCACGCCCATCGAAATCAAAGGACGCCTCTCGGGCGAGCTGCCCCGCACGGGCGAGCTGACGCCCGACTGCGTGCGCGAAGCGGTCGGACTGCCGGCCCATCCCGCACACGCAGCCAGCGAGGTAACCGTGCCGCGTCCGCCCGCGCTCTGTCAGGGCTGCGGCCACCGCGACATGTACAAGACCCTGACGGACGTGGTGCACGAATACGAGAATGCCAAGGTATTCAGCGACATAGGCTGCTACACGCTGGGCTGGCTCGCACCGTTCCACGCCATCGACACGGTGCTCGACATGGGGGCCTCGATCACGATGGCCAAGGGTGCCGCCGACGCCGGGCAGCATCCCGCCGTGGCCGTCATCGGCGACTCGACCTTCACCCACTCGGGCATGACGGGTCTGCTCGATGCCGTGAACGCCAAGGCGGCCATCACGGTCATCATCTCCGACAACCTCACCACGGGCATGACCGGCGGTCAGGATTCGGCCGGTACGGGCCGTCTGGAGCAGATCTGCGCCGGACTGGGCGTCGAACCCGAACACATCCGCGTGGTGGTGCCCCTGCCCAAGAACCACGAAGAGATGCGCCGCATCATCCGCGAAGAGATCGAATACAAGGGCGTCTCGGTGATTATCCCGCGCCGCGAGTGCATCCAGACCGCCAAACGCCACAACGCTAAAAAATAAGAGACACACCCCATGAAACGAGATATCATCCTTTCGGGCGTGGGAGGACAAGGCATCCTCTCCATCGCCACCGTAATCGGCAAAGCGGCCCTCACCGAGGGGCTCCACATCAAGCAGGCCGAAGTCCACGGCATGAGCCAGCGCGGCGGCGACGTGCAGTCGAACCTGCGTCTGTCGTCGGACCCGATCGCCTCGGACCTCATTCCGCGCGGCGCGGCGGACATCATCCTCTCGCTCGAACCGATGGAGGCGCTGCGCTACCTGCCGTGGCTGTCGAAGGAGGGCTGGATCGTAACGAACACCACCCCCTTCGTGAACATCGACAACTATCCCGAAAAGGAGCGCATCGAGCGCGAGCTCGCAGCGCTGCCCCACGTGATCGCCCTCGACGTGGACGCCCTCGCCAAAGCGGCCGCCTCGCCGCGTGCGGCCAACATCGTCCTGCTGGGCGCCGCGGCGCCGCTGCTCCAGATCGAAGCCGCGAAGCTCGAACAGGGCATCCGCGACATCTTCGCCCGCAAGGGCGAGGCGGTGGTCGAGAGCAACCTCGCCGCATTCCGCGCCGGATACGAGTTCGCACGAAAAAGCATGAACCGATGAAACGGCCTTTCGACAGCACCCTCCTCGACGGCATCCTCGGGGAGCTGGAGATCGCGGACATCGCACAGGCGACGATCCGCCAGTCGGGCGAGATCGCCCGCCGCATGGAAAAGGCCACGGGCGAAGAGTTCTCGCACCTCGAAATGGGCGTGCCGGGCCTGCGTCCGGAGGAGATCGGCGTCGAAGCCGAACGCGCGGCGCTCGCCGCGGGCGTGGCCTCGATCTACCCGCCGATGCAGGGCATCCCGCAGCTCAAGCAGGCCGCCTCGCGGTTCATCAAGGCGTTCCTCGACATCGACCTCGCACCCGAGGGGTGCATCCCGACCGTCGGGTCGATGCAGGGCAGTTTCACCGTGTTCCTGCTCTGCTCGCAGCTCGACCCGAAGCGCCGGAAGATCCTCTTCATCGACCCGGGTTTCCCCGTGCAGCGGAGCCAGACGCATCTGATGGACATCCCGAGCGTCTCGTTCGACATCTACGACTACCGCGCCGAGAAGCTGGGCGAGAAGCTCGAAAGCTATCTGAGCGAGGGCGACGTCGCGGCGATCGTCTACTCCAACCCGAACAACCCGGCGTGGATCTGCCTCACGGAACAGGAATTGGAGATCATCGGCCGGCTGGCGACGAAGTACGACACGATCGTCGTGGAGGACCTCGCCTACCTCGGCATGGACTTCCGCAAACAACTGGGCCGCCCCTGCGAGGCGCCGTTCCAGCCCACCGTCGCCCGCTACACGGACAACTACATCCTGATGCTCTCGGGTTCGAAGATCTTCAGCTACGCCGGTCAGCGCATCGCCATAGCCGCAATCTCCGACAAACTCTACGGGCGCCACTACCCCGCCCTGCTCGAACGCTACCGCATGGCGCGTCTGGGCGACGCCTATGTGCTCGGCATCCTCTACGCCGCTTCGTCCGGCACGAGCCACTCGGCGCAGCATGCGCTGGCCGCGATGTTCGACGCCGCGGCCGACGGGCGGCTCGACTTCGTGGGCCACGCCTCGGAGTACGCCCGCCGCGCGAAGCTCACGAAGGAGTCGTTCCTGCGCCACGGGTTCCGCATCGTCTACGACAAGGACCTCGACGAGAAGGTGAGCGACGGTTTCTTCTACACGGTCGGCTACGGCACGATGAGCTGCTCCGAGCTGCTGCGCGAACTGCTGCTGTGCGGCGTGTGCGCCATCTCGCTCTCGTCGACCGGCAGCCGGCAGGAGGGCGTGCGCATCTGCATCTCGCAGATGAACCGGCCCGAACAGTTCGACCAGCTCGAAGAGCGGCTGGCCGTATTCGAACAAACACACAAAGCCTGACCATTTATGACCAACTACACCACCGCGGCCGAAGCCGTGAAACTCATCCGTCCGCACAGCAGCGTCTACATTCAGGGCAGCACTTCGATTCCCGAGACGCTCGTACGGGCGATGACCGACCGCGCGGCGGAACTTACGGACGTAACCGTCTACACGGGATTCGCCGTAGGGCGCGCCGACGCCCCCTATTGCCGTCCGGAATACAAGGAGACGTTTCTCGTGAACAGTCTCTTCGTGGGGAACAACATCCGCCGCTGGCTCGCCGACGGCTACGGACAGTCGATCCCCGCCTTTCTGGGCGAGATTCCCGCGCTGTTCCGCAGCGGCGCACTCCCCGTCGATGTGGCGATCCTCAACGTCTCGCGCCCCAATGCCGACGGATATTGCTCTTACGGCGTCTCGGCCGATCTGGCCGTCTCGGCCGTCGAATGCGCCAAGACCGTCATCGCACAGGTTAACGACGCGATGCCCTTCTCCTACGGCGACGCACTGATCCACGTGTCGCGCATCGCCGCAGCCGTCGAAGTCGACGAACCGCTCGTGGAGCTGCCGACCTCGGTGCCGAACGAAGTCGAGAGCAGGATCGGCGGCTACATCGCCGAGCTGATCCCCGACGGCGCGACGCTCCAGATCGGCGTGGGCGGCATCCCCAATGCCGTGCTGGCTGCGCTCGGCAACCACAAGCACCTCGGTCTGCACACCGAAGCGATGACCGACGGCGTGGTGCCGCTGATCGAGCGGGGCGTGATCGACAACTCGCAGAAAAAGATCCTGCCCCACAAGACGCTGGCGTCGCTGGCGCTCGGCTCGCGCCGTCTGTACGACTACATGAACTACCGCGAAGACCTCGAAATGCGCGACGTGGCATGGACCAACGATCCGTTCCGCATCCGCCAGAACCCCAAGGTGATGGCGATCAACTCGGCCGTGGAGGTGGACCTCACGGGACAGGTATGCGCCGACTCGGTCGGCACGCGCATCATCTCGGGCGTCGGCGGCCAACACGACTTCATGTACGGCGGCGCACTCTCCGAGGGCGGCAAGACCTTCATCGCCATCCCGTCGATCACCGAAAAAGGACAGTCGAAGATCAAGGCGCTGCTGACGCCCGGAGCGGGCGTCGTTACGACGCGCCACATGGTGCAGCACATCGTTACGGAGTACGGCGTAGCGTTCCTCAAGGGCAAGAACCTCGCCCAGCGAGCCAAAGCCCTGATTGCAATCGCTCATCCGTCGGCCCGCGAGGAGCTGGAAAAAGCGGCCTGCGAACGTTTCGGCTACTCGTTCCTGCGACTGAAATAGGGTCGTCGCGACACATGCGCAAGGAGGCTGTCCGAAACTCGCTGGACAGCCTCCTTCTTCATTCGGAGCATTGTCCGATTCCTTTCCGAACATGCAGCTTTCAAAGAGAGGAAAAGAGCCCGTCGAACAGCCTCTTTTCCGTGTATCGGAACGATCGCGCCGCACTCCCCGCCCTCGACGCATCCCCGTCGGATTCTTCCGAAATCCCCGCCCCCCACGCCGCAACCGCGACGAATCCTCGCGGAACCCGCGCCCAACCCGCACCGTATCACCACCCATGCCTCCCGAAATCACGGCAGAACCCTCGCCGCGCGCTCAATTTCCGCCCCTCCCGTTCCTCCCGCGGAATCCGGCATTCCGCTCCGGTACAGCCGCGCCACTTCGGCTGCGGGATACGAAACCCACTCTCGCTGCGGATGTCCGCCACTCGTCTCCACGGCCCGAATCCTCGAAGATCGTCCGGCTCCGCCGACAACCTCCCGAAAAACGGATATGCCGAATCATCCGAAAACCTCCCCCCCCCGGCAACCGGCCGAGCTATAATCGCAAAAACCAAAAGTTCATTACGTAAAAACCAGATGCGCAAAAATCTCGCTTGATTTCGGAAAAACGAGATGCGTAAAAAAAATCACACATGCATTCCCGATAATGATAAAAGAATCGACTTTTCGAAAGTCGATTCTTTTTATCGTTTGGAATGCTAATCAATAGACATTTCAAACAAAGCCTGCATATGCAACTTGAGCCGCTTAAATGCTGCTACAACAGCAAATGAACTGGTGAATTTCGGGCCAAAGTTCGGCGTTCAGGTCTCCGGTCAGATAGGCGACCTCCTCTCCCTGCATTGGCATTCCTGAATCGGCTGCGATGTCGTCGCAGAGGTGTCTGAGT
>NZ_FCNT01000019.1 GCF_900021155.1 Alistipes sp. CHKCI003
CCGAGCGTGAGCGCCCCGGCGGTCGCTTCTCCCGAGCGGGTGCGGACCGGACGGGCGGTTTCGTAAAATTCGCGGGCCGCGGCCGCGGTGAGGCCCGCCCCGTCCCGGACGGGCGGCTCCGAGGGTGCGGTGTCGACCGAACAGGACGGCGGCAGCCACCACGCGGCAGCACATAGGATCGGGAGTAACAATTTTTTATTCACAGGCGAGAAATATTAAGTGTGCACACTCGATCTTCACCTGCAATGTACGCGATTTTTCCCGGCTCTGCAAGTTCGTGCGGGCTGCGGGACGGAAAACTTCGAGGGGTATGATATAAAACCGCCGGTAAGGCCGGGGACAGGGAGCCCCGCCGTGCGCGCATCGCGCAGCGGAAAGGCGTCCGGCGCGGCCCGAACCGGGGGGGGCGGATCAGCAGGCGGCGAACGGGCCGTACCGACGGGGCGATCCGACGGTGAGACCCGAAGAAGGAACAGAAACGAATTCGGACCGAAGCGCGGGAGACTTGAGGCAGGTTCGGACCGAAGCGGCGGGCCGACCGAGACGGGCCGGGCCGGGAGGTGGGATAGGCTCTCCGCACTTTCCAATTTCCGAAGGCGTTCGTAAAACCGCCCCGACCTTTGTCCTTTTTCCCAGTTTTTCCTAACTTTGGTGAAAATTTCGTACAATGGCAATTTTTCAGGTCGAAGGGGGCCGCCGCCTCCACGGGGAAATCACCCCGCAGGGCGCCAAGAACGAGGCGCTGCAGATCCTTTGCGCCACGCTGCTGACCCCCGAGCGGATCACGGTGCGCAACGTACCTCAGATTCTCGACGTACTGCAACTCATCGAACTGCTCGGCAAAATGGGCGTCGAAGTGGAACATCCGTCGGAAGACACCTACACGTTCCGCGCCCGCGACCTCGACTTCGACTACATCCGCAGCGAGGACTACCGCCGCCGCTGCGCCCGTCTGCGCGGTTCGGTGATGCTCATCGGACCGATGCTGGCCCGCTACGGCGTGGGCTTCATCTCCAAACCGGGCGGCGACAAGATCGGCCGCCGCCGGCTCGACACCCATTTCCTCGGGTTCCGGAAACTCGGCGCGGAATTCAACTTCGACGCCGGCGAAGAGTTCTTCACCGTCGAAGGCAAAACGCTCCGGGGCACCTACATGCTCCTCGACGAAGCCTCCGTAACCGGCACGGCCAACCTCATCATGGCCGCCGTGCTGACCCCGGGGACGACGACCCTCTACAACGCGGCCTGCGAACCCTACATCCAGCAGTTATGCCGCATGCTCAACCGCATGGGCGCCCGCATTTCGGGCTGCGCCTCGAACCTGCTCACGATCGAAGGCGTCGAATCGCTCGGCGGGACGGAACATACGCTGCTCCCCGACATGATCGAAGTGGGCAGTTTCATAGGCATGGCCGCCATGACGCAGTCGGAACTGACCCTCAAGAACGTCTCCTACGACGATCTGGGCATCATCCCCGCACAGTTCGCCCGCATGGGCATCCGCTTCGAACAGCGGGGCGACGACATCTACATCCCGCAACAGGACCATTACAGCATCGAGACCTTCATCGACGGATCGATCATGACGATCGCCGACGCCCCGTGGCCGGGCCTCACACCCGACCTGCTGTCGATCTTCCTCGTGGTGGCCACGCAGGCCAAAGGCGCCGTACTGATCCACCAGAAGATGTTCGAAAGCCGTCTGTTCTTCGTCGACAAACTCATCGACATGGGAGCCCAGATCATCCTCTGCGACCCCCACCGCGCCACGGTCATCGGCCACGACCATCGCATCCGGCTGCGGGCCACGCGCATGACCTCGCCCGACATCCGTGCGGGCGTCGCGCTGCTGATCGCCGCCATGAGCGCCGAAGGGCGCAGCACGATCCAGAACATCGAGCAGATCGACCGCGGATACAAGGACATCGACGGCCGGCTCAACGCCCTCGGCGCCCGCATCGTCCGCATGGACGACTGCCGATAACCGACAAGAAAGAGGGGGGGGGCGGCAAAAGCGGGTGCGGGCTGCGGAGCACGTCCGCAAAGAGGCCGGGCTGCGGTCCGTACGCCCGCCGCAAGCGCCCCAACCCGAAAAACAGCGGAAACGCCTGCGGCTTGTTTTCGCCGAACCGGACGAAAAGCCGAATCGTGCGCCGGCTCCGCCGAGGCGGGAGAACGACTGCCGAAAGCGCGGACCCGATGCGACGCCGAGCCGAAACGCCTCCGAAAGCGACCGATAAAAACGGACGGAGCCGCACGAATGTGCGGAGACCCGTATCGACGACTTGCTAATTATAGAAATTAAGGGACTTTATGTTTTTGGAAAACGCCAGCCGCAAAGGCTGGATCGAAGTGGTGTGCGGCTCGATGTTTTCGGGCAAGACGGAGGAGCTGATCCGCCGCCTGAAAAGGGCCAAGTTCGCCAATCAGAAAGTCGAGATCTTCAAACCCCGCATCGACGTGCGCTACTCCGAAGAGGAGGTCGTCTCGCACGATGCGCACGCCATCCGTTCGACACCGGTGGATACGGCGCAGAACATTCTGCTCATGTCCGCGGACGTGGATGTCGTGGGCATCGACGAAGCGCAGTTCTTCGACGCCGGCATCGTCGACGTCTGCCGCAGGCTCGCCGACAACGGCGTGCGCGTGATCGTCGCCGGGCTCGACATGGACTATACGGGCAAACCTTTCGGACCCATGCCGGCGCTGATGGCCACGGCCGAATACGTAACCAAAGTGCACGCGATCTGCGTCCGCTGCGGCAACCTCGCCCACCACTCCCACCGCCTCACGGCCGGCGACAAACAGGTGATGCTCGGCGCTCAGGACACCTACGAGCCGATCTGCCGCCACTGTTTCGCGGAACTGACGAAACAAAGATAGGGTTCGTCCATCGCCGGATGCCCGCACCCGACGGCGACCGCGCCGGCGCCGCCCTACGCAGCCGCGACGTCGGGAGAAGCCGCCCCGCAAACGCCACGTCAGCCGGCGGACAGTCGCCGGCGCCGGACCTGCCGGAACGGCTCACGGACGGAAGAGGCGGATCGTCCGGACAGGAACCCGCCGGATCCTCGTCGGGCCGAGAGAGCGGAGGAGGGCTATTTCGCGGCTGCGCGCAGCGCTTCGATGAATTCGGGCCAGCGACGCCAAAGATTCTCCGTCTGAAGCCACAACTCGCGCGCCTGCGCTCCGGTCGAAGGACGGGCGCTCTCTATATCGCGCAGATAGGCCTCGTCCGCAGGGTGTTCCGCCGCCGTAAACTCCGCGAACCACGGAGCATAGCGCGTGCGGAACCGCCTCAACTCACCTTCGGGCAGACGGCCCTCGCGCCGGAAAGACGACCAGAGCAGCAACAGCGTCCGGCTGGGGTATTTGTCCGTTACGTCGTTCAGCACTTCGTCGAAGAGTTCCTGCTCGCCGAGCGCCACATAGTCGTACGCAAGCAGCACGACCGCCTCCTGATGATCCTCGGGATCGAGTTCCAGCAGCAACTCCAGCAGTGCCGCCGACATCTCGAAGTCGTCGATCAGAAAGTGGTCGATGGCCGAAGCGAAGATCGTTTCGAGCGCCGCCCGGGTGTTGCGGTGGTTCCATTCGAGGTTCGTCTCCTCCTCTTCGGGCAGCAGGTCCTGCAATCGCCGGACCGCCTGAAAACGCATATCGCAGGCTTCTCGGACGTCGCCCGCCTCCTGCATTTCCCGCGAACGGGACAACACTTTCACGAAATCATAGTCTCCGCCGCCGACCACTTCGAAGGTCTGGTCGGGCGTGGGGTTGAGCGTCGCTTTCTGCATCTTTACGCATTTTAGAAATCAGTATCGGGAGAATGGCACGCACCTGCGAACGGCCGGCACCGCCGAAGCGGGACCGCAAGGGTGCCGGCGACAGCCCTCACAGGCGCGGCACGCCGTCGCATGAGGCGGCACCATACAGACCGAAAATGACTTCATTCGGGTTAGATTTTGCGCGAATATAACAAGAAATGCGAGAAATTTCGAAGAAATCTTGCGGGGAACGATTTTTTTTCGGATATTTGCACTCCGAAAGAGGAACCCGATTCCTCCGGTTGCCGAAATAGCTCAGCGGTAGAGCACTTCACTCGTAATGAAGGGGTCCCGAGTTCAAATCTCGGTTTCGGCTCGGAAATGCGTCAGCGCCGCAGGTGCAGGAACGAATGGAAAAACCGCTTCAAGTATGCTTGAAAGCGGTTTTTTCGTTTCGGGCCCTATGTCGCGCAGCGACTTCCGCACCTTCGACAGCTCCCTTCCCCGCTGCAAGCAGAAGAGACAAAACGGGCGCAGCGAAGTCCGATCTCGGCTTCGGCTCCCGAAGGCGGTCGATTGCCGAGTCTCTATTTATTTTCTGTCCGAGACGGCTGCCGAAACATCTTTTAGTATAGACACTCTCAGTCGCCCCTCTTTGCGAGGGGCTTCCGCCTCACTGCAAAACGGATGCGCCTGCCCAAAAAATATATCCGGACCAAGAATCAAACAGCGATGACAAAAATTCGGCATAACCGATTCTATTTATATTTGCCTAAGAGCCGGAACCCCGCGGAAAAACCGGGCCTCGATTACAACCTGCCCATGAAAACTTTCCCACGTTCGTTTTTCGCATTCGCGCCGCTCTTTGCCGCAGGATGCGACGATTCCGCATCCGAGGAACAACCGTTTCTCATCTTGTGCAAAACCATACGCTGAGCGGGCACGGCAACGGGGCGATATTCCCTATGGCGAACTGCACATCGTCCGCAACCGACAAGAATCGGCGCATTGCATTACTCCGAACGAGCCTCTACCCGTCGCCGAGCCCTTTCGGCAGATTCGCGGCTGTTGTTGAACCGTATCGCCAACGATGCGTAAGTCTATATTCAGAAGGCGAAGCGCTCTGTTTCAATCATGGATATATATCACGGACAACTCGTACTTCCCGCTGGAGATTATTTTCGGATCGCATGTTTGGCGACACCTCCCTAACCGATGGGACAGAAAGCCGAATCCAGCACAATGAGATTTACGATTTTTCCCAGACTAACATTCCCGCCCGAGCACAAATCCCGGGGCGGTCGATTCATCGGAGGTTTCACGGCTGCTTCTCCGGAGACGCAACCGGTTCGGTGCATAGGGACAATTTGGATACGAACCACGGCTCTGACCGGCTCCACCGCCCTATTTCGTGCGGAAATAGAGGAGAGGGGAACGTTCGCAGCAATTCGGTCCGACGGCCGAATATCCGTCTGTTTTCGAATTCCAGAAAAAAGTCGTACTTTATCGGTTTCACCGCAGCTCGCTCCGACCGGACGTACCCCGATCTTTGCCGGTGCGACGCGCCCGGATGAAGAAAGGCTCCCGGGAATCCGGAAGCCTTCAGAATGTGCAGACGCCTTTATCAACCGAAAGGTTTACGCCAAACCACCGATGCCAATAAGAAAATGCCCGCACAAACGCGGGCATTCGCTCTATTGTTCTCGACATCGTATAAAAAATTGGCGTTTTTTTCGGTCAAAACAACAGCAAATGCTATTACGATATTTTCAGTGTAAATATAAAAAAAGATTCCGTTACATCCAGCAGGTTTCCGGGAACGGAACCATATTCGACATATTTATATCCGTTTGTCTCATCCGCCGACGCCTGCCGGCATCTCCGCACGGTCCACGACCTGCGCCCGTCCATTCCGGACAAACCCCGGCCGTACACGCCCGCCTCCCTTTCCCGGCTGCCTGCGTAGGGGGCGTCCGCATCGCGTTGTCCGACGCACGGAGAGAGGCCGATCCCGTGCGAAGGCCGCACAAGAGAGAACGGGTCGTCCGACCGAACTCCGCCCCTCCTTGGAAAACCGCACAATCGGAAAAAGAGCCCGAAGAGCCGATGTGCCAAAAAAAGAGGCTGCCTGACATGTTTCAGACAGCCTCCCGGAAAACCGCCCCGCAAGAACCCGGATTGTATTGTTATATGGCAGATAACAACGAACTAATCTCTCATGGCATTCTCCGGATTCCGGCGCAGGCGGCGGATCGGGATCTGCGGGAAAACTCCCGGACCGTGCACGCCGCACGCCTCTCTTCTTCGGCTCCGCAACAGCGGCCGGCACACTGCGGCGCGGTCCTCTACCGTTTCGAGACGCGGCAGTCGTACACGCCGAGCACCTCGGTCGAGGCTTCACCCAGCCAGCCGCACTTGGCGTTGATGCCGGTCTGGATCTTTACGAAGTCGACATACCTGAGATTCGCCGGCTGTCCGTCGAAACGCACGGCATCCGAAATCCGGAAGCGGTTGGCATTGGCCGCCGCCGTGCTGTTCGGACGGTTCGTCAAGCGGTCTACGGAGCTGTAATTGTCGGCATATCCCCAATCGTAGGGCGGCAGAATCCAGTAGGTGCCGTCGCCCGACTGGTCGTAGTTGCGCGCTTCGAGCCGCGTGCCGCGCAGCGTATAGCTCTCGGCTTCGACCCATGCGGGATAGTAGGCCTGCTCGTGGAATGCCAGATGGTCGATCGTCCCCGTACCGCCGCGATTGTCGGTCCACTGCACGTCCATGCCCTCGGAGGCCGGTTTATAGTAGGTTACGGCATAGTCCTGCACGGTCTCGGGCTTGCCCCACTCCGAGCCTTTCAGCTCGTACCACGTATCGTTCGGCAGACCGTCTCCGTTTTCGTCCTGCATCACCCACACGATCCCCGGCTCCGAGGAGCTCTCGAACGAATTGCCCTCGACGGCGAAGTCGTAGTCGCCCCCCGAGTTGTCGATGCTGTGGTCGAACCCGACGACGATCGACCCTCCGAAGCCGCCCAGCGAGACATAGGAGCCCGCCGCCAGCAATTTCTCGGCGACGGCGCAAGCCTCCTCCATCGTCGCGGCCGTATAAACTTCGTTGACGAACTGTCCGGGCGCCGGCAGGAATTCGCAGACCCGATCGCAGTCCGCGGAGCTGGCGGCCGTCTTCGCGCGGTAGTAGCGTCCCTCGGGCGGGCAGACATGCACCGTCAGCGTCTGCTCGACGCTCATGAGCGCATTGGTCATCACGACCGCCACGGCATAGGTCCCCTGCTCCGTGCGGTCGAACACGAAGGCCGGATCGCCGCTCTGCTGCACCTGCTCGCCGTCGATCGTCCACGTATAGAGGGCATCGAGCGTACTCTCGATGTCGAGCGGCGAGAGGCGGATCGCACGGCCCGAGGAGAGGTTGTACTCCGTGCGGTCGAACGTCCACGAGAAAGGCATCTCGTCGGCCGTGCTGACCCGCACGCCGAACTCCACGGCATCCTCGCCGTCCTCGTTGCGGGCTTCGAAGCGGAGCGTGTATTCGCCGGACTGCTCCTGCATGAAGACATAGTCCTTCTCGGCGGAGACCTCCGTGCCGTCCACGCGCCACGAATAGGTCGTCGGAAGCGACGTCTCGGCCACGAGAGGTTTCAGTTCGAGCGGCTTTCCTGCCAGCACCATGAACCCTTCGTCCGCACCGGCGAGGCTGACGGCCGGAATCTCCAACTCTACCACGTCGATGCGCAGCTCCTCCGAAGCGGAGCCCGCGGCGGTCGTAACGCTCAGCCCGACGAACACCCGGCCCGTCGTCTCGCTGCGGAACGTATAGGAGGGACCGCGCCCCACGACCCTGCCGTCGATCGTCCATGCGTACTGCGCGTCGTCCGCATTTTCGTAGGAGGGGCTGATCGTCAGATCGCGGCCCGCCTTCACCTTGTAGACAGCCGTTTCGCTGTCGAGCGTAATCACAGGCTTCCGAGCCGCCGGCACACCGATCTCCTCATCCTTGTTGCACGAGGCGAGTACGGCGCACGCCGCGAAAACGCAAAACAACAATCTCTTCATTTCCGTATCGTTATCCATTCGTTTCAAAATCCGGAGCCCTCAAAAAAAACAGGCCGCCTCCCGCGGCGGGAAACGGCAGCACCGGAAATTCAAAACGGATCGCAGCAAACGGGAAAAACTCTTTCGCTTCTCGGAAAACAGCGGTGATACGAACGTCGTTTCGATTTCCGCCCGTCATCCCGCAGGCTGCAAATCTTATGGTACGCATCGGCAGGTCTTCTGACTCGTTCCCGTTTTACGCCTTCCCGGCCCGTGGGGCCAGTGGCAACAGATGGTAAAACTTTTTCGCCCCGCAGGGCCGGAACACACAGCAACGGGCATTGTCGCAGATTCTCACTGCATTCCCTTTTCATCCCCATTCGCGGCTCCTGCTATGCGGAGTGCGGCCGGAGAACCTTTGCGGTGCAAATATACGAAAAAATCCGGACGCGGAACCGCCGCAGCGAAAATAAAATGTCCGGCCGCCCCGAACGGTCCGACCGCCCGGCAGTCGGAGAAGGGGAGGGGCAGCTCGCCGGCCGCCTTTCGGCGTCAGGCGGCGGGAAATGCGGCGGGAAATGCGGCGGGAAATGCGGCGGGAAATGCGGCGGGAAATGCGGCGGGAAATGCGGCGGGAAATACTGCGGATTCCGGACGCCTCGCAGCCCGCCGCAATGGTTCGCCGGCGGACAGCGGACACCGCCCCGCCCGTCCACAAAGAGCGCCCCCGGCGGGCGGACAGCCGCGCCGCGAACGGCACCCCGGTCCGGCCCTACACGCTGCGATACGCTCCCCCGGGCCGTACCCTTCGACGCTTCGTATCCTCACACGCCCCGCCCGCCGAACCCGACGGGTAGGCGCCGCCCTGCAAATTCGGCGCCGACCCGTGCGATGGTCCGAAGAGCTCAGCGGCGGCTATGCGTTCGCCTTCGCGTGATCGGCGAGGAACTGAGCCAGCCCGCTGTCGGTCAGAGGATGCTTGAGCAGTCCCTTGATCGCCGCGAGCGGACAGGTCGCCACATCGGCGCCGGCGTCCATGCACTGCACGATGTGCTGCGTATGGCGGATCGAAGCGGCGAGCACCTGCGTCTCGAACCCATAGTAGCGATACATCCGCACGATATGCGCCACCAGCTCCACCCCGTCCTCGCAAATATCGTCCAGACGGCCGACGAAGGGCGACACATACGTAGCGCCCGCCTTGGCGGCGAGCAACGCCTGACCGACCGAAAAGACCAGCGTACAGTTGGTGCGGATGCCTTTCCGTGCGAAATATTTCACGGCACGGATGCCCTCGGCCGTACACGGCAGCTTCACCACGATGTTGGGATGCAGCGCCGCGAGCTCTTCGCCCTCGCGGACCATGCCGTCGAAATCGGTGGCGATCACCTCGGCGCTCACGTCGCCGTCGACGATGTTGCAGATCTCGACATAGTGGCGGCGGCATGCCTCCTCGCCGCGGATGTTCTCGCGGGCCATGAGCGAGGGGTTGGTCGTTACGCCGTCGAGCACACCCAATTCGTTGGCCTCGCGGATCTGGGCCAGATTGGCGGTATCGATAAAGAATTTCATAGATTTATGGATAGGTTTACATGTTTTCGAGCGCCTAAAGATACGAAAAAAAAGCATACGCCGGGAAAACCGTCCGGATTTTCGACGCCCGGTTCCCGAAAATCCGATTCCCGACCCCTTCGGAACGCAAAGGCTTCGGGGGGGGGCGCCTCCTGCACGCGGCGGTTTTCGGAGCGAACGGTTTCGGACCGCTGCTCCGGCGCACAAGCGCCTCTCCGGGCCGTGCGGCGCGGCGCCCGGCAGCGCCCGCACGTCTTCGACCCGACGAAACGCCCTCTCTTCCCGGGCGCCGCGAAGCCTGCGAACGGCGAGCCTCCGGCCTCCGCAGGATATATTGAGGAAAGGCCGCCGGCCCGCAGCGAAATATTCGGAATTATCTTTGAAATGTGGGCGGGTTTGACTACTTTTGCCGCCGTAAAATCTCGCACTCCATGGTACTCAGATTCGCAGCGGTCCTCCTGTCGGCTCTCCTGCTCTCGGCGGGGTGGCTCGGCGCGACGGGTCTGGGTCTCTTCGCGGCGTTCGTACCCCTGCTGTGGATCAGCGCCTCGTACGACGCCTCGCGCCGCTCGTGGTGGCGCGTCTTCGGCTGGTCGCTGCTCGCCTTCACGCTCTGGAATGCGATGACCGTCTGGTGGATCTGGTATGCCACGCCGGTCGGGCCATTCGCCGCGACGCTCGCCTCGACGACGCTGAACATGATCGCCTTCATGCTCTTCCACACGGTCTCGAAAAAAGCCCCCAAGGCCCTCGCCTACGTCCTGCTCGTCGCGGCATGGATCACCACCGAATACTGGTACACCGTCGGCGAGTTCTCGTGGCCGTGGCTCATTCTGGGCAACGGATTCTCGCACGACGTGCGGCTGGTGCAGTGGTACGAATACACGGGCGTATTCGGCGGTTCGCTCTGGGTGCTCGCCGCGAACATCCTCCTCTTCGAAGCGCTGCGGGCGCCGCGCCGCGCCGGCCGGTGGATCGCCGCGGCCGTCGTGCTGTTCGTCCCGATGATCGTCTCCGGCCTCCTCTATGCGACCTACCGGCAGCCCGACGAAGGGTCGGTGCGGGTGGCGATCGTACAGCCCGATGTCGACGTTTATGCCAAATTCCACGGCGACGACGCATGGCAGGAGCGCAACATCGTGGACCTCATTTCGGAGGTGCCCTCCGGCGCACAGTTCATCGTCCTGCCCGAGACGGCAGTCCCGGGCTACTACTGGGAGCCGCAGCTGGGAGCCGCCAAATATTTCGCGGACGTCCGCGGACCGTTCTGGACCGAACTTCGGGATTCGCTCCGGGCGGCGCACCCCGAAGCGCTGCTCGTTACGGGCGCCAACACCAACCGGGCCTACCGGCCCGAGCTTCGGAGCCGCACCGCGCGGAAGGACCGCGACGGCGGCTGGTACGACCACTTCAACACGGCCGTGGGCCTCGACAGCGCGGGCCGCATCCAGCTCCACCACAAAGGGCGGCTGGTGATCGGCGCCGAGAAGACGCCGCTGCCGTGGCTCTTCGAGTGGCTCGACTTTCTGGTGATCGACCTCGGCGGCACACTGGGCCAGCTGGGTGTGGGGCAGCACGGCACCGCCTTCGAACACGACGGCGTGCGCGTCGGCCCCGCGATCTGCTACGAAGGGCTCTACGGCGACTTCTTCGGCGGCTTCGTCCGCCGCGGGGCGCAGGCCATGTTCATCATCTCGAACGACGGCTGGTGGGGCGACACCCCGGGTTACAAACACCTCTTCTCGATCTCGCGCCTTCGGGCCGTGGAGCACCGCCGCGCCATCGCGCGCTCGGCCAATACGGGCATGTCGGGCTTCATCGACGCGCGGGGCGACGTGGGGCCGACGCTCGGCTGGGACGAACGGGGCGTGCTGACGGACGAGGTGCGGCTCCGTTCCTCCGAGACGGTCTACACCCGCTACGGCGACTATCTGGGCCGCATCGCGCAGTACGTCATGCTGCTGTGCGTGCTCTACTACGTCGCCTACCGCTTCAAAAAGAAGAACTACCTCGTATCCTAATACTCATCCTACGATATGAACTACACCCAGACCCTCGAATTCCTCTTCTCGTCGCTGCCCGCCTACGAACGGACGGGCACCTCGGGTTACAAGCCGGGATTGGAGCGCATCACCTCGTTCTGCCGTCATCTGGGCAACCCCCAGCGCAACTTCTTCACCGTACACGTGGCGGGCACCAACGGCAAAGGCTCCGTGTCGCACATGATCGCCGCGGTGCTTCAGCAGGCCGGCTACCGCACGGGGCTTTTCACCTCGCCCCACCTGAAGGATTTCCGCGAGCGCATCCGCGTCGACGGCGAGATGATCCCCAAGCAGAAGGTCGTGAACTTCGTGGACAAGCACCACGACGTGATGGTCGCGTCGGAACTCTCGTTCTTCGAGATGACCGCGGCGCTCGCGTTCGACTATTTCGCGCAGAGCGACGTCGAGGTGGCCGTGATCGAAACGGGGCTGGGCGGACGGCTCGACGCCACGAACCTCATCCTGCCGATCGTGAGCATCGTTACCAACATCGGCCTCGAACACACGGCGCTGCTGGGCGACACGCTCCGGAAGATCGCCCGCGAGAAGGCCGGCATCATCAAAAAGAGCATCCCCGTCATCCTCGGCGAAGCGAATCCGGCCTACAACGAGGTCTTCGAGACGGTCGCCGCCGAAAACCGCTCGAAACTCATCTATGCCGAGCAGGCCGTGGCATGCACGCCGCTGGGCAGACAGGGCGACCGTCAGGGATTCCGGCTGGTGCGGACGCGCGACGGCCACGAATTCGAGGTCGAACTGGACATGGCGGGTCTCTATCAATACCACAACGTCATCACGGCTACGGCCGCTCTGGATTTCATGCACGAGGAGACCCCGCTGTCGATCAGCCGCCGCGCCTACCTCGAAGGCATGCGCGACGCCGCGGCCAACACCTCCCTTCTGGGACGCTGGCAGAAGCTCGCGGACGCTCCGCTCACGATCTGCGACACGGGCCACAACCCCCACGGAATCGCCTACGTAGCCCGACAGCTGCGCGAATCGAAGTACGAAAAACTCTACTGCGTCGTAGGCTTCGTCAAGGACAAGGACCTCGCCCACATCCTGCCGCATCTGCCGCGCGAGGCACACTACCTCTTCACGCAGGCGCAGAGCGAACGCTCCGTCCCCGCGCAGGAGCTCGCCGCCAAAGCCTCCATCTACGGCCTCAGCGGCGAAGCGATCGAAACCGTGCCTCAAGCCGTGGAACGGGCCCGCGAGCTCGCCACGGAGGCCGACATGATCTTCATCGGCGGCAGCACCTACGTCGTCGGCGAAGCGCTGTGATCCGCCCCCGGACGAACGGAGCAGGTCCTTTTCCCCGGACCTGCTCCGTTCGTTCGCACCGGCGGCGAGCCCGCTCGCCCATGTACACGCTGCGCATGCCGAAGCCGCAGCAGCCCCAAGCGGAAGCCAGCGCCGTACAACCCCGACCCACCGCCATGCCGTCTCGCATGCGGCGTGCGCGCCGGCTGCCGTTTTGCCTGCCGGCGTTCCGCACCGGCCGTCGGCCGGTGCGGGTGGGGAAAAGGCGCCGCGACCGCAGGACCGCTCCCGCCGAAGCCCGGCACCGCGCCTCCGCTACGCCTCCCCGATCTTGGGTCCCATCCCGTCGGGCTGCTGGGGCTTCGGGATCACGATCTTGCCCACGTTGCTCTCGTATCGGGTGATGTTCTCCTGCAAGGAGATCAGCAACCGCTTGGCGTGTTCGGGCGTCAGGACGATGCGACTCTTGACCTTGGCCTTGGGTACCCCCGGAAGGACGGCCGCGAAGTCGAGGATGAATTCGGAAGTGGAATGCGAAATGATCGCGAGGTTCGAATAAACCCCCTGTGCGACCGTCTCGTCGAGGTCGAGATCCAGACCTACTTTCTTAATCTCCGCCATGGTCATACGATTTTTAAGGTTTTCAACTCCGTTCGCGCCGGCAGGCGGAAACTCCGCACGCCGCGCATTCACAAAAATACCTCTTTTCGGCCTCCGTGGTGCAAGCATCCGGCCAAAGTTTTCGTTTTTTTATCAACATCCCGCATGCGCGGGTCGCCGGAACCCGTTTCATCAAGCCGATCGCAGAGCCGAACTCGTTCGGGTTCCGACAACTCGGGAAACGAACGGAATCAATTCGGCGTTTTCGACAAGCCGGGTGCAACCCGGGTTCGCCCGGAGATCGCCGGGGCGGGAAGACGAAGGAGAAAACCGACTTTTTTTCCGCGGCGCCGAACTCCGGCCCCTTCGTTTTTCGCACCTTTCGGCTTCGCTTCAGGCGCTTCGCCGGTAAAATGCGAACGGGATTCGCCTTCGCACCCGGGTCTTCTTTTTCGTATCCTCGGCTTCGGCTCAGATACTCCCGCCCGGCAAAATGCAAATAAATTTGTTTTTGCGCCCGACTTATTCGTATCTTTGGGTTCTGAAATCGCACAGAGAGCACAGAAAAATGGGATTCGAAATCATAGAGATCTTATTCAGGGGCATCTGCGTCGGAATCGCCGCATCGATCACCGTCGGCCCCGTCGCCGTGCTCTGCATCCAGCGGACCCTCTCGAAAAGCCGCAAGTCCGGCATCGTTTCGGGCATCGGCGTCGCCTGCGCCGACACGTTCATGGCCATGGCCGCCTTCTTTTTCTACTCGATCCTCCAGACGCAGATCGAACAATACAACACCCTGCTGCGTGTGGTCGGCGGCATCTTCGTGGTGATCGTGGGCGTCTACATCTTCTCGCAGAACCCCGTGCCGCAGATCCGCCGCAACCGGGCCGGCAAAACGAGCCTCTGGCAGGATTTCGCCTCGATCTTCGGGCTCACGATCGCCAACTTCATCATGGTCGTCCCCTACATCCTCGCCTTCTTCGCCGTCTTCAAGATTTCGAGCGGCGACCTCACGGGCGAAGGTTTCGGCGGCTTCGTGCGCGCGGTCTTCGTCATCGTCGGCTTTTTCGGCGGGGCCGCCATGTGGTGGACGCTGCTGGCCTTCGTGCTCGACCTGTTCCGCCGCCGCTTCCGCCCGCGCCACATGCTCACGATCAACCACGTGGCCGGCATCGTCATCGGCGTGCTGGGCATCTATACGATTCTATCCACCTTTTTCGATATCTTCCCCAATGTCGGACACTAATACACCGGACCGCAAGATCATCATCGCCGTCGACGGCTTCTCCTCGTGCGGCAAGAGCACCTTCGCCAAGGCCATCGCCGCACGATTGGGCTACATCTTCATCGACACGGGCGCCATGTACCGCGCCGTTACGCTCTATGCGCTCGAACACGGAGCCATCCGCTCGGGCATCGTGGACGAGGAGCAGGTCGTCCGGCTGCTCGACCGCATCTCGATCGCCTTCCGCTTCAACCCCGAGCGCGGCGCCAGCGACATCTACGTCGACGGCGAACGGGCCGAGGGCCGCATCCGCACGATCGAAGTGAGCAACTGCGTGAGCCGCGTGAGCGCCATCCCCGAGGTGCGGGCCAAGCTGGTGGCCATGCAGCAGGAGATGGGCCGCCGCAAGGGCGTCGTGATGGACGGGCGCGACATCGGCACGGTGGTCTTCCCCGACGCCGAGCTCAAACTCTTCATGACGGCCGACCCCGCGGTGCGCGCCCGCCGGCGCTACGACGAACTGCGGGCCAAGGGCGACTGTGTGTCGCTCGCGGAGGTCGAACGCAACGTGCGTTCGCGCGACGAAGCGGACATGTCGCGCGCCGTCGCGCCCCTGCGGCAGGCGGCCGACGCCGTGGTGCTGGACAACAGCCGCATGAGCGTCGAGGAGCAAATGGAATGGTTTATGGACCTCTACCGCAAGACGTGCGGGGCGCCGGCGCGGTAAGCCCCGTACCCTCTGCCGCGGCGGCACCCGGAGCGCCGCTCCGGCCCGGCCGGCGGCCCCAGCACGCGGCAGGAGGCATTTCTCCCGGGTCGGGCGACCGCTCCGTCCGCCGCCAGAAAGAGCGGAAAGGAGCAGCCGCGGGACGGGTCGGAGAGAGACGACGGGAAGAGGCGGCGGAACGGCGACGGGACGGCAAGACGGAGAGGATGCCGCAACGAAACGCAATGGGGGGGGGAGGCGAGACAATGAGGAGCGGCGTCGGAACCGAACGGAACCGGCCGACCGGGCAGCGGCATGCGAACGGCGCCCATTTCGGCCGGCTGCAAGAAAGAAGGGTGGGAGCGGCCGAACCGTCCGGGAGACGGCGTCCGCGGACATTCCGGAAGAATGCGATCGAATAATTACGTAAAAACAGACACACGCATGCGGATCGAAATCGACGACAAATCGGGATTCTGTTTCGGGGTCGTGCGGGCGATCACCGAAGCCGAACGGGCGCTCGCCGACGGAGCGACGGTCTATTCGCTCGGCGACATCGTCCACAACCGGATCGAAGTGCAGCGGCTCGAACGGGCCGGGCTGCACACCGTCGCGCACGGCGACATGGAACGGCTCGGCGGCCGGCGGCTCTTCATCCGCGCCCACGGCGAGCCCCCCTCGACCTTCGCACGGGCCGCCGAACTGGGCATCGACGTGATCGACGCCACGTGCCCCGTGGTGGCGCGGCTCCAGCGCCGCGTGAAACAGGCGCACGAGCGGATGCGGGCCGCAGGCGGTCAGGTGGTGATCCTCGGCAAGCGGGGCCACGCCGAAGTGGCGGGCCTCGCCGGTCAGGTCGCCGATCCGACGATCGTCGTCGAGGGAGAGGAGGATCTGCGGCTGATCGACTTCGCGCGACCGATCTATTTTCTCTCGCAGACCACGCAGAGCATCGCCCTCTTCGAGCGGCTGAGCGGCGAGATGCGCCGCCGTGCCGCCGATCCCTCGCACGTGGTGATCGAAGACACGATCTGCCGTCAGGTTTCGAACCGCGAACAGCACCTCGCCGAATTCGCCCGCCGCTTCGACACGGTCGTCTTCGTCTGCGGTCGCAAATCGTCGAACGGCAAGGTACTCTTCGAGGTATGCCGTGCGGCCAACCCCGCGACCCGCCAGATCGAGGAGCCGGCGGAACTCGACCCCGCATGGTTCCGCGGCGCGGCGTCCGTGGGCATCTGCGGTGCGACTTCCACCCCCAAATGGCTGATGCGGCAGGTGGCGGACGCCATCCGCGACCGATACTCCGAAGACAATAAACCGACGGAGCTTCCGTTACGAAACCGATGAACGCGACCGACATGAAGTACCTTACCCGTTCCGTAAAATATTTCGTTAGCCTCTGCCTGCTGACCGCAGCGATCGCCGCCGCGCTTCTCGCCACGGGCACGGCGGCCGGCTCGACAGCCGATCTATGGCGGCTGCTCCTCTTCACGCCGCGCGGATGGTTCCTCATCGGCGCCCTCGTGCTGCTCTCGGCCGTCTATCCCCGTGCGGGCTACACGACCGTCGGCATCGAAGGCGACGCGGAGCGCCACCGGCAGCAGATCGACGCGGCCTTCCGCAGCATGGGCTTCCTGCCCGCCGGCGAGAAGGACGGCGTGCGGTTCTTCCGCGCCGAAAGTTTCGTGCGCCGGCTCCGCCTGCGGTTCGACGACCGGATCCGCCTGTCGCAGAACGGACGGCGGATCGAACTGGAAGGGCCGCGCAAGGTCGTGGCACGCATGGAATACACACTCAAATCGGCCATACTGCAAGACAATGAATAGAACAGGAATCCTCAAATGCTGTGCGGCCGCAGCGATCGCCGGAGCCGCGCTGCTCTTCACCTTCGGCAAACGCGACGATTTCGGGCTGGGCCGCACGATGGAGATCGCCGTCAACATGATGCGCGAACTGTCGCTCTATTTCGTAGACGAAGTGGACCCCGACAAACTGCTCGAAGGAGCGGCTCAGGGCATGGTCAGCCACCTCGACCCCTACACCGAATACCTCTCCGAAGCCGAGATGAGCGACTTCGACGTGATGACCACCGGCAAATACGGCGGCGTGGGCTCGCTCATCCGCAAGAAGGGCGACTACGTGATCTTCGCACAACCCTACAAGGACTCTCCGGCCGACAAGGCGGGACTGCGCATCGGCGACAAGATCCTCGCCATCGACGGAGAAGACGCCAAGGGCTTCACGACCGAGGAGGTCTCGAAACGAATGAGGGGCGCCCCGGGCACGACCTTCCGGATCACGGTCGAACGCCTCCTCGGCGGCCGGCACGAGACGCTGACCCTGCGCCGCGAGCGGATCGCCATTCCGGGCGTGCCCTACGCCGGCTGGGCGGCCGAGGGGATCGGCTACATCCAGCACAGCGACTTCACGGAGGGGTGTTACGACGACATGCGCTCCGCGATCGACCGTCTGCGCCGCGAGGGCGACCTGCGGGGCCTCGTGCTCGACTACCGCGGCAACGGCGGAGGCATCTTGCAGGAGGCCGTGAAAATCCTCTCGATGTTCGTACCCAAGGGCACCGAAGTGGTTACGACCAAAGGGCGGACCGAAGGCAAATCGTTCCGCACGTCCTCGGAACCGATCCTGCCCGATCTGCCGCTGGCCGTCTTGGTCAACGGCAACACCGCCTCGGCCGCCGAGATCGTGGCCGGGGCGTTGCAGGACCTCGACCGTGCGGTCGTGATCGGGCAGCGGAGCTTCGGCAAGGGGCTCGTGCAGACCACCCGTCCGCTGGGCTACAACGCCTATCTGAAGCTCACCACGGCTAAATACTACATCCCCTCGGGGCGCTGCATACAGGCCGTCGACTACTCCCGTGCGCAGGAGGGCTCCGTGCGGGAGGTGCCCGACTCGCTGATCCGCGAATACGCCACCCGCGGAGGCCGCAAGGTCTACGACGGCGGAGGCATCATGCCCGACGTGCGCATGGAACCGGAATACAGCAGCCGTTTCGCCGTAACGCTCTACCTCATGGGATTCATCGAGGACTTCGGCGACCGCTACATGCAGACCCGTCCCGACAAACGGGTCGACAGCCGCACGTTCGCGCTCACGGATGCCGACTACGAGGAGTTCGTGCGCTTCATGGCCGACAAGGAGGTCCCCTACGAATCGGAGACGCGGCGGGCGCTCGAAGCACTGCGCAAGGCCGCCGAGAACGACCGCTACGGCGCGATCGCCGACGAGGTCGAGGCGCTGGAAGGCCAGCTCCGGGACGACACGCAGACCAATCTCGAAACCTACCGCAACGAGATCGTCGAAATGATCGAGAACGACATCGTCCTGCGCCATCATTATGCCGCGGGCGTCATCGAACACAACCTCGCGGACGATCCCGAGATCCGCCGGGCCGTGGCGATCCTCGACAACCCCGAAGAGTATGCGCGGATCGTAACCTCGCAGGACACCCAACGGAAATAGCGGATGAAATGGAGGCGCGACATATTCTCGTTCCGCAACCGGATGCTGCTGATCGCGGTCGGCATCCTGCTGGGCACATTGTCGCTGCTCTACACCAACAACATGGCCCGCCGGCTGCGCGAGAAGGAGCAGCACGACGTGTCGCTGTGGGCCCACGCCATGGAGCGGGTCAACCGCGACGTGATGGGCGGCGCGATGGAGGACCCGCTCGTGGCGGACATCATGAGCAACGGCAACAACATTCCGTTCATCATGACCAACGAGAATCTCGAAGTGATCCGCTACCATCTGATTCCCGAAAAGGTGATCGACCACCCCGACCGGCTGCGCCGTGCGATCGAACGGCTCACGGCCGAAAACACCCCCATCCCCGTGCAGTTCTGGTGGTCGAAGAACCATTACCACATCATCTTCTACGGGCGCTCGGCCCTGCTCAAGTCGCTCTACTATTTCCCCTATGTGCAGCTGCTGGTCATCACGGCCTTCATCCTGCTGGGCTTCGTAGCCTTCCGCTCGGCCAAGCACGACGAACAGAACCGCGTCTGGATCGGACTGGCCAAGGAGACCGCCCACCAGCTCGGCACCCCGACCTCCTCGCTGCTGGGGTGGGTCGAATACCTGCGCGCGCAGGAGGTGGACCCCGACGCCGTGAACGAGATGCAGAAAGATCTCGCGCACCTGATGAAGATCGTGGACCGCTTCTCGAAGATCGGCTCCGAGACGCCCCTCACCCCTGCGAACATCAACGAAGTGGTGGGCGAGTCGGTCATGTACTTCCGCAAACGCATCCCGCGCAACGTAACGCTCGACTACAACGGACTGGCCATCGCCCCGGTCCGCGCCTCGATCAACACCGCGCTGTTCGAATGGGTGGTGGAGAATCTGATGAAGAACTCGCTCGACGCATTGCAGGGCCACGGAGCCATCGACGTGCACATTTCGTCGGACGACAAACACGTGATGGTCGACGTGAAGGACACGGGCAAGGGCATTCCCAAGGGGAACTGGAAACGCATTTTCGAACCCGGCTTCACGACCAAGACCCGCGGCTGGGGGCTCGGACTTTCGCTCTCGCGCCGCATCGTCGAAGAGTACCACGACGGCCGGATCGCCGTCGTCGATTCCGAGATCGGCAAGGGAACGACCATCCGGATCACGCTCAAAAGACTCTTCGACTGATGACTCCCGCAGCCGATACGCTTCTCGGAAACGACTCGCTCGGACGGGCCGTCGAACGGCTCTTCGTGCAGGGAGCCCGTTTCGAGCCCCTCGCAGCCGCCGACTCCGTGCGGCAGGCGCTTCCCGCCGCGACCGCCGCCGACCTCTACGGTCCGGAATCGTACCCCGTGCCCGGGGCGCCGCTGCCCGTCCCGGGCGCTACCCCTGCGGCCGACACGGCCTTGCAGGCGTTTCTGCTTCTGCTCGGCGTGTTCTACGTCCTGCTGCTGTCGAATCACCTCGGCAACGTCTACACGCTCTTCATGCGCGCCACGTCGGGTACGGCGACGCCCCACCGCACGCCCGACCTTCGCGGAGGCAGCAACTACGTCCCTTTCCTGAACCTCGCGGTCGTCGTGGGAGTTCTCTTCGCCGGCATCCTCTGCATGCGGCTCGCCGCTCCGATCGCCTTCGCAGCCCCGGTGCCGCAGCTCGCCCTGAGCCTCGCCGTCTCCGCGGCGTTCGCCGCCATCCTGCTTCTGCAAACGGGCATGCTGAGGCTGGCCGGGGCCGTTACGCTCCAGCAGGAATTCATCGCGGAGCTGAACGGCGTGAAACGCACTTCGCTGGCACTCTACTCGATCCTGCTGCCGCCCGCCCTGCTGTGCTATGCCCTGACCCCCGTCGGCAGCGGCGCAACGTGGATTTACGTCATTCTGGCAGAGACGGCAATCGTCCTATTTTTGTTCCTAAAAGAGTCTTCGGCACTCTTTGCCGCCAAAAAAGTTTCGATTTTCCATTGGATTTTGTACCTTTGCATCGTCGAATTGTTTCCGGTCAGCCTGCTTTGGCTGCTGATCGCAAGACGATAGAGATAACGCATCATCCAAAAATCGGTTAGCATTGAAAGTCCATAAAATTCTGGTTTCGCAGCCGCGGCCTGCAATCATCGAAAAATCTCCCTTCTACGATCTCGCCGCGAAACACAAGGTGGAAATCGACTACAAACCGTTCATCCGCGTGGTAGGCGTCTCCCTCAAGGAGTTCCGCAGCCAGCGGGTGGAGATTCTCACCCACACGGCCGTGATCTTCACTTCGCGCACCACGGTGGACAGTTTCTTCCACATCGCGGAGGAAGCCCGCATCACCGTGCCCGAAACCATGAAATACATCTGCCAGACCGAGGCGGTGGCTCTCTACCTTCAGAAATACATCGTCTACCGCAAACGGAAGATCTCGTTCGGCGACGGTTCGTTCACCTCGCTCATGGAGCTGATCGTCAAGCACAAGGAGGAGAAGTTCCTGCTGGCCCTGAGCGAACCCCACAAACCCGAGCTGCCCGAGACGCTCGCCAAGCTCAAGCTGTCGTTCGATCCGGTGATCCTCGCTCGCACGGTGGCCGCCGATCTCGACGACGTGCACCTCGCCTCCTACGACCTGCTGGCGCTCTACTCTCCTTCGGACGTCAAAACGCTCGTCGGGAAGTTCGGCACCGAGCATCTGCCCGCCGTGGGCGTTTTCGGCGAAGGGACGCTCCGCGCGGCGATCGACGCAGGTCTCACGGTCAAAGCCGCCGCACCGACGCCCGAAGCGCCGTCCATGGTCAAAGCCGTCGACATCTTCATCACCAAGACCGAAGCCGGCGAGGAGATTGGCGACGTCGCGGTGGCGACCGACCCCCGCAAGGAGGAGTTCATCCGCGCACAGGAGAGCCGTCTGGCGAAGAAGACCCGCACGCGGCGCTCGACGACGGTCTCCAAACGCTGAGCCCCATGCCCCGCAACGGACTGCCCCGCAACGAACGGCTCCGCTCGCTCGGAGCCATCCGCCGTCTGTTCGACAGCGGCCAGAGCGGTTTCGTCTTTCCGTTCCGTTATGTCTGGTATGCCGAACCCGACACCGAGACGTCGGTCGAAGTGCTCTTCAGCGTCCCCAAGAAATTCCACAAGCGCGCCAACAAACGCAATCTGCTGCGCCGCCGCACCAAGGAAGCCTACCGGCTCCGCAAGCAAATCCTGCATACTCCGGCCGCAACCGCTGCCGCGAACATCGACATGGCGCTGATCTACTCCTCGAAAGAGCTCCTCTCCTACAAAACCATCGAACATGCCCTCCGGCGGATTCTGGAACAGGTGTCTGCGCAGCTGTAAGTTCATCGCGGCCCTGCCGCTTCTGGCCGTCGTGAAGTGCTACCAATACTGCATCTCGCCCCTCACGCCGCCCTCGTGCCGCTTCACTCCCACCTGTTCGCAATACGCTGCGGAAGCCTTGCGCAAACACGGTCCGCTCAAGGGCTCGTGGCTCACGCTCCGGCGCCTCATGCGCTGCCATCCGTGGGGCGGCTCGGGCTACGACCCCGTACCGTAAAAGATCCCCGCCGGGCAGCTCCGGCGCATCCGCCGCCCGGACCCCTGCGCCGGACCGCGAACGCACACAAACCGCCCGCACAAGCGGCTCCACCGCCTGCTGCCTCGCTTCAGCGGCTCTCGTCCGGCCGAATGATTCTTCTGTTTCTGCGCCCGGCCCTATCTCCGCCGCTCTCCGTAGGACGGCTCCTCGGAGCCGAACCGACCCTATCCTCCGGCGGCCGAGGTCCGTCCTCTTCGCAGGGAGTGCACCGCAGGATACGGCCTGCCCTATACACCCGAAGCCGTGAAAAACGTCGCACGTCTCTCTCCGCTCCGCCGGAAAGCGCCCCGCAAGCAGACGAACGCCGGGAAAGCCCCAGCCGCCGCGGCGCCGGCCGTCCGGCGCCGCGCGGCTGGGGCCCGCCGACCGCCCGCCGACCGCCCGCCGAGACCGGCGGCTATCGTGCGGGCGGGGATCATCGGATCGAACGGCCGCCCCGCACCCGGAAAGAGGGCCCGCATCCTCCCTCGGCCGGCGCCGAAGGGCCGATCGTTTCGCCCCGTCAGAGACGCGACGTCCTCAGCGGCACAAGAGCGGAACGCTCTTCGCACGGGTCCGAAGAACCGCACGCAGATCGAACAGCCCTTGCAGCGGCAAAGCGGCACCATTTCCGCTCAGCCGGCAAGGGCTGTGAATCGGCGACGAAAATCACCCGAAAAAATCATGCGGCCCGTCGCTGCCAAAGCGGCGAGCTCCCTCCGGCGGATCGTCCCCGCCCCGTCAGTCGTGCAGGTCGCAGCACCGCTCGGCGGACGACTCCGCTTCGAGCGTCGCATGGGCGATCCCCAGCCCGCGCAGGCGTTCCTTGAGCGCCTGCTTGACTGCACAGAGGTCGGCCACGTCCCGCATCACCACATGGGCCGTCAGCGCGTTTTCGGTCGTACTGATCGCCCAGATGTGAATGTGGTGTACGGCCGCGACGCCCTCGACCTTCCGCATGGCTTCGGCCACCTCGCCGGGGTCGATGCCCGCAGGCACGCCGTCGAGCGACAGACGCAGGCTGTCGCGCGTGAGCGACCAGACCGACACGACGATGACCGCCGCGACGGCGAGTCCCACGATCGGGTCGACGATCGTCCAGCCCGTCAGCGAAATCACCACGCCCGACACCACGACGCCCACCGACACCAGCGCATCGGCGGCCATATGCAGATAGGCTCCCTTCACATTCAGATCGCGGTCCTTGTCCTTCAGGAAGAGCCATGCCGTGAATCCGTTGATGAGCACGCCCACGCCGGCCGTCCATGCGATCGCCGGGCCCTCGACCGGTGCCGGATGGAGCATCCGGCCGACGCTTTCGGCCACGATGACCCCCACGGCGACCAGCAGGATCACCGAGTTGAGCAGCGAAATGAGCACGGTGCTCTTCTTGTACCCGTAGGTGTAGCGTGCGGTCGCCCTCGCCTGCGCCAGACGGAACGCGAGCATCGCCAGCAGCAGACCGGCGACGTCGCTCAGATTGTGGCCCGCATCGGAGAGCAGCCCCATCGAATTGTAGCAGAGCCCCATCCCCGCCTCGACGGCGACGAAGAGGACGTTGAGCACGATGCCCGCGATGAAGGCCGTGTTGAGCGAGGTGATTCGCCGTTCGTGGTGGTGATGGTGGTGATGTTCGTGTGCCATGATGGTCGTTCGTTAAATGTCCATGATCGAATCCTTGATCTCCGAAAGTTCGACGAGCTTGTTGACGATCGCATAGATCGTCAGTCCCGCAGCCGAATGGATCTGTAGTTTCGCAACGATGTTGCGCCGATGGGTGATGACCGTGTGGGCCGAGATGCAGAGCGCGTCGGCGATCTGTTTGTTGGTCATTCCCTTCACGATGCAGACGATGATCTCCTTCTCGCGGGCGCTCAGCGCCTCCTGTTTGGGTTGCGGCACGCCGTCGGCCACGAGCCGTTCGACGGCCGGGATGAAGATTTCGTCCTCCACGGCATTGTGCGACGCGAGCTCCTTCTCGCAGGTGAAGATGTCGAACAACACGCCGTTCAGCGCATTCGTGCCGCCCGAAGGGTAGTATTTGATGATGATGTTCTTCAGCTCGCGCAGCTTGGCTTCGACCTGATCGTGATGGCGCCGGAACGTGTCGATCGAATAGCTGGTCGGCTCGCCGGCGAGCAGCGCTTCGACATAGGGAAAAACGTTCTTCTCCTCGTAATCCATGTGCTTGTGGACCTCGGCCACGTACTCGTCGAAAAAGCGCATGATGGCGAACGACACGTCGCTGTGGCTGCAATCCACGGCCTCGATCAGCTTGCGGCGGATCGAAGGCAGGCGGAAGTCGAGGAAGTAACCGTGCGAGTTGTGGAGATAGTCCGTCAGCGCCCGCACCGAAACATTCTCGGCGAGCGTCTCGGGATCGGCCTTCTCCACGAGCAGATTCACCACCGCGAGAAACGTATCCGTATCGACCCCGCTCGCGGCACAAACTTCGGCGATGCTCTTGTCGCCGAACCCCAGCGCGATGCCGAAACGGCTCATGACCTGCAACACGAAATACTTGTCGCACACCAGATCGCACATCCGGTCCTCGCCGGTGTAACCGCCCAATTTACCGTACATAGGCTTACACTCCGTTTAATTTTTGCAAAATTACGGAAATATCCGACGTTCGGCAATACCTAAAACAGGCTATTTCATCAGCGGTTTCCGATATCGGCATAGGTCGTCTGGAGCAGCGTGCGGCCCACGTCCAGCAGCGCGGGATTCGAGGCTTCGAGCGCCGCGGAGGAGGTGCAATCCCAGATCGCCGCGCCCGCGGCGTCCACCACGCCGAAGCCGTCGTTGAACGTATAGTAGCCGAACTTCGGCAGCGCGGGGTCGAAGATGTCCTTGCTGTACGCGAAATCGGAGTGATCGACGCCCATCTGCGCCAGCAGCGTCGCCGCCAGATCGATCTGCGAAGCATAGACGTCCACGACGAGCGGCCCCCCGGCGAGCGCTCCGCCGAGCCAGATCATCGGGATGCGGTGGCGCAGCACCGTGTTGTAGGCGATGCCGTAGGGATAGGGATACGAATGGTCGGCCACGAGGATCACCAGCATATCGCGCCACGCGGGCGACGCCTTCCAGCGGTCGATCATGCGGCCCACGCATTCGTCGGCGAAGGCCATGGCGTTGAGCACCTTGTCGTCGAATTTCGCATAGGGCACGTCGAACGGTTCGTGGCTGCTGAGCGTCAGAAGTCCCGCGAGGAACGGCCGTCCCCGTTCGCTCAGGCGCAGCACTTCGTCCGCGAACCACTCGGTCATCACATCGTCGGCATAGCCCCATTTCGACGTCGGAGCGTCGAAGTGCAGGTCTTTCTGCCACGTGAGGTTCTGCCAGCCGGTAGCATACATATACGATGCCTGATTCGTAAAATTCAGATCGCCGCCGTAGGCGAAACTCGTGGCATAGCCTTCGCGTCCGAGCGAGCGGGCGATGGAGGGCAGCGTGCGGCTCTTGGCCGGCAGCTTCATGACGGACATGCGCGTCTGCGCCGGAAATCCGTTCATCACGGCCACTTCGCCGCGGTCGGTGCGGAACGAGTTGGCGAAGAAGTTTTCGAACCACACGCCCTCGCGTCTGAACCGCTGCATGTTGGGCATCACCGCCTCGCCCCCGACCTCGGCATCCATCACCGTGCGGCCGAAGCTCTCCAGCAGCACCAGCACCACGTTGGGACGCGGCGTGCGCAGCAGCCTCACCGTGTCGGCTCCGGAGGAGCGGTCGCCGCGCAGCGCCTCGAACCGCGCCGCACGCTCGGATTCGTCGAAAAAGGGATACGCGGCGGCGTAATCCTCGTTGTCGCCCAGCGTCGAAAGCAACGAGAAAAGCGGATTGGTGGCGGCGTGATTCAGAAACATGTCCGCGCTGAAATAGACCTTCGATACGTTGGCCGTCGCCACCGTGAGGCCCCCGCGAATCGCCACGAAGAGCACCCCCCCCAGCACCGCGAGCACCCCCGTCCACGGCAGACGCCGGCGCACCCGTTCGCCCGAGAACCGCCGCACGATCCGCCGGTAGCCCCAGATCATCAGGGCGGCATAGGCCGCGAAGATCGCCGTCTGCCGCACCCCTTCCCAGAGCCCGACGCTGGCCATCGCCTCGCGCGGGTCGGCCAGATAGATCAGGATCGTCCCGTCGATGCGGAAGCCCCAGTAGCCGTAAAGCGCCAGATCGACCGCAAAGACCGCCGCCGAGAACAGCGCGATGAGCACGAAATAGACGTCGAACACACGGCGCCAGACCGCCTCGCGCAACGGCACCCACAACGAGGTCAGCGTAAGGAGCCACGGGATCGCCGCGATGTAGCCCGCCACGGTCAGATCGAGCGACAGTCCGTGCGCGATCACCCGCCACCAATCGCCCGCCGAAGCCGCCGCGGCCTCCGAGGCGTGGAACCACAGAAACACGGGTTTCTGCACGGCCATGAACGCCACGGTCGCCGCATACACCGCCAATAGAAACGTCAGTCTTTTTTTCATCTCATTCCTCGGGCTGCACGGCCGCAACCCCCTAATTTCTCCTCCTCCCCCTCGCCCGACCGTCGCCGCACTCCGGCGCATCCGGTTCGTCATGCGCAGGGTCTCTTTTCCGCTCACCGGCCGGCACTTCGTCCGCCGGATCCGGCTCCGCCCACCGCCTCGGCCGCAGGTGCCCCGACCGAAGCCGGCGGGTTCAGAGCTTCGCACCGTAGGCCAGATCGCCTGCGTCGCCGATACCCGGGACGATATACATCCGCGACGTCAGCTCCTCGTCCACGGCCGATGCCCAGACGGTCGTCGTCTGACGGGGCATGTTCTGCTCCACGTAATCGACCCCCTGTTCGCTGGCGATGATGGCCGCCACGTGGGTGTGCTTGGGCTGTCCGCCCCGCTCGACGAGCGCATTGTAGGCCAGCACGAGCGACGAACCCGTCGCCAGCATCGGATCGACCAGCAGCAGCACCTTGTCTTCGAGCTCGCCGCACGAAATGTATTCGACCTTCACCTTGAACTTTCCGTCCTTCGTACTCTTGCGGTAGGCCGAGACGAAAGCGTTCTCCGAATCGTCGAAATAGTTGAGGAATCCCTGATGGAACGGCAATCCCGCACGCAGGATCGTCGCCACCACGACCTTGTCCGCGATCATCTCCACCGAAGCCTCGCCCAGCGGCGTCTCCACGGCTTTGGGGACATATTCCAACGTCTTCGAAATCTCGTAGGCCGTGATTTCGCCGATGCGTTCGAGGTTGCGGCGGAAGCGCATCGAATCCGTCTGGATCCGTTTGTCGCGGATTTCGGCGATGAATTTGTTGAGAATCGTGTTCTCGTGGCTGAGCGTGTGCAACATAATAGGGTTATCTTGGTTTTGTCGGTTTGAAGAAAGGTCGTTTTTCATCCTGCGTTCCCGCCTCGGCAGAGCCCGCACAAGTCCGCGCCTGCGCTCGGCTTGACGAAACGGCTCAATAGAGGAAATTGTTGAACGGATAGCGTCCGGCGTGTATTTCGCGCACCATGCCGTAGAGGTCCGACCGGAACTTGTCGATCTGAATCCGCTCCTTGGCCGAAAGAAAGATGCAGGGAGTGTTGGCCCGCGCGATCCAGCTCTTCTTCAGATCGTCGAGCGAGAGGTTCTCCCGCGCGGCCGGCGTGAGGTCGTCGGCCTCTTTCTTAATATAGGTATAAGCATCCACCTTGTTGAAGACCAGATACACGGGTTTGTCGCCCGCACCGATCTCCTGCAAGGTCTGCTTCACCACGGCGATCTGATCCTCGAACTGCGGATGCGAAATGTCGACCACATGGACCAGCAGATCGGCCTCGCGCACCTCGTCGAGCGTCGATTTGAACGATTCGATCAGCTCCGTGGGCAGCTTGCGGATGAACCCCACCGTATCCGACAGCAGGAACGGCAGGTTGTCGAAGACGACCTTGCGGACCGTCGTGTCGAGCGTGGCGAAGAGTTTGTTTTCGGCGAACACCTCGCTTTTCGCAATGAGGTTCATGAGCGTCGACTTTCCCACGTTGGTGTAGCCCACGAGCGCCACGCGCACCATCGAACCGCGGTTCGAGCGCTGCACGGCCATCTGACGGTCGATCCTGCGCAAGTCCTCCTTGAGCTTCGCGATCCGGTTGCGGACGATGCGGCGGTCGGTCTCGATCTCGCGTTCGCCGGCGCCGCCGCGCGTGCCCGTGCCGCCGCGCTGCCGTTCGAGGTGGGTCCACATACCCGCCAGCCGGGGCAGCATGTACTCGTAGTTGGCCAGCTGCACCTGCGTCTTGGCATAGGCCGTCTGCGCACGCGACAGGAAGATGTCGAGAATCAGCCGCGTGCGGTCGAGCACGCGGCACGGCATCGCCCGTTCGATGTTGCGGGTCTGCGACGGCGAAAGTTCGTCGTCGAAAATCACCGCGTCGATCTCCCGCTCCTTGCAATAGGCCGCGATCTCCTCCAGTTTGCCCGGACCGACGTAGATGCGCGCCGAAGGCTGGGGCAAGCGCTGCGTGAAACGGCGCACGCTCCCGATGCCGGCCGTTTCGGCCAGAAACTCCAGTTCGTCGAGGTACTCCTCCGTCTGCCGGAGGTCCTGACCGTCGCGGACGACCGCGACCAGCACGGCGCATTCGCGGTCCGCACGTTCGATCTTTTCCTTATTCTGTTCCATCGGCTAAAAGTAAGGGTATCCCCGCAAAAAGGATACCCTCACCGTACTCGTTCGAGGCGGCTAATTTTGAAGTCTGAATACCACGGGCAGGTTATATCGCACGCGCACCGCCTGATTGCGCTGCTTGCCGGGTTTCCACTTGGGCGATTTCTTGAGCACCCGAATCGCCTCGTCCGTAAGCGAACGGTCGGGGCTGGCGAGCACTTCGAGGACGGTGAGCGTACCGTCGCGCTCTACGACGAATGCGATCGTAACCGTACCCTGAATGCCGTTCTCCAGAGCGATCTGCGGGAATTTCACGTTGTCCTGCACCCATTTGCGGAACACGTTGATGTCGCCGCCTTGGAACGTGGGCATCTCCTCCGCGCTGTAAAACGGCTGGTCGTCCACGATCTCCTCCTCCTGCATCTCGACGATCGGCTCGATCGAAGCGTCCTCGTCGAACTCGTCGAAGGACAGATTCGTCGAAATTTTCTGGTCGTTGCTCACGATGTCGAGAATGTCCGAAATCACTTTCACCTCCACCTTCTTGGGAGGGGCGGGCGGCTCTTCGGGCTGACGGGTGATCTCGGTCATCTCCTCCTCGACCACTTGGGCCGTATTTTCCACTTGCTGAATCCGGTACTCCTTCGGCGTATAGGCGAAGGCCGCGATCACGAGTCCGAGCGATACGACCAGACCGATTTCGAGCAGGAGCCCCCGCTTGTTTTTCAGATCTGCTTTGGGTGATTTTTTAAGTTCCATCTATCGTCAATTTAATTGTTTCAATCCGGTGCAATTCTTACGGGCGCTTTAAGCAACTACAAATATATAGAGAAAAAATCAAAAATAGATGCACACGGCTCAAAATTCTTTATATTTTGTCTACATTTGTGCTCCGAACCGAAAGCCGCCAAGACCATGCAGAAACCCCTTTACGGCATGAACCTCGCCCAGCTCGAAGCGCTCGCAGCCCGGACGGGTCTGCCCCGTTTCGCCGCGCGGCAGATCGCCAGATGGCTGTATGTCAAACACATAGACTGCATCGAGAAGATGACCGATCTGCCTGCCGCCGCCCGGGCTTCGCTCGCCGCAGAGTACGCCGCGGGGCTCACGCCGCCCGAACGGGTCAGCGTTTCGACCGACGGCACGAAAAAATACCTCTTCCGGACCCGCGGAGGTCATTTCGTCGAATCGGCCTACATCCCCGACGGCGACCGCGCCACGCTCTGCGTCTCGTCGCAGGCCGGCTGCCGCATGGGCTGCCGCTTCTGCGCCACGGGCCGGCAGGGGCTCCGGCAGTCGCTCCCGACGAACGACATCCTCAACCAGATCGGCTCGCTCCCCGAGCGGGAAAAACTGACCAATCTGGTCTTCATGGGGATGGGCGAACCGCTCGACAACGCGGACAACGTGCTCGGCGCGCTCGAAATCCTGACGGCTCCGTGGGGGTTCGCTTGGTCGCCCACGCGCATCACCCTCTCCACGGCGGGCGTCGCGCCCGAGCTGCCCCGTTTTCTGGAGACTACGAAAGTCCACCTCGCCGTGAGCCTCCACAACCCCTTTCCGGAGGAGCGGGCCGCGATCATGCCCGTCGAACGGGCATGGCCCATCGCCGACGTGGCGGACATCCTGCGCCGCTACGACTTCTCGCACCAGCGGCGCGTGTCGTTCGAGTACATCGTCCTGAGCGGGATGAACGACACGCCGCGCCACATCCGCGCGTTGTGCCGGCTGCTCGACGGCATCAGATGCCGCATCAACCTCATCCGCTTCCACCGGATTCCCGGCTCGCCCTACTTCTCGCCCGACCCGGAGGCGATGATCCGCTTCCGCGACGCGCTGACGGCCAAGGGCCTCCAGACGACGATCCGCGCTTCGCGCGGGGAGGACATTCAGGCGGCATGCGGTTTGCTCTCCACCACGGAAAAAGAGAACCCGTCATGAAAAAAAGCATCTTCACCCTGCTGCTCGCGCTCGCGGCATGGACCGCCGGAGCGCAGGTGCGCTTCGAGACCGAATCCACGGACGCCGTACACGAAATGGCGGTGCGGGAAGGCAAGATGGTCTTCGTAGACCTCTATGCGTCGTGGTGTCCGCCCTGCCGCGCGATGGACAAGCAGGTCTTCTCGCGCAGCGATGTCGCCGAATTCCTGCACGCGCGCTTCATTCCCGTCAAATACGACGTGGACCGCCCCACGGGCAGGGCGCTGATGCAAAAGTACGATGCGTCCGCCGTTCCCACCTACCTGATATTCACCTCCGACGGCGAGCTTCTCGGCCGCATCTCGGGCGCTTCGGACGCCAAGACGTTCATGTCCGACGTGAGCCGGATCGCAGCCCGCGCCGGAGCGAAGAAATAGCAGCGCGCCCTTTCTTCGTCCCCCCCCCGCCGGAAGACAGCCGGCGAGCCGGCCGTATGCCGGAAATTCCGCATCCGCGGACCCGACGCCCCGCTTCCGATGCGGAAATCATGCGCGAAGCGCGCGCGAATGCGGCCGCAGGCGACCTTGCGGACGGTCCGCCGTTCGCCCGAGCCGCCGCGACACGAACGGCGCGTTTTCTTCGTGCCGCGAAACGTCCCCTCCCCCCGCTTTCAGTTGCGGCGGCCTCCCGAGCCCTCTCTTCCCGACGTTCGGAGGGGGGGGCGAGACACGGCGCCAGCGGTTTTTCCGCCCTACGGTTTTCCGGCTCCTCTGCGGTTCGACGCCGGCGGCGGGACGCACCTGCGCCTTTCCGGCGTAACCCGGTCCGTCGCATCGGGACGGCGGCGAACGGCCCGCATCGCACATGCGAAGCCGCTGACGCGGTGAATACGACGATCTCCGTCAGAGTGAAAAAACGGGGCCTCAACCAGCACGGCACGCCCTCGCTGCGGACGTATTTCCGCCGCCGCAGCCCGCACGGCTCCGGAGCGCCGCGAACCGGAACACGACAAGGGAACGTATCCCGCCTCCCTCCGACGCCGAACGTTCCCGCCGAGCCGCCCAGCGCCGAACTCGCCCGGGCCGCGCCGGAGCAGGAAAACGTAAGGATGAAAACCGACGTTTTCGCTAAGCCGAACGCTGAGCCGGACACAACTTCGGGCCGGAGCGGGAAAACGGACGTAAGGAGTTCGACCGTTTCCACCCGCACTCCCGGGAGCGGGCGAACCGGGTCGCGCATCGCATCGAGCGGCATCCGCCCGCAGTGCGGACGCGGCGAAGTCTGCACTGCACCCGTCATCGCAGCGTACTCTCCCCCCCCGATCAACCGATGCTTCGTCCGCACGGAACCCTTCCGTGCGCAAACACCCGGCGCGCGCTACCTCTTGGGCGTATAAACCACTTTTTTTGTATCGAAAAAATCTTCGGCGAAATAATCCGAAACGGCATAGATGTCCCACCGCTTGCGGGTGCGGGCCAGCTCTTCGGCCAGATCGCCCCCTTTCAGATAGAGGATGCCGTTGGGCAGCGTCCCGCGCCGGCCCCGTTCGAGGAGCGGCCAGACCCACCCCACGAAGACGGACATATCGGTAACGGCCCGCGAAACCACATAGTCGAATCGTTCGGTCCCGAGCGTTTCGACCCGCACGCAGCGGGGCGTGAGGTTTTCCAGCCCGAGACTCTCCGCGACCCCGCGGACGACGCCGATCTTCTTGGCGATGGAGTCGGCCGCCGTGAAACGCGCCTCGGGAAAGAGGATCGCCAGCGGAACGCTCGGAAACCCCCCGCCGCACCCGGCGTCGAGGATGCGGGCTCCGGCATCGAACGCACAGACGCGGGCGATGGCGAGCGAGTGGAGCACGTGGCGCAAATAGAGTTGTTCGAAATCCTTGCGCGAGACGACGTTGATGCGGGCGTTCCACTCGGCGTAAAGCCCGTAGAGCGCGGCGAAGCGCTCGCGCTGAAGCGGCGTGAGGCCGGGAAAATATTTGTCGATCAGTTCCATATCCGTTATATTCCTACTCTCTTTCGCAGGAAGGGACGCCGCGGACGATCCGCCGCCTCCCGGCCCGCATCCGCCGTGCCGTCTCCGAAGTTCCGGAAGCGCCGCGGCCACCGCCACGGCGACGGTCGTAAAAACGAAGGTCCCCGCCGAGACGGCCCTCATCCATCGCCGCACCCGCCGTGCAGCTCCGGTGCGGCGCACCGCCAGCCGCCATGCCGTCCGGACTTCCGCGCGGAATCCGCCCCGCGCCAAACGGCCGCCTCAGACGGGTTCACCCACCACGAGACGCCTCCGCTCCGGCCCCGGCACGGGACGAGCCGCAGCACAGCGAAGCCTTCCGCACGCACACCGCTGCCGCTGACGGACGGCTCCCTGCACGCGCGCCTCCCGGCAGTACGCCCCCTCCCCGCACACGACGCCCCGCAAACGCCCGCCGCCGCACGATGCCGGACGGCAACACCCTCCGGACCGCCGGCCGCGAAGCCTTCCGCATTATTCTTCTTTCTTAATCATCCGGCACATCTGTTCCCGTGCTCGGTGGATCTGCGTCTTCACCGTCCCGAGCGGCAGCGCGAGCTTGGCCGCGATCTCTTCGTAGGAGTACTCGTCGAAAAAGCGCATCCGCACCAGCTGCCGGTAGCGGGGCGCGAGCCGCTCCAGATAGTGTTCGATCTGCGTGCGCTGCTGGAGACGGATGACGCTCTCCTCGGGCGTCGGTCCGCTGGCCGGCGGCGAGGCGAACCGTTCGTCGATCGGCAGATCGTCCTGCCGCTTGCGCATGAAGTCGATGAACGTGTTGCGGGCGATGGTATAGACCCACTGCCCGAAGGTATAGTCGGTGCGGTAGCTGCCCAGATTGATATAAACCTTCACGAAGGTCTCCTGCAACAGGTCGTCGGCGTCGTTCACGCCCCCCAGCCGCTGCACGAACAGCCGGTGGATGGCGTCGCGGTAGCGGTTGAACAGGTATTCGAAGGCCGTGTCGTCGCCCCCGAGCGCCAGTTCGACCAGCCGCCGGTCCTCGGCGACGATGTAGTCGGCTATCTCCATACGCGGTCGTCTTTGCGCAGCAGCGCCGCACCGAGCAGCAGCGTCAGCCAAGGGCTCAGCAGATCGTAGAGGAAGTAGCGGCCCGCGATCCCCGTCTCGCCCAGACGGCGCGCCACACGGCGCACTTCGAGCGCCACCATAAGGTAACGGACCGCCACGAGCACGGCGGCCCCGATCTTGTATTCGGCGGGCATGACGGCGAGGGCGCACACGGCCGCCGCGAAGAAGAGCAGACGCGAACAGGGCTCCCACGCGAGAAAGCGCCGCACGGCGGGCGGATAGAACTTCACGGCCGAACCGAAATAGCGCTCCGCAGCGAACCACCCCCTCAGGCCGCCCCACGTCTTCTCGCGCAGCGAAGCGCGCGGCGAGAGGATCACGCTCACGTTGTCGCGCGTCATGACCTTCTGCATGAAGAGGTCGTCCTCGCCGATGTTCATATTGAGGTGCGTGAAGCCGTTGGCCCCGAAGTAGAGGCTCTTCGTGAGGCCGAGGTTGTGGAGCGTGCCCCGATAGGGGCGCCGCCCGACGGCCCGTCCCAGCCAGTCGGCCGAGTGCATCATCCGCCACGTGCGCATGAGGTAGTTGCGGAGGCCCCTGCCCCGTTCGAGCCCGCAGTAGCCCAGCACGATCTGCCCCTTGCAGAATCCCTTGGCCATCAGCGAGAGCCAGCGGTCGGTCCCGGGCACGACATCGGTCGACGAGAAGACGAGATGTTCGTTGTGCGCCGACTTGATGCCCACGTTGAGCGCCATCTTGCGCGAGATCGGAAAGCGGGGATCGAGCTGGATTTTCGTTACGAAGACCTGCGGGAAGGTGAGCCTGAGCCGCACGAGGTCTTCGTAGAAATCGCTGTCGGCGCCCACATAGACCAGCACCACCTCGAAATCGCGGTACTCCTGCGCCAGAATCAGCGGCAGACGCTCCTCGACGAACCCGTAGTCCTCCGAGAACATCGGGATGACGACCGACAACGCAGGTTCTTCGGCGAGCACCGCGGGCCGGCGGTTGTTCTTGTAGGAGGGAATGCGCCCGTAGACGCACACATAGTAGTAGGACTGCACGCACAGCAGCACGAGGAGGAGCGCCGCGAGCGCCACGCCCTCCCATCCGTAGTGCGACAAAACGATATCGGCGAACTGCATCGGAGAAACACTTGTGATTGATTCGCAAAGATACGAAAACGAATGTCAAACGGACTCCCCGCGCAGCAAAAAATCGCACCATTCGGCCCGCTCTTTCCGCTTTTCACAATATTTTGCGTACTTTTGTCCTTCAAAGTAGGAGGTATGAAATTCACTGTACAACATAAAGACCCCGCCACACGGGCCCGCGCCGGCGAGCTGCAGACCGACCACGGCATCGTCCGCACCCCGATCTTCATGCCCGTGGGGACGGCCGCGGCCGTCAAGGGCATCTTCCACCGCGACGTACGCGACGAAGCCCGGGCGCAGATCATTCTGGCGAACACCTACCACCTCTACCTGCGCCCCGGCATGGAGATCATCGAGCGCGCGGGCGGCGTTCACCGTTTTTCGTCGTGGGAGGGGCCCATGCTCACCGACAGCGGCGGATTTCAGGTCTTCTCGCTGGCCGACTGCCGCAAGCTCCGGGAGGAGGGGTGCCACTTCCGCTCGCACATCGACGGATCGAAGCATCTGTTCACCCCCGAGAGCGTGATCGACACCGAGCGCACGATCGGCGCCGACATCATGATGGCCTTCGACGAGTGTCCTCCCGGCGACGCCCCGCGCGAGTACGCCTCCAAGTCGCTCGATCTGACCGAGCGCTGGCTCGACCGCTGCTTCGACCGCTACCACCGCACGCAGCCCCGCTACGGCCACTATCAGGCGCTTTTCCCCATCGTGCAGGGATGCGCCTATCCCGACCTCAGGGCCCGTGCGGCGGAGAACGTGCAGCGTTACGACGCCGACGGATACGCCATCGGCGGTCTGGCCGTCGGCGAACCCACGGAGGTGATGTACGAGATGATCGAGGTCGTGAACGCCATCCTGCCCGAGGACCGGCCCCGCTACCTGATGGGGGTCGGCACCCCCGTGAACATCCTCGAAGGGATCGAACGCGGCGTCGACATGTTCGACTGCGTGATGCCCACGCGCAACGGCCGCAACGGCCAGCTCTTCACGTCGGAGGGGATCATCAACATCCGCAACCGCAAGTGGGCCGACGACTTCGCGCCCCTCGACCCCGAGGGCACCGCCTTCGTCGACCGGACCTACACCAAAGCCTACCTTCACCACTTGGCGGCTGCGGGCGAGATGCTGGCGGCGCAGATCGCCTCGCTGCACAACATCGCCTTCTACCTCCGGCTTGTTACGGAGGCGCGTGCGCACATCGTCGCCGGCGACTTCAAGCCGTGGAAGGAACGGATGGTCGCCAAATTGGGCCGGAGACTCCGATAAAACGCCGAAACCATGAAACTCCGTTTTCCCGGGTTCAAGATACTGGACCGCTACATACTGGGGAAATTCCTCTCGACCTACTTCTTCGCCATCGCGATGATCATCGTCGTGGTGGTGATCTTCGACTATGTGGAGAAGATCGACGACTTCACGGAGCTCAAAGCCCCGCTGAAGGCGATCGTCTTCGACTACTACCTGAACTTCATCCCCTTCTTCATCAACCAGTTCAGCGGTCTGTTCACCTTCATCGCCGTGATCTTCTTCACCTCGAAGATGGCCTACCAGACCGAGATCGTCGCCATGCTCTCGGGCGGCATGTCGTTCCGGCGCCTCATGTGGCCCTACTTCCTCGGGGCGCTGGTCATCTCGGCCCTGTCGATGACGCTGAGCCTGTGGATCATCCCCGTTACGCAGCGCTCGACCGTGGCCTTCGAGAGCAAATACCGCAAGAACCGCCAGTCGACCCAGTACGACCGCCACATCTACCGTCAGCTCGAACCGGGGACGTTCGTCTACATCCGCGGCTACTCCGACCAGTCGAAGCAGGCGCAGTTCTTCGCTCTGGAACACTACGACGGCAGCACCATGACCCGTTCGCTCGAAGCCGCCGACGCGAAGCTCGACCCCGCATCCAAACGCTGGACCGCCAACCGCTACACCACGCGCGAGTTCGACTCGCTGGGCACGGAGACCTTCACGCCGCGCCGCAACCTCGACACGCTCATCGACCTCGAAATGGCCGAGCTGGGGCGCGTGGCCGACCTCGTGGAGACGATGAACATCACCGAGCTGAACGAATTCCTCGCCCAGCAGCGGGCCAAAGGCTCCGACTCGGTGAACATCATCGCCGTGGAGAAACACGCGCGCTTCGCCTATCCGCTGGCGACCTTCATCCTCACGCTGATCGGCGTCTCGCTCTCCTCGCGCAAGGTGCGCGGCGGCACGGGCCTCCACATCGGCATCGGCACGGGCCTCTGCTTCTCGTACATCCTCTTCAACCGCTTCTTCGAGGAGTTCGCCAAGAGCGGCACCATGCCCGCCGGACTGGCCGTCTGGACCCCCAACCTCATCTATCTGCTGATCGCCGTCTACCTCTACCGCAAGGCCCCGAAATAACCCTACAACCGCCATGCAGAAACCCGTCCGATACTGGAACGCACTCCGCCGCAGGCCGCTGGCCTGCCACCTCGCGCTCATCGCGCTCACGCTCGTCGCGCTGGCCGTCGCGGCCCACGTGCTGATGCTCGCCGGCACGCGCCACGGCGCCCGCCGCACCGTGCCCGACTTCTCGGGCATGCCGCTGGCCGAAGCGCAGCGGAAGGCGCACGACCGCGACCTCGTGCTCGCCGTCAACGACTCGCTCTTCGTCCCGGCCTACGAAGGCGGCATCGTGCTCGACCAGCTCCCCGAAGGGGGCGTCGAGGTCAAGCCCGGACGCACGGTCTACCTCACGATCAACTCCTTCCGGCAGAAGATGGTGCCCGTACCCTACGTGGCGGGCCGCTCGCTCCGGCAGGCCAAGAACATGCTCGAAATCGCCGGGCTCGGGATCGACCGTCTGGTCTACCGCGCCGACATGGCCACCAACTACGTGCTGGCCGAATACTGCGACGGGCAGGAGGTGCTCCCCGCGAGCCGCATGGAGGCCGAAGCAGGGACGGGGATTACGCTCCACGTGGGAGTCGAAGGCGGCTGCGGCACGGTCGTAACGCCCAACGTTACGGGCTATCCGCTCGCCGAGGCCAAGGGCCGGCTGTGGGAGCTGGGCCTCAACGTCGGGCGGATCGACTTCGACGAGGGCATCAACCTGCTCAACCAGAAAGACGCGCGCGTCTACGTCCAAAGCCCCGGACAGGAGCAGAGCGTCCCCCTCGGCTCGGAGGTCGATCTGCGGCTCACGCTCGACAAGGAGCGGGCCGCCAAGGTGCGTGCCGAGGCCGAGAAAGCCGCCCGTGCGCTGGCCGAGGAGCGGATCCGGCGCGAACAGGCCGCGGCCGATTCGCTGGCGCGCATACGGCTGGAACATGCGCTGACGCCCGCCGGACCGCAGTCGGGGGCATCGCAACCGCAAAACGGCACCCCTTCGGACCCGCCGCCCGCCGCGGCCCAAGCCCGAGACGACGAAACGGACGAATTTTTCTTCTGACCGATGACCGACGACAGATACACCGACCAGCAGACCGACGAAATCGACGAAAGCGGCGAGGAACAGGACGAACTCTACGAACACTTCGCCCTCACGGTCGACAAGGGTCAGACCCCCATGCGTCTCGACAGGTTCCTCACCGTCCGCATGGAGCACACCTCGCGCAACCGCATACAGGCGGCGGCCGACAGCGGCAACATCCTCGTGAACGGCACGGCCGCCAAATCGAGCTACAAGATCAAGCCGCTCGACCGCATCTCGATCGTGATGCCCTATCCGCGCCGCGAGACGGAGATCGTCCCCGAGCATATCCCGCTCGAAATCGTCTATGAAGACGACGATCTGCTGGTGGTCGACAAACCGGCGGGGATGGTCGTCCACCCGGGGCACGGCAATTACAGCGGCACGCTGGTCAACGCCCTCGCGTGGCATCTGCGCGAGCTGCCCCTCTTCCGCGAGGGGAACCAGCGCGCGGGGCTCGTCCACCGCATCGACAAGAACACCTCGGGACTGCTCGTGGTAGCGAAGAACGAACTCGCCCACGCCCGGCTGGCGAAGCAGTTCTTCGACCATACGGTCCACCGCCGCTATACGGCGCTGGTCTGGGGCAACCTCCCCGAAGACGAGGGAACCATCACGGGCCACATCGGCCGCTCGCCCAAAGACCGGCTCAAGATGCACGTCTTCGCGGACGGCTCGGACGGCAAACACGCCGTTACGCATTGGCGCGTGCTGAAACGCTACGGCTACGCAACGCTCGCGGAGTGCCGTCTCGAAACGGGGCGCACGCACCAGATCCGCGTCCACATGGCGTGGCAGGGCCACCCCCTGTTCAACGACGAACGCTACGGCGGCGACCGCATCCTGAAGGGCACGACCTTCGCCAAGTACAAACAATTCATCGAGAACTGCTTCGCACTCATGCCCCGCCATGCGCTCCACGCCCGTTCGCTCGGGTTCGTACACCCGCGCACGGGCGAGGAGTTGCGCTTCGAGAGCGCGCTGCCGGAGGACTTCCGGCAGCTCGTGGAGAAGTGGGACGGCTACACCGCCTCGGCGCGCCAGTCTCTCGACGACGAATCCTGACCGACCGCCCATGTTCCTGCCCACCACCCTCAAGGAGGTACGCGCCCTCGGCTGGGACTGCCTCGACGTCATCCTCTTCACGGGCGACGCCTATGTCGATCATCCGGCCTTCGGCGCCGCCGTCGTCGGACGGCTGCTCGAAGCCGAGGGCTATCGGGTGGCGATCGTGCCGCAGCCCAACTGGCGCGACGACCTGCGCGACTTCACCAAGCTGGGCGCGCCGCGTCTGTTCTTCGGCGTCTCGGGCGGCGCGATGGACTCGATGGTCAACCACTACACGGCCAACCTGCGCCTGCGCCACGACGACGCCTACACGCCGGGCGGCAAGGCGGGTTTCCGCCCCGACCGCGCCGTCGCGGTCTACACGCGGATCCTCAAGCGGCTCTTTCCCCACACGCCCGTGGTCGCCGGCGGCATCGAGGCTTCGCTGCGCCGGCTGGCCCACTACGACTACTGGAGCGACACGGTGATGCCTTCGATCCTCGCCGACAGCGGCGCCGACCTTTTGATCTACGGCATGGGCGAGGGAGTCGTGCAGCAGGTGGCCCGTGCCATGCGCAACGGCTACAACGCCAAGCTGCTCCGCAAGATCCGGCAGGTGGCCTTCCTCGCGGACAGCGGCTATGTCGACCGCCTCGACCCCGGGACCACGATCCGTCTGCACTCCTACGAGGAGTGCGCGCGCAACGACCGCGCCTTCGGCGAGAACTTCACCGTCATCGAGACCCAGAGCAACCTCATGGAGCCGGTGCACACGCTCGTCGAACCCACGGGCGACCGCTTCGTCGTGGTCAACCCGCCGCTGGCGACCCTCTCGACCGAGGAGCTCGACCGCTCGTTCGACCTGCCCTACGAGCGGGCGCCCCATCCGCGTTATGCGGGCAAGGGGGATATTCCGGCGTGGGAGATGATCAAATTCTCGGTCAACCTCCACCGCGGCTGCTTCGGCGGCTGCTCGTTCTGCACCATCTCGGCCCATCAGGGCAAGTTCGTCCACTCGCGCAGCGAGCGTTCGATCCTCGCCGAGGTGGAGCGCATCGCCCGCATGCCCGGTTTCAAGGGCTGCCTCTCCGACGTGGGCGGCCCCTCGGCCAACATGTACGGGCTCGGCGGCCGCGACCGCACGCTCTGCGCCAAGTGCCGCCGCCCGTCGTGTCTGCATCCGAAAAAGTGCCCCAACCTCGACGACGACCACCGGCCGCTCATGGAACTCTATGCCAAGATACGGGCCGTGAAGGGGATCCGGAAGGCTTTCATCGGCAGCGGCATCCGCTACGACCTGTTCGACGGCGGCGACTACCTGCGCACCGTCCTGCGGCACCACACCTCGGGCCGCCTGAAGGTCGCGCCCGAACACACCGAGGACCGCGTGCTGCGGCTCATGCGCAAACCGCCGTTCGCCCTCTTCGAGCGCCTGAACGACGACTTCCGCCGCATCTGCCGCGAAGAGGGGCTGCCCTACCAGTTGATCCCCTATTTCATCTCGTCGCACCCGGGCTGCACGGAGACGGACATGCGTTCGCTCGCGCAAAAGGTGCTCGGCAGGCTGCACTTCACGCTCGAACAGGTGCAGGACCTCACCCCCACGCCGATGACCCTCTCGTCGGTCATGTTCCGCACGGGCGAGAATCCCTACACCCGCGAACCGGTCTACGTCGCCCGCTCGCAGGACGAAAAACGGCGGCAGAAGAGCTACTTCTTCCGCGAACGGCCCGGCGAGCGCGGGCGGCGAATCCGTGCAGGCGCCCGTCCCGATGGCGGCACCCGTCCCGGCACCGCTACCCGTGCCGAATCCGGGATCCGTTCCGGCACCCGCTCCGAAGCCATGCCCCGTTCCGAGTCCGGCATCGGGGCCGCCGACCGCCCCAAGTCCGGCGCCGGCCCCGACGCCGCCGGCCGGAAACGCAAAAAAAAGACGAGCCGCAGGTAAATACACCCGCAGCCCGTCGTCCGCCTTCCGGCGACCGTCCACCCGTCGCGGCACGATACGCCTCGGACACGGCTGTCCTTCATGCCCGCTCTACCGGATACGGCTCCTCCGGGCGCCCCCGACACTCTCCGGGCGATGCCCGGACCGCCCCCGGATTATCGAAAAAGAGGGGCGGACAACCTCCGTCCAACCATTCCGCCCCTGCCGGAACAGACACCGACAGGGGCGATTCCCGATTTTCGAGACCCGACAGACAGCCTTTCTCTCCGCAATCGTCCTCCAGCCCGGCACGCTCCGGGCAGAACGCCGACCGCACTCAGCTCCACATCGGTTTGAGCACGCCGAACAGAAGATAAGCCACGGCGAGCGTCGCCACGACGTTGAATCCCTGCGCGATGAGAAACGCCGCGAGCGGCCGCCGGTTCCCGCGCGAGAAGATGTCGCGGAAACGGGTCTCCAGCCCGATGCAGACGAACGCGATGCTGAAAAGCGTGTTGCTGAATCCCTTGGTGATCCTGCCCGCGGCCCGCGCCGTCTCCGCGTCGAGGCAGAAGCTGAAGATCAGCGACGCCAGCACGAAACCCACCACGAACTTCGGGAAGCGGCTCCAGATCACGCCGAGCGTCGGCTTCTCGCGGCGCTCCTGCCCGCTGCAAGACCAATAGAGCGAAATGGCGAAAGCCGCCAGCCCCAGCAGTACGTTCTGCGACGACTTGACGATGATGGCCGTCCGCGCGGCCTCGTCGCCCAGCATGGTACCCGACGCGGCCACGGCTCCCGTGGTGTCGATCGTGCCGCCGAGCCATGCTCCGGCGACCTCCCCGCCGAGCCCCATGAGCTCCGCGAGCCACGGCATCAGATACATCATCGGCACGGCGCAAACCAGCACAAGCGAGATGATGTACGAGAGCTTGCGGTTGTCGCCGCGAATCACGCCGCTCGTGGCGATCGCCGCCGAGACGCCGCAGATCGACACGGCGCTCGACAGCATCGTGGACATCTCTCTGTCGACCCCCAGCCGGCGCGAAATCCAGAACGCGAAGTACCACACCGCGACCACGACCACGAGCGCCTGCCCGAGCCCGTAGGCTCCCGACCGGAGCACATCGTCGAAAAGGATCGTCGAACCGAGGCAGACGATACCTATCTTTATATAAAATTCACTCTGTATCGCCGGCCTGAGCCACTCGGGCAGCCGGCACGTGTTGCCGATCGCCAGCCCGAACAGCACGGCGAAGAAGACCGATTCGAAACCCCATTCGCGCACCGGCCCGGTCGCGGCCGCGGCCGACGCCAGCACGGCCAGCGCGAAGATCGCAGCGAGCGAGAGCGCCAGCCCCCCGGCCGGCCGTCGCAGCAGCCGTTGGCACCCCGCGGTCAGCACCAGCAGAAACAGATAGAGCCCCAGCCCCTTCGCGGCGTCCGCCGGCGTTGCGAACTTCTCCGGCATGCGGGGCATCCATCCGGGTGCGGCGAGCGACAGGACGAGGATCAGCATCCCCGCCGCCACGATGATCCAATCTTCCGTCCGGAAGCGTTCCAACCGTTTTTTCATCACTCCCCCGTTTTCAGAAGATTCCGCTCAGCATGACGGCCACCACGTTGCGGTCGGCAGCGGCCGGCGCCGCATAATGTTCGTAGGTGTAGTTGAGCTGGCAGCGCAGGTGCTTCACCGGCTGCCACGTGATGCCGGCCGTGTAGTTCATCTGCCGCGTGTCGCTGTCGTCCCGGTTCTCCGTGAATGCTTCGCAGCGCACGGCGAAGAGCCACCGCCGGGCGGCACGCAGACCGCCCATCACATACCAGCCGTCGCTGCGCAGGTCGCCCGTGCGGCCGTAGATGTACTCGCTGCGAGCCACCCCGATGCCGCGGTCGTAGCCGATGCCCGCGCCGTAGCGGATGCGGCGCAGATACTCCTTGCCGTATTCGCCCCAGTAGTAGGAGCCTGCGATTTGCAGTCCGGCCACGGGCCGCACCGTCAGCCGCGCCACCAGATCCTTGCTCTTGTTGGCATCGAGGGTGTTGATCCCCTCGCCGTTGAACACGCCGACGTTGTAGCTCAGGATGTCGTATCCCTCGCGTGCGAAGAATCCGCCGTAGGCCATCAGACCCAGATCGCGCCCCGTGGCGCCCGTCATGCCGCAGACATCGTTGAAACTCACGAGCCGCGTCAGCGCCAGCGGATAGTCGATGAATTCGATCTTCAGGGGCGGATACTCCGTGTTTTCGATCGAGAAGGGGAGCTTGAACTGCCCGAGCTGGAAGTTGAGCGCCCGCAGCGGTTTGTAGCGGAGGTAGAGATCCATCAGCGCCGGCGAGACCAGCTCGGCATGCACGCAGTAATCCATACGGGGCGAAATATCGCCCTGCAACAGCACGCGCACCCGTTTGATGAAGAACTCCGACGTCCCGGCGTCGTCCGCCTCATACCCCAGTTGCAGATACCCCGATATGCGCGGCATACGCGCGAGCACCCGATCCCATGTGCGGCTGCGCTCGCTCAGACGGCGCACTTCGCTGCGCAGCCGTTCGTCCGCTTCGGGCAGCGGTTCCTGAGCCGCCGCACCCGATCCACAGAGCACGGCCAGCAGTAAAAACGGTAAAAATCTTTTCATCCTTTTCTTGCAATCGTTTCGAAGTGCAAAAAAAGGCTCTTTTTTCCGATTTTCAGTAAGCTAAAATACGTAAAATAGACTGTGCACGACGCAAAAAAGAGCATCCCCGCACGCCGTTTCCCGCGCGTCCCGAGAAGGGATCTTCCGCCGGAAAAGAGACCGTGCGGCCTCCTCTCCGTCAGCGCGGCAGCGGCATGGAGAGGGTGCGTGCGTCGAGGAAAGCGTCGGGATAGGCGCCCCAGTTCCACGCCTGACCGTTCGAGATCCAGAGCGACGTGGCGATCCGGCGCGGGGTATTGAGCGGGACGTCGATGCGCACGGGCAGCCGATTGTGCACCTGCACCACCGAAGTCTCCGACTCCCACGGGTAGACCTTGAGCCGGAGCGGAGGCAGGACCGGGAGCCGTCGTCCGCGCTCCCACTCGCGCTGCTGCTGCCCGTAGAGATCGCCGAACCGCACCTGCGGCACTTCCGAGAGCGAATCCGCGGGCCGGGGTTCCCCTCCGGATTCCGGCGGCACGGCGGCCGCAGGCGGCGTCTGGCCCCACACAGAAACGGAGCACGCAAGAAACAGGACGACAAGCAGTTTTTTCATGGCGCACAACTTTTTTATAAATCCTCCGACCTCCCCGTCCCGTTCAACGGGCCGGCGCGGCCGGTTTCCGGCTGCCTCAAAACACCTCCTGCAAAATCTTCACCGACTGCACAGCGCGAATGGCGTCGAGGTGATAGCCGTAGTAGACGAGCAGGGCATCGAGAAATCCGACCCGCTGGCGCCGGTTCAGCCCGATCTCTCCGAGACAGCGCACGTCGCACCGGATGAAATCGTCGAGCGTGCGGGCATGTTCTCCGCTCATGTATCCCGCGTGCGGCGGAGGGGTCTTCGTATAGAGCCCTTCGCGGATGTCGAAAAAGGCCCCGGCCGTATAGGCATTGCCCGGATAGAACCCCAGAAACCGGCTCAGGTTGGCCAGAAACCAGAGGTGGAAATTGGCCACTCCCTCCTCCATCGCATCCAGAGCGCCGACCGAACCCCACACGAAATCGAACAGCGGGCCGTTGGGTTCGCTCTCCCGAACCAGACGATACAAAACCTCTGCCATAAAGAGCGCGATCGTGGATTTCCGGACATCGAACGGGACCGAACGGAGCACCGCGCCGCTGCGGATCTCCCGGAAGGAGTCCATCTGCCGGCGCGGCGATTCGAGCCCTTCGAACTCCACGGCGAACATCGGCTGGAAGAGCGCCAGCTTCGAGCCGCGGCCGCGCGTGCTGCGCACCCCCTGCACCATGTAGCTGCGGCGGCCGCCGACATCGGTCAGCAGATAGACGACCATGGACGAATCGCCGTATTTCAGGGTATGCAGCACGACCCCGCGCGCCTTGTAGCTTTTCAAACCGTCCTCCCTTTTTTGCAGCGGATCATCGCCCAACCTTCGCGCGTGCGCACCTCGGCGACCGCAAAGCCGGCCCCGGCCGCCGAAGCCTCCACTTTCGGGACGTCCGCCTCGAAGAATCCGCTCAGCAGCAGGTCGCCGCCCTCGGACAGAAGCGCCGCATAGGCGGGCATCGAAGCCGTCAGCACGTTGCGGTTGATATTGGCCAGAACGAAGTCGTAGCGGCGGCCCGCCACACGGCTCACATCGCCCAGCAGCGGATGCACGCGGTCCGCCACGCCGTTCGCCGCCGCGTTGTCGCGGCAGTTGCGGTCGGCCCACTCATCGGTGTCGACGGCGTCCACCGACGCCGCGCCGCGACCTGCGGCCACGATGGCCAGCACGCCCGTGCCGCTGCCCATATCCAGCCCGCGGCGCCCTTCGACGCCCAGATCGAGCAGCGCCGACACCATGAGATACGTGGTGGCGTGGTGGCCCGTGCCGAACGACAGGCAGGGCATGACGATCACCTCGGGCATCCCCTCCGGCGCCGGTGCGTGGTGGGGCGCACGGATTCGGAGCCGCCCCTCGATCTCCACGGGCGTGAAGCCGCTCTCCCACGGCGCATTCCAATCTTCGGCGCCGAGTGCGAGGTAGCTGCGGCGCATCGCTCCGCAGCCGTCGAGCATGGCATCGACCGACGCCTTGCATTCGTCGAGCGCCTTCTGCGGGATGTACGCCTTGAGCGCACCGTCCTCCGTGAGAAAGCTCTCGAAGGGGTAATCGGCCAGCTGCGCCGTCAGGATTTCGGCCTGCAAAGCATCGGAAACGGCGATATTCAACTCCACGTAGTTCATAATTATGTAAAATTACCCTAACTTTGCCTATGCAAAGTTAACGATTTATGGCAGAAAACACGAAAAAGTGGGAGGAAATCGCCCGCCGCTACCGCACCTACATCAAGCTGGAAAAACGGCTGGCCGACAACACCGTCGAGTCGTACATGCGCGACCTCGGACAGTTCGCGCACTTCATCCTGCGCTTCTACGACGTCGCTCCGCGCCGGGTCGAAGCCGTCATGATCGAACGTTACATCGGCTGGCTCTACGACCGCGGCAAGGAGAAAACCTCGCAGGCCCGCATCCTGAGCGGCATCCGGAGCTTCTTCAACTACCTGCTGCTGACCGACGCCATCGCCGCGTCGCCCGCCGAATTCATCGACACGCCCAAATTCGGACGCCATCTGCCCGACGTGCTCACCACAGACGAGATCGACCGCATCATCGCCGCCGTCGACATGCGCACGCCCAAGGGACGCCGCGACAGCGCCATGCTCGAAGTGCTCTATTCGTGCGGACTGCGCGTCTCGGAACTCACCGCGCTCCGGCTGTCCGACCTCTTCTTCGGCGAGGGCTACATCCGCGTAACGGGCAAGGGCGACAAACAACGGCTGGTCCCCGTGAGCGCCGCCGCACGCGACAAAATCCAGCTCTACCTCGAAGAGCGTCCGCCGAAATACTCCGGCGCGGAGACCGTCTTTCTGAACAACCGCGGCACGAGCCTCACGCGCGTGATGGTCTTCACGATCATCCGTCAGGCCGCCCTCCGGGCGGGCATCGAAAAGCACATCAGCCCCCACACCTTCCGCCACTCCTTCGCCACCCATCTGCTCGAAGGGGGCGCCGGCATCCGGCAGGTGCAGGAGATGCTCGGCCACGAGAGCATCCTCACCACCGAGATCTACACCCACCTCGACAGCCGCCACCTGCGCGAAACCGTCGAAAAGCACCTGCCGATCTGAACCGCCCGCACACCGACCGGGTCGCGTCCTTCGCTCCGCCGCCGTTCCCCGGTCCGCCCCGGCTCCTACATTCCCGGTCCCGCCGCCCTTTTCACTTCACGAACATCCGCTCCGGCATCCGGACGGCGCATAACGGCGCCCGGGCCGTCCCGAAAGACGAATTTCCGCGGCCGGAGGTCCGATCTTTTTTTCGAGGGAGGGGCGTGCACGTTGCGCGTTGAAGACATCCGCGATCCGCAAAAGAAACGGAAAGAAAATCGCCTCCGACCCGCCTTCCGCTCCTTTCAAGGTCCGGATACGCAAAAAAAGGAAACGGCATGCGGCAGCGCATCCGCAGTCCGCCGCTGCCGGCAGAGCCGACACGAAGCCCCGGGCGAAGCGCAGTCCTCCGAGGCGACCGTACTGTGTCGGGAAGGAGCGGGCGGGCCGTGCTCCGCCGAAAAGAGGAAGCAGGGGGGGGGTGAGCTACACTTCGTCGAGCGGCTTGCGGCGGCAGCCGCCCAGACGGCGGAAAGCGCCCGGCGTCATCCCCGTAACGCTCTTGAAGCGGGCGCTGAAGTAAGCGGCGCTGGCATAGCGGAGCGCATCGGCGATCTCCGCGAGCGTCATCTCGCCGTAGACGAGCAGCTCTTTGGCCCGTTCGATCTTCTGAGCCGTCAGATACTTTTCGATCGTCGTGCCGGTCGCCTCGGAGAAGAGGCGGCTCAGCGAATCGTAGTCGCGGCCCAGCCGCTCCGACAGATAGTCCGACAAATTGACGTTCGGATCGCCGCCGCCGTAGTGGACCCATTCGACCACCGCGTTGCGGATGCGTTCGACCGTCTGCGCCCGCCGATCGCCGAGCAGTTCGAAGCCCAGCGGACGGAGCGCCTCGCGCACGGCTTCGAGCGTCTCCGCAGACGGCGGCTCGGGCAGCACGGCCACCCCGAGCCCGACCCGTAGGGGTTCGAGCCCGAGGCGTTCGAGTTCGCTGCGCACCGCCATGATGCAGCGGCGGCAGACCATGTTCTTGATGCGGAGCGTCCGCTCCGGCGGGGCCGTCGTGTCGTTCATGGCGTTCGGGGTTCGAGAAGTGCGATCAGTTCGTCCACGTCGCTCGCGCGCGCATCCCAGCCCAGCGCGAAGCGCACGACCGTGCGGTGTTCGTCCGCGGCCTCCCAGAAGGCGCATCCGGCCCGCTCGGAGAGTTCCGCGAGGCGTTCGTTCTCCACGACGACGAAGATCTGATTCGTGGGGTTCGCGGCGCGGAGTTCGTAGCCCTTGTCCGCAAGGGCGCGCCGCAGCTTCGCGGCGAGCGCATCGGCGCGGGCTCCCAGTCGCATGTAGAGTCCGTCGGCGAAGAGCGTGTCGAACTGAATGCCCAGCAGCCGCCCCTTGGCCAGTACGGCGCCGCGGCGCTTGGCGACGGAGAAGAAGTGTGCCGCCAGAGCCGGATCGGGGAAGACGACCGCCTCGCCGAAGAGGGCGCCGCACTTCGTGCCGCCGATGTAGAAGACGTCGCAGCAGGCGGCGACGGTCTCCAGTCCGACGTCGGTCCCTTCGGCCGCGAGCGCATAGGCCATCCGCGCCCCGTCGAGGTAGAGCGGAATCCCGTGCCGCCGGCAGACGTCGCGGAGCGCTTCGAGCTCGGCGCGGGTGTAGAGCGTCCCCCACTCCGTCGGATGCGACACGTAGACCATGCCCGGGGCGACCATGTGTTCGAAGTTGGCGTCGGCGTAGAACCGCCGGATCCACGCCTCCACCTCCGCCGCGCGGAGTTTGCCGTCGCGGTGGGGCAGCGTCAGCACCTTGTGGCCCGTGGCCTCGATGGCGCCCGCCTCGTGCACGCCGATATGCCCCGACTCGGCCGCCAGCACCCCCTGCCACGGCCTGAGCAGGGCATCCGCCGCCACGGCGTTGGTCTGCGTGCCGCCCACGGTGAAGAACACCGCGGCATCGGGGCAGCCGCAGGCGGCGCGGATCCTCTGCCGCGCACGCTCCGAGTAGGGATCGGCGCCGTAACCGGCGGTCCGTTCGAAGTTCGTCTCGGCCAGACGTTCGAGAATCCGGGGGTGCGCCCCCTCCATGTAATCGCTTTCGAAATGCAGCATCGTCTTCGGTATCTTCCGACAAAAATAAGGATAAAAAACGAAAGTCGGAGCGGCCGGGTGCAGGAAGGCCGCGCGCTGCTCCGATGCCGGACGGTTTCGGGGGCTGCGGGAACGGCCGGGACCGCCGCCGAGAAGAACCGGCTCCCCCCCCGCATGCGGCGGCGAGACGGGGAGTGCGGCGCAGACGGTTCGGTTTGCCGGATTTTTCGTACCTTTGTTTCGGGCAAACAGACGAACGGATGGCCAACATACTGATTATAGACGATGAAGAACAGCTGCGGCAATTGTTGTCCCGCATTATCGGACTGGAAGGGTACACCGTAGCCGAGGCTGCGAGCTGCGCCGAGGGACTGAAAGTCCTGCAACGCGAAACGCCCGACGTGGTGTTGTGCGACGTGAAGCTGCCCGACGGCAGCGGGGTCGACATGGTCGGGAAGATCAAGGCCCTCGCCCCGGCCGCCGAGGTGATTCTGCTGACGGCCTACGGGAACATTCCGGACGGTGTGCAGGCCATCAAGAACGGCGCGTTCGATTACATCACCAAAGGCGACGACAACAACAAGATTCTGCCGCTGCTGAGCCGCGCCTCGGAGAAAGCCCGGATGCAGCGGCGGCTGACCCGCATCGACGACAAACTCTCCGAGGAGCATTCGTTCGACCGCATCATCGGGTCGTCGGACGTGCTGCGCCGGGCCGTCGGGCTGGCCCGCAAGGTCGCCGTTACGGACACCTCCGTGCTGCTTACGGGCGAGACGGGCACGGGCAAGGAGGTTTTCGCTCAGGCCATCCACCACGCCAGCCCCCGTGCCGGGGAGGCGTTCGTGGCCGTGAACTGCTCGGCCTTTTCGAAGGAGCTGCTCGAAAGCGAGCTCTTCGGCCACAAGGCCGGAAGCTTCACCGGAGCGACGAAGGACAAGAAGGGGCTTTTCGAGGAGGCCGACCGGGGGACGCTTTTTCTCGACGAGATCGGCGAGATGCCCGTCGAGCTGCAAGCCAAATTGCTGCGCGTGCTCGAAAGCGGCGAATTTCTCCGGATCGGCGAAACCCGCCCGAGGAAAGCGGATGTGCGGATCATCGCGGCCACCAACCGCGATCTCGCGAAACAGATCGCCGCAGGGGATTTCAGGGAGGATCTCTATTTCCGGCTTTCGGTCTTCCGCATCGAGCTGCCGTCGCTGCGGGAGCGTCCGGCGGATATTGCCGAATACATCCGCTATTTCACGGCGCATTTCGCCGGCAAGATGGGCAAACGCATCGACGCGATCGACCCGCACTACGTAGCCGCGCTCGAACGCCACAACTGGCAGGGCAACGTGCGCGAGCTGCGCAACGTCGTGGAGCGCAGTCTGATCATAACCGACGGCAATGCACTGACGGCCGACAGCCTCACGCCCGAATTCCATGCGGCGGACTCCGAAGGTTCCGCCGATTCGATGGCGCTCGACGAACTCGAACGCCGCCATATCCTCCGCGTGCTGGAGTATGCGAAAGGCAACAAGGCCGAAGCCGCGCGTCTGCTGGGGATCGGCATCGCCACGCTCTACCGCAAACTGGACCATTACGGGGTGAAATAGCCCCCGAACATCTCATTTTGAGAGGGTCGCCTTATCATTTTGATAGGACGGCCCGTATTCATTGCCACGCATCCGGACATACATACCGTTGATTGTCAGACGCATGAGCATTCAGCTCCGGCTTTGGCACCGCCTTCGTATACCATGCGGCGAAACCGAACGGAGGATTCGACGATGTGGATTGCGATCATCATACTGCTTTTCGGAGGTGCGATGTACATGGCGTGCCGGATGCTCTGCGGTTTCGTGAAAATGTTGTCTAACTCTAAAAAATGAGCGAAATGAACGGAATCGTCCTTTTTGTCCTGCTCTGCGCCCTCGGGTCGCTGTGTTATTGGTTCTATTACAAATGTGTGGATTGGTTTGAAAAAATTTAAGGAAAAATGTTTACCGGACTGCTTATACTGAGCATCGTCGGGTTCGTCTACCTGACGTACGTGCTCGTGAAACCCGAAAAATTCTGATTTGTCTGTAACTCAAAACCCATTATAAATGAATACGGAAATTTTAGGCGTCGTGCTGCAATGGGTCCTGCTCGTGGTACTGTGCTATCCGCTGGGCCGCTACATGGCGAAAGTGTATAAAGGCGAGCGCACGTGGCTCGACTTCATGGCGCCCGTCGAGCGTCTCATCTACCGCCTCTGCGGCATCGACCCCTCGCAGGAGATGGACTGGAAAAAATTCCTCAAAGCCCTGCTGACGGTCAACCTCTTTTGGTTCTTCTGGGGCATGGTGCTGCTGGTTTGCCAAGGCTGGCTGCCGCTCAATCCCGACGGCAACCCCGGTCAGACCCCCGATCTGGCCTTCAATACCTGCATCTCGTTCATGGTCAATTGCAACCTCCAGCATTACAGCGGCGAGACGGGTCTGAGCTACTTCACGCAGCTGTTCGTCATCATGCTCTTCCAGTTCGTTACCGCCGCCTGCGGCATGGCCGCCATGGCAGGCATCATGAAGGCCCTCGCGGCCAAGAGCACGAAGACGATCGGCAACTTCTGGGTGTTCCTCACCAAGAGCGTAACGCGCATTCTCATGCCGCTGTCGCTCGTGGTGGGCATCCTGCTCGTCATCAACGGCACCCCCATGTCGTTCGACGGCAAACAGACCTTGACGACCCTCGAAGGCAGCGAGCAGGTCATCTCGCAGGGTCCCACGGCGGCCATCGTACCGATCAAACAGCTCGGCACCAACGGCGGCGGCTACTTCGGCACCAACTCGTCGCACCCGCTCGAAAACCCCAATGCCTTCACCAACATCCTCGAATGCTGGTCGATCCTGATCCTTCCGATGTCGATGGTCTTCGCCTTCGGCTTTTACACGCGCCGCCGCAAACTGGCCGCATGGATCTTCACGGTGATGCTCTTCGCCTTCACGACCGGCGTGGTCGTATCCGTATGGCAGGAGATGAACGGCAATCCGCATATCGACGAAATGGGCGTCGCACAGGATCTCGGTTCGATGGAGGGCAAGGAGATCCGCATCGGTTCGGGCGCTTCGGCCATGTGGGGCATGGTAACTACCGTTACGTCGAACGGCTCGGTCAACTCGATGCATGACTCGCAGACCCCGCTGAGCGGCATGCTCCAGATGCTCAACATGCAGATCAACTGTTGGTTCGGAGGTGTCGGCGTGGGCTGGATGAACTATTTCGCCTTCCTCATCATCGCCGTCTTCATCAGCGGTCTGATGGTGGGCCGCACGCCCGAGTTCCTCGGCAAAAAGGTCGAGGCGCGCGAAATGAAGATCGCCACGCTGGTCGTGCTGATGCATCCCTTCCTGATTTTGGTCGGAACGGGCATCGCGGCAGCCGTAGCGGCGGCGAATCCCGAAATCGGCTGGCTCAACAACCCCTCGTTCCACGGGTTGAGCGAAATGCTCTACGAATATACCTCTTCGGCCGCCAACAACGGTTCGGGCTTCGAGGGCCTCGCGGACAACACGCCTTTCTGGAATATTTCGACCGGCATCGCTCTCATCATGGGCCGCTATTTCCCCATCGTCGGACAAGTGGCCATCGCGGGCCTGCTCGCTTCGAAGAAATTCGTTCCCGAGAGCGCCGGAACGCTCAAAACCGATACGGGAACCTTCTCGCTGATGACCTTCGCCGTCATCATCATCGTTGCGGCACTCTCGTTCTTCCCCGCATTGGCTTTAGGCCCCATCGCCGATTATCTGACTATCTAAACTTGTCGAAAAAATGAAACGAAACAGAAATAACCGCCTTTTTGACGGCACGCTGCTGCGCCGGAGCCTGCGCGCCTCATTCGTGAAGCTCGACCCGCGCGTCATGATCAAGAACCCGATCATGTTCACCGTCGAGGCCGTAACCTTCGTCATGCTGCTGCTGATCTTCTACATCGCCTTTACGGGCGACACGTCGCAGGGATCGCTGCTCTACAACATCGTGATCTTCCTCGTGCTTCTGGCTACGGTTCTTTTCGCCAACTTCGCCGAGGCCATCGCCGAGGCCCGCGGCAAGGCACAGGCCGACAGCCTGCGCAAGACCCGCGAGGATACTCCGGCCAAGCGCATCGGCACGGACGGGAAAATACACACCGTCAGCAGTTCGGACCTCAAACAGGGGGATATTTTCGAATGCGTCGCCGGCGATACCGTGCCGGCCGACGGCGAAATCGTCGAGGGCCTCGCTTCGATCGACGAAAGCGCCATCACGGGCGAATCGGCGCCGGTGATCCGCGAAGCGGGCGGCGACAAAAGCTCCGTTACGGGCGGCACGAAGGTGCTTTCCGACCGCATTCGGGTGAAGGTAACCGCACGTCCGGGCGAGAGCTTCCTCGATCGGATGATCGCACTGGTCGAAGGTTCCTCGCGCCAGAAAACACCCAACGAAATCGCACTGACGATCCTGCTGGCCGGTTTCACGCTCGTTTTCGTGATCGTTTGCGCCACGCTCAAACCCTTTGCCGACTACGTGGGGGCCAACATCACCGTCGCTGCATTCATCTCGCTGTTCGTCTGCCTGATTCCGACCACCATCGGCGGACTGCTGTCGGCCATCGGCATCGCCGGCATGGACCGTGCGCTGTGCGCCAACGTCATCACCAAGTCGGGCAAAGCCGTCGAGACCGCCGGCGACATCGACACGCTGCTGCTGGACAAGACCGGAACCATCACGATCGGCAACCGCAAGGCCACGGCATTCCATCCGGCCGGAGGCTGCGACCGGCAGGAATTCATCCGCCGCTGCGTGCTCGCTTCGGTGGCCGACCAGACGCCCGAAGGCAAATCGGTGGTCGAACTGGGCGCCGCCGAAGGCATCCGCATCGACCCGCTGCACAGCGTCGGGGTCCGCATGGTGAAGTTCACGGCGGAAACCAAGTGCTCGGGCGTGGACATGCCCGACGGCCGACGGATCCGCAAGGGCGCGGCCGAAGCGATCCTCCGCCTCGCCGCCGAACACGGAAACGCTTGTCCGGAGGAGGTCGAGCAGACCGTGCGGCGCGTTTCGGGCAACGGCGGAACTCCCCTCGTCGTTTGCGAGAACGAAAAGATCATCGGCGTCATCGAGTTGCAGGACATCATCAAGACCGGCATCCGCGAACGTTTCGAACGTCTGCGCAGAATGGGCGTGAAGACCGTGATGGTAACGGGCGACAATCCGCTGACGGCGAAATACATCGCTCAGAAGGCCGGCGTGGACGACTTCATCGCCGAAGCCCGTCCCGAAGACAAACTCGAATACATCCGCCGCGAACAGCAGGCGGGCAAGCTGGTGGCCATGATGGGCGACGGCACGAACGACGCCCCGGCATTGGCGCAGGCCGACGTAGGCGTGGCGATGAACAGCGGTACGCAGGCCGCCAAGGAGGCGGGCAACATGGTGGACCTCGACAACGATCCCACGAAACTGATCGAGATCGTCGAGATCGGCAAGCAGCTGCTAATGACGCGCGGCACGCTGACGACCTTTTCCATCGCCAACGACGTGGCCAAGTATTTCGCCATCGTCCCCGCCCTGTTCATCACCTCGATTCCGGCTCTGCAAAGCCTGAACATCATGCATCTGCATTCGCCCGAGAGCGCCATTCTGTCGGCCGTGATCTTCAATGCGATCATCATCCCGCTGCTGATTCCGCTGGCGCTGCGCGGCGTAACGTACAAACCGATCGGCGCATCGGCGCTGCTGCGGCGCAACCTCTTCATTTACGGATTGGGCGGCATCGTCGCGCCGTTCATCGGCATCAAATTGATCGACATGTTCATTAGTATGTTTTTTTAGATAATGCTTCAACCATGAAAAATCTTTGGATTTCCCTCAAGATCACGCTGGCGATGTGCCTGTTGCTGAGCGTGGGATATGTACTCGTACTGCGCGGCGCGGCGGCCGTGGCGGGACCGAACGACGGCGAAGCCGACGTCGTGGCGTACGGCGGCCGGATCGTCGGAGCCGCCAACGTCGGACAGCAGTTCACCGATGTCCGCTATTTCTGGGGCCGCCCCTCGGCCGTGGATTACAACGGCGGCGGTTCGGGCGGCAGCAACAAAGCCACGACGAACCCCGACTACCTCGCCGAAGTGGAGCAGCGCATCGAAACGTTCCTCGCGGCGCATCCCTACCTTACCCGCGAGGAGGTTCCCTCCGAGATGGTTACGGCCAGCGGCTCGGGACTCGACCCCGACATCTCGCCCCGCGGAGCGCAGGTGCAGGTGCAGCGCGTCGCCGAAGCCCGCGGACTGGATGCCGCGACCGTACGGAACATCGTCGATTCGCTGACCCGGAAGCCGTGGCTGGGACTTTTCGGCACGCCGAAAGTCAACGTGCTCCGCCTGAATGTGGCCCTCGAAACCCTGCAACCGAACGTAACCGAATAACCCGAACATGAAAAAACCGAAATTGGATAAAAGTATGAAACGCTGGATTATCGTCATGATCGCCGGACTGGCGGCGCTCTTCACCTTGGATGTCTGCGCACAGGAGCGCGGCGTAAAATTCACGGGCGGCACGGACCTCGTAAGCACCTACCTGTGGCGGGGCGTCTACGAAAGCGGACCCGCCTTCCAGCCGACGCTGGCGATGAATGTCGGGAATTTCTCGGCGACGGCATGGGGTTCGGTCGATTTCGACGGCAGCTACAAGGAGATGGACCTCACGCTGGCCTACGCGATCGGTCCCGTAACGGTTTCGCTGGCCGACCTCTACTGGACGGGGCACGACGACGACCGCTATTTCCGCTTCGACGGCAGTTCGCCCCACCGCATCGAAGCGGGCATCAGCTGGGTCGTATCGCAAAAGGTTCCGTTTACGCTGTCGTGGTATACGATTCTCTTCGGCGCCGCCGACATCAACGACCGGGGCGAGCGTGCCTATGCTTCGTACTTCGAAGTGGCATATCCCTTCACCGTGAAGACGATCGACATGAAAGCCGGCGTCGGCATGGTGCCGTGGAATGCTGCGGCGACTTATCTTACCGGAGACCGCGGGTTCTGCGTGCAGAATGTCTTCCTCAATGCCGGCAAGAACTGGGCCATCAAGGGGATGTCTTCGATGTCGATCGGAATTTTCACCAATCTCGTTTGGAATCCTGCGCTGGAAGACGTCAACTTCGTGGGAGGAGTCTCTTTCAGAATGTAAAATGGAAAAACAGGACAGCGTACAGCGTTTCCTCGAACTGATCCGGTCGTCGCACCGGGGCAAGTTCAAGATCTATATCGGCATGAGTGCCGGTGTAGGCAAGACTTACCGCATGTTGCAGGAGGCGCATCAGCTGCTCGATGCCGGTGTGGACGTGTGCATCGGCTATGTCGAAACGCACGGCCGTGCGGAGACGGAAGCCCTCATCGCGGGGCTTCCGCTTCTGCCGCGCCGTAAAATTTTCTATAAGGGGAAAGAGCTGGACGAGATGGATACGCAGGCGATCATCAACCTGCATCCCGAGATCGTCGTCGTCGACGAACTGGCGCACACCAACGTCGAAGGCAGCGGCAATCCCAAACGCTGGCAGGATGTGATGCAGATTCTCGAAGCGGGCATCAGCGTCATCTCCGCGGTGAACATCCAGCATATCGAGAGCCTGAACGAAGCTGTCGAACAAATCACGGGTGTCGAGGTCCGCGAGCGGATTCCGGACAGCGTGCTGGCGACGGCCGACGAAGTGGTCAACATCGACCTCACGGCCGATGAACTGATCGACAGGCTCAAAGCCGGAAAGGTTTACCGTTCCGACAAGATCGCGGCCGCATTGAACAATTTCTTCACGCAGGACAATCTGCTGCAACTGCGCGAACTGGCGCTCAAGGAGGTCGCCATGCGGGTGGGAAAGAAGGTCGAAAATCAGGTCGCCGAGGGAGACAAAGCCCTGCACGACCGGATTCTGGCGGTGATCGACAGCAGCGAGAAAAGGGCCCGCCGCGTCATACGCAAGACGGCGCGCATGGCCACGCATCTGAATGCCCTGTTCACGGTGCTCTACATCCAGAGCGACCGCGAAGCCTCCGACCGCATTCCGCTGGCCCGGCAGCGCTACCTGATAAACAACCTCGATCTCGCCGCCGAGCTCGGCGGCGAGATCCGGCGGATCCACTCCAATGCTCCCGTGGCGGCGATCATCAAACTCTGCGAGGAGCAAAAAATCAGTATCGTCTGCATCGCACGTCCTGAATTTTCGCTATTTTCGCTGTTGAAAAACGCAATCGACCTGCGGCGGCTCCTCGGAAAACTGTCGCGCATGAACATCGACCTTTTTATTATGTCCTGAACCATGAGAATACAACGGAGAATAACCCTCGGTATCGCCATTCTTTTCGCCATGATCCTGCTGCTGGGAATCCAATCGGTGAACTATGTCCGCCAGCTTTCGCAGGCGACGGGGACCATTCTCGCCGACAATTACAACTCGCTGCAATATGCCGGGGAGATGCTCCGGTCGCTGAACGACATCGGACAGGATTCCCTGTCGCGCCACACCCTGCGCCGGAATCTTGCCAAGCAACAGCAGAACATCACCGAGATCAGCGAGAAGGAGATGACCGCAGCGCTCGAACGCCGCATCTCCACGCTGAGCGATCCGGTAACGGAGGCCGAAATCCGCAACGTGCGCGAGGATCTGTTCCGCATCATGGAACTCAATATGGCGGCCATCCGCACCAAGAGCGCCGCCGTCGAAGAGCGCGCCGACTACGTGCTGTGGTGGCTCGCCGCGATCGCGGCTTTGTGCGCCGTCGTCGCCGGCGCCATTCTGGTCTGGTTCCCCCGTTCCGTGCTGCGTCCGATCGACGAGCTGAAAAAAGGCATCCGCGAAATAGCCAATCACAACTACCAGAAACGGCTGGATTTCGAGGGCAACCGCGAGTTCGAGGCCGTTGCGGCCTCGTTCAACGACATGGCCGCCAAACTCGACGAATACCGCCGCAGTTCGCTCGACGATCTGATGACGGCGAAAAAGCGCATCGAAGCCATTGTCAACACGCTGCACGAGCCGATCGTCGGTTTGGGACCCGACCGCAAGATCCTCTTCATGAACCGCGAGGCGCTCGCCGTGCTCAACCTGCAGGCCGACGCCGTGGGACGCAATGCCGCCGAAGTCGCCCTCTCGAACGACCTGCTGCGGCGGCTCATCCGCGGACTTTACGACGGCGGAAAAGCGAACGACGAACCGCTGAAAATTTATGCCGACGACAAGGAAAGTTACTTTCAGGTGGAGAACACGCCGCTGTACATCACTCCCGTAGGCGGACGCGAACAACAGTTCGTCGGCAATCTGATCGTGCTGAACAACATCACCCGCTTCAAGGAGCTGGATTCGGCCAAGACCAACTTCATTTCGACCCTCTCGCACGAGATGAAAACCCCGATTTCGTCGATCCTGATGAGCCTGCAACTGCTCGGAGACGACCGTTTGGGCGGTCTGAATGCGGAACAGCGACAACTCGTCGGCAGCATCAAGGACAGCAGCGACCGCCTGCTCTCCATCACGGGCGAACTGCTCAATCTGACGCAGATCGAAACGGGCAAGCTCAAGCTCATGCCCAAAATAACCAAACCCATCGAACTGATCGACTACGCCATAAAAGCCACCCAAGTGCTGGCCGAACGTTTCTGCTGCTTCGTCGAGGTGGACTACCCCGAGAAAATCTCGAAGCTCTACGTCGACAACGAAAAAATCGCATGGGTCATCACCAACCTGTTGTCGAACGCCATCCACCATTCGCCCGAGCGGTCGCGCATCATCGTCGGCGCCGTGCAGCGGGAAAAGGCCGTCGAAATTTTCGTGCAGGATTTCGGACGCGGCATCGATCCCCGCTACCACAAAAGCATCTTCGAACGGTATTTCCGCGTTCCCGGCACGAAGGTGCAGGGCAGCGGTCTGGGACTGGCCATTTCGAAGGAGTTCGTCGAGGCCCACGGGGGCTCGATCTCCATCGACAGCGAAATCGGCCGCGGCAGCCGCTTTACGATCACGCTTCCGACCTGCTGACCCGATTCCCGGCCGGAGCCGGCGGGGACGGACAGACCGCCCGCCGCGGCACCTCCCCCGGTAGCTTCCCCGAAACCTCCCGAGCCCGGACGTCTCTCCGGGCATGCATTCGGTCCGCCGACGGACCCGAACCGGCTCCGCAGCCCGCAGCGATCCTGCGCGACGCGGGCCGGTTTTTTATTTTATCGAAAAACGATAAATATTTTTTGAAATTCAAAATTTATATTTATATTTGTTCCCGACAAACCGCGGCACGGAAACCGCAGCGGCAGCGAAACGGAAAGCACCGGGGCCTGCGCGCGCTCCGGCCGCGATCCTCAACCCGACCGAACGTTTTCGACGAATCGGAGGGCGGCTCCGAATCCGACCGGAGAGGAGCGAGGCGGGAAACGACGGCTTCGGCCCGGCGAAAACGCCGGGCCGCACACGGTCCGGCCCGGCCCGGGAAGCGCCGAGGATGCGAAAACGGTCGCAAAAAGCGAACGAACAGATGGATATTCTGAGAGTGGAACACGTTTCCAAACACTTCGCCCAGCACACGGCGCTCGACGACGTGTCGCTCGCCGTCCCCCGCGGCTCGGTCTACGGCCTGCTGGGGCCCAACGGCGCAGGCAAGACGACGCTCATCCGCATCATCAACCGCATCACGGCCCCCGACACGGGCCGCGTCCTGCTCGGCGACCGCGAGATCCGGCCCGAGGACGTCCGCCGGATCGGCTATCTGCCCGAAGAGCGCGGCCTCTACAAGAAGATGAAGGTCGGCGAACAGGCCGTGTTTTTCGCCCGCCTCAAAGGGCTCTCGCGCCGCGAAGCCGTCGCACGCCTCAAGGTGTGGTTCCGCAAATTCGGCATCGAGAACTGGTGGGACAAGAAGATCGAAGAGCTCTCGAAGGGTATGGCCCAGAAGGTGCAGTTCATCGTTACGGTGCTCCACGAACCCGAACTGCTCATCTTCGACGAGCCCTTCTCGGGCTTCGACCCCATCAACGCCAACCTGCTCAAGGAGGAGATTCTGGCCCTGCGCGACAAGGGTGCGACGGTGATCTTCTCGACGCACAACATGTCGTCGGTCGAGGAGGTCTGCGACCACATCACGCTCATCGACCGATCGCACAACATCCTTTCGGGCCGCGTGGACGACATCCGCCACAGCCACGGCAACAACATCTTCGAGATCGCCTACCGCGGCGACGAAGCCGCCCTGCGCGCCGCGGCGGCCGGGCGGTGCGAAATACTCGAAGGCTCCGAAACGCAGTCGGTCTACCGGACCCTCAAACTCCATGTCGAACGCGACGCCGAGGTGCGCGGCGTCCTCGGGGCGCTCAACGAGGCGGTCGAGATCCGCTCCTTCACCGAGATCATCCCTTCGATGAACGACATCTTCATCCGCGCCGTGAACGGTTCCCTTTAACGAATCCGAATCGCATGAGACAGAAAGAGATCAGCAGTTTTTCCTACGGCGTGCTGGCGGCATTGGGCCTCGGCGGAGTGCTTTTCGGCCTGCTCGGCCCCGGCGGCTCGCCCGGCAGCGCGGCGGTCGGGGCGCTCTTCGCGGTGCTGGGCCTCGGAGGCATCGTCCGCAACAGCCGCAAACGCCGGAGCTCCGGAGCGGACGCCTCCGATAATCGCGAACACAACCAACCGCAACGTTAATACCCGTATATCCCATGTCGAACATCTCCATCGTCATAGGGCGCGAATTCAACGAGCGCGTCCGCAAAAAGTCCTTCATCATCACCACGCTCCTCATGCCCGTGCTGCTGATCGCCCTGATGGCCGCACCCGCGCTGATCCTACAGTTTTCGCGGGGCGAAACCAAGCGCATCGCCGTGATCGACGAGAGCGGTCTGGTGCTGCCCCGGCTGGAGAGCGACGCCGACGTCGAGTTCGAAGCCGCCGGGCTGAGCGTCGAGGAGGCGCGCCGCGAGCTCACCGACCGCTTCGGCGTGCTCTGGATCGGAGCCGACGTCCTCTCGAATCCGGGCGACGTGAAACTCTATGCCAACTCCTCGTCGTCCCTGACGCTCGAAGAGGGGCTGAGCCGCCGGATCGAGGAGGTGCTCGAAGCCGAGAAACTCAAGCGTTACGACATCGAGAACCTCGCACAGATTCTCGACGAGGTGAAAACCACCGTAACGATCCAGACCTTCCGCAACGACGAATCGCAGGAGGAGGATGCGCAGGCCAAGTCGTCGGCCGTCTCCGCCTTCATGGGCTTTGGGCTGGGCATGGTGCTCTACATGTTTCTTCTGATCTACGGCGCGATGGTCATGCAGTCGGTCATCGAGGAGAAGAACAGCCGCGTGCTGGAGGTGGTCGTATCGTCCGTGCGGCCCTTCGACCTCATGATGGGCAAAATCCTCGGCATCGCATGCGTCGCCGTGGTGCAAATCCTCTTGTGGGCCGTGCTCGTCGTCGGCATCGGCGCTCTGGTCATGCCCCGCCTCATGCCGGCCGACCTCATGGCCAACGCACAGGCCATGCAATCCGGCGCACTCGACACCGCGAGCGCCGCAGCCGCCGCGGGCGTCGATCCGGGCATGCTCCACGCGGTCGCCACGGCCATGGATTTCGGCTATGTGGCCGCGATCCTGAGCTACCTGCTGCTGTTCCTCGTAGGCGGCTACCTGCTCTATTCGGCCATGTTCGCCGCCGTGGGTTCGAGCGTCGACAACATACAGGACGCCCAGCAGCTCCAGACCCCCATCATGATTCCGATCGTTCTCGGCTTCTTCGTGGCCATGTCGGTGATGAACGATCCCAATTCGTCCGTCGCCTTCTGGTTCTCGATCATCCCCTTCACTTCGCCCATCGTGATGATCGCCCGCATCCCTTGCGGCATTCCCGCATGGGAGATCCTCCTCTCGCTCGTGCTGCTCTACGCATCGTTCGTGGTGATGGTGTGGCTCGCAGCCAAGATCTACCGGGTGGGCATCTTCATGTACGGCAAGAAACCGTCGTTCAAGGAGCTTTACAAGTGGCTGCGCTATAAATACTGATCGGTCCGGGCCCTGCGCCGTGCAGCCCGGCTGCCACCCCCTTCCCGAGCCCCTTCTCCCGACGCCGCAGATGCCGGGAATACGAGGCCGGCCCCCCGCAACGGCAGGGGG
>NZ_FCNT01000102.1 GCF_900021155.1 Alistipes sp. CHKCI003
TTGGCCTGCAAGAGTTGCGAACGGGCCTTGACCTGTGCGGAGACCGCGGCGTTGTAGTCCGTTACGGTCGCGGCGCCGAGGTCGTACTTGCGTGCGATCTGCCGGGCGGCCTCCTCGGCCGAGGCGACGTATCGCTGCGCTCCGCGGTATCGCTCCCACGCCGTTCGGGCGTCGATGAGCGCCTGCGTAACTTCCTTTTCCACCTGTTTCTCGGCCGTTCGCAGGGCGTATTCGGCCTGCCGTATGGCGAGCTTCTGCCGCTGCACGTTCTTGCGGATCGTGAACTTCCCGAAAATCGGGATGCTGAGCGACAGCGACACATAGCTGCTCGCATTGTCCCGGTACTGCTCGAAAAACGGATATGCCTCATACCGATAGGTGCCGTCGGGATTCCGGAACATCTTCTGCCGCACGTCGGAATAGCTCGACCCGTAGCCCGCAGAGAGCGAGAGCGTCGGCCAATAGGCCGTGCGTGCGATCTGCAGGTCGCGTCGGGCCATGTCGACCCCCACGCGCGCCGCCTCCAGTTCGGGCAATTCCCGCGCAGCGTCGAACACTTCCGCCGGACTGTCCGCGATGCCGGAACGAGCCGGCACCCCGACATCGGGCGCAACGGTCCGGAAGGTCGTATAGTCTTCGATTTCGAGCAGCTGGCAGAGATCGAGCCGCGCGATGTCGTAGGTGTTCCGCGCGGTCAGCACGTCGTTCTCCGCATCGGCTAATTGCGAGCGGATTTGCAGCAAATCGGCCGTCGTAACCTTGCGGGCCTCGACCTTCTTCGCCGTCTTCTCTTCCTGTATCCTCAGTTCCGCCACGACCTGTTCGGCGTCGCGGATCGTCTCCTCGGCACACAGGATCTCCAGATAATAGGCCGTAACGTTCATCCTCACGTCGTTGCGCATCTTCTCCACGGCGAGCAGCAACGACCGCAGGTCGAGCTGCGCGCGTTTGAGGTTGTAGTAGTTCTTCAGCCCTCCGAAGAGCAGGATATTCGCCCCGAGCGAAGAGCTGTTGCCCGCCACGGTCTCGTTCTCCACGAATTCGTAGGTCGTCTCATCGAGCACGCGCCCCGTCGCGAGGGATGAACTGTTCGATACGGAGAGGTCGGGGGCATAGCTCCACTTCGATTCGGCGAGGGCGATGCGTTTCTCCGCGGCCGTGAGCTCCTGCGTCTTTATTTCGATGTTGTGCTCGTAGGCATGCGCGATGCACTCTTCCAGCGTCCAGCGTCGTTCCTGCGCGAGGCCGGGCGTGCAGGAGAGCAGCAGCAGTCCGAGCGGTACGATGTACGTTCGTTTCATACGGCTCATCGGTTTTTGAAAAGCGACACGACGGGCTGGATGAAGCGTTCGATCAGCCGCATGTCCTCGGTTACGATCTCGGCCGTGCCGTCCATCCGCTGAATCATCGGCAGCTCGCGCTTGTACGAAGTCGTCATTCCGTCGGGGAAGACGACCTCGGCGGTGTAGACGACGGCCGTACCGCTCTGGGTCTGTATCTGTTCCGGCACGGCCGAAAGCGAGCGTATCCGGCCCCGCAGCACGCCGAACTCCATGTAGGGATAGCCGTTGAGCTTCACGTTCACCCCTTGGCCGACCTTCACTTTGCCGAAGCCCGCCGAGGGGACCTGCAGGCGCCCGATGACCTCCGTCGCGCCGTCGGGAACGATGCTCGCCAGTTTGTCGCCGACGGCGACATGCTGATTCCCGCTCCAATAGTTCATGAGCGTTACACGTCCGGCGACCGGGGCCTCCAGCACATACTGCTGCCGCCATTGGGCGATCTGGGCCGCGAGCTGCTGGCGGCTCTGTTCCAGCGCCCGCTCGTATTCCGCCGTTTCGTTTTCCTGCTGGAGCGTCAGTTCGACCAGCTGTTGCTCCGACTGGATGATTTGCAGCTCGGTCGAAGTGAGCGTGGCATCGAACCCCGCTTGGGTGTTCTGCTTCGAGAGGTAGTTCTGGGCCGTGGCTTCGTAGTCGGCGGCGGAGATCACGGCTTCGGCCAGAAGCAGCGAATCCCGCTCCAGCGTGCGGCGCCCGTAGTCGAGGTCCTGCGACAGCAGCGACCGCTGCCGTTCGAGCTTGGCATAATACTCACGGTTTTTGGCGATCTGTTCGCGCAGAAGCTCTTTTTTGCGGGCGATATTGTCCGTCGCAAGGTAGTGGCGGTAGTCGCGGCAGCGGCTTTGGAGGTCGGCGAAGGCGGATTGCAGCTCCCCGAGCGCATATTCCCCGTCGAGCCACGGACTGGCTGCGAGGGCGGCGGGCGCGAGCGTGTCGGCGGCACGCAGATGCGCCGAGAGGCGTTCCACGTCCTGCCGCTTCGCGGCGTTGCGCAGCACGGCGATGAGCTCTCCCCGTTCGACGCGCTCACGGTCGCTGACGCAGAGCGTGTCGATCAGCCCGTCGTAGCGCGCCACCAGATCGGAGGGCGGATTGACGGTCGTGATGACCGCCGGAGCCTCGATCGTATCGGGGTA
>NZ_FCNT01000062.1 GCF_900021155.1 Alistipes sp. CHKCI003
ACCCTCGCAAACACGACATACACGATGTGATTCTGATGGAAGAACTCCTGCATGCCTATCAATATCAGGTGATGGGGCGGGATATATATGCCCGACAGATGAATTGCGAAATCGAAGCCAAATTGGGATGGTATATGTACAGACGAAGAGTCGGGAAGGCAGAAGGGCTCGAAAGACAACTCGGGAAAAATTACAGTTTATCTTTCAAGCGAATGGCTGCTGTCGTAAAAGCCCATGCAATTTGGACTGAAGCGGGAGCCGAATATTTCAATGATGGATACTACATGGCCTTCATTGAACTGAGCAATATAAAAGGGTACCGAGATTTAACCTTTTCAGGTGATATAGATATAGATTATCTTTCTAAACTTTTAGAAAATTGTTAAAAATAATAATCATGAAAAAAATAGTATTATCCATACTTTTGTTGAGTATATGCACTTTTATGTGCAAAGCGCAGGATTATTACAAAAATGGTGTGTCGGTCTATTCGGGCGGAATAACCTATACCGTAACATTAGACCCATTCGTTTTTACACTGAATAATGCCTCCAATCAGTTGATTCACGGAACGTGGACTTACAAAGATGGCCGTAAAATCGAATCGGACGAAGACAACGACTATTTGAATGCCGAAGTGAAGATCGATCCGGAAACATTGAAAAAAGCATTCAAAGAAACGTTCACAAAAGCAGAATATCAAAAATTAACACAGGTTCGAGAGCCGAAATTCGAGATTTATTTAGTTATCAGCGATGATGTTATCGAGGAACTGGAATTTATGATGGATATTTACGAAGCCCCGATTTTTCTGCAGATTCCGCCTGCCAAATATGCGCTGCTCGAAAAGAATATCAAGAAGTACGTGAAGATCGAAGCTAACGAATATGCTAAAAAATTCAGGTATATGCATTTGAGCAAATTCGTCGATTTCTCGAAAATTCAGATCGACTACGGCACCACCTCTCCGGGCGTGTACGTCAAGCCCGTATCGTAGCGGAAGCGAAAATAGAAAATCAGCAAACACCGAAGGGCGGGACGACGCGCACGGCATCTTTTGCTTCGGGAGATTGCCGGTACGATTGAAACGAATTCAGTGCGAATAATGAAAAAAACAGCAATTTTCCTGAGCGTTTCGTTGCTTGCGGTTCAAGCAAGCGCACAGGAATATTACCATGACGGCACCCGCATCACGGCCGACGGAATCACGTTCAACGTCCGAAAACGAATGGAGATTTTCAACCTCAGCAACGCTTCGAACCATTTAGTCAACGAGAACTGGCAGTATCTGGACGGCACGGAGGTCGACCCGGGAGCCAATAATGTCGATTATTTGAGCGCGCGGGCTTCTTTCGACTTGGAACTGATGAAGAAGGCGCTGAAAGAGACCTTCTCCAAAGCGGAATACGAACGCCTGTCCGAAGCGAAAAAATCCGGATTCAGAGTATTCTATGCGATAGACGGACAGGGAAATGTCCTCGAAATATCCTTCATTCTCAATGCCCGCCTGAATCCCGAATTGGCTCGGATTCCGCCCGAAAAATATGCGCAGCTGGAAAAGAATATCCGAAAGCATATCAAATGGGAGACCAACGAATATGCCAAAAAATTCAAGTTTCTTCATGCCTCCAGCCAGCTCCAATTTCCAGACCTGCCGATCGACTACGACTCCGAAACTCCCGGACCATACACGAAGCCCGCATCGCAAAAGGGCCCATAACGGAAAAGGGCTCTCCAACAAATCTCAGACACCCCTTTTTTTATTCGTATGCTATTCGGGAACTTTTCCGAATACGCAATTCTCAGAGCGTTGAAGAAACTTGTCAGACAGCCCCTCCGGATTCCGCAACACGGTCCGCTGCCGTCAGGCGTACTTGAAGGTCGACTCGTCCGAGACGGTCGGCTTTTTGCGGCCTTTCGCACGGCGCGGCATCAGAGCACGAACTCCACCTCCTTGAAAAGATACTCGCGCACCGCCCCGTCTTCGTGCCGCAGAATCAGCGCACCCGACGGGCGCACTCCCTCCATGACTGCCGGAGCCGTCGTACCGTCCGGGAAACGGTACGGGTGCTCCTCGCCCAGACGGTAGAGACGCATGCGATAGTCCCGCTGCAACCCATCCTTGTCTCCCGCTTCGAGCTGCGCGTAGCGTCTGTTCAGAGATTCGAGATAGGCATTCAGCAGGGTCGCACGGTCGAAATAGCGCCCCCGAAGCTGCGCCATCGACACGGGATTGGGCAGCGCGGGATCGAACGCCGACTGGTTGACGTTGATGCCGATGCCCGCGACCGAACGCGACAACGTCCCGCCGGAGAGGTTGTGTTCGATCAGAATGCCCACGAGCTTACGGTCGCCCGCATAGATGTCGTTGGTCCATTTGATGCGGGTGTCGATGCCGTGCGCCGCAAAGGTGTCGGTCAGCGCGAGCGCCACGGCCTCCGAGAGCAAAAACTGTTCGTTCGCAGGCAGGAACGTCGGTTCGAGCACGACCGAAAAGGTCAGATTCTCCCCCTTCGGGCTGCTCCATACATGACCGCGCTGACCGCGTCCGGCGGTCTGCTCTTCGGCCCAGACGACATCCCCGTGGCGGTACTGCGGATCGCGCGCATCGTCGTTGGTCGACGCGGTAAGGTCGATGTGATGGATCATGGCATCAGGCTGTTACGCCGAAATCGCGCAGAGCGTCGTTCAGCGAGGTTTTCTTGTCGGTGGACTCTTTGCGGCGGCCGATAATGAGCGCGCAGGTTACGTCGTATTCGCCGGCGGGGAACCGTTTTTTGTAGCTGCCCGGAACGACCACCGAACGTGCCGGCACATACCCTTTATAGGTAACGGGTTCCGGGCCCGTTACGTCGATGATGTGCGTCGATCCGGTGATGACCGTATTCGAGCCGAGCACCGCCTCGCGGCAGACGTGCGCCCCTTCGACCACGATCGACCGCGAGCCGATGAAACAGTTGTCTTCGACGATCACCGGCGCGGCCTGCACCGGTTCGAGCACGCCGCCGATCCCCACGCCTCCCGAGAGATGGACGTTGCGGCCGATCTGCGCACAGGAACCCACCGTGGCCCACGTGTCCACCATCGTTCCCGTGTCGACATAGGCACCGATGTTGACGTAGGAGGGCATCAGGATCGCACCCGGCGCGATGTAGGCGCCGTAGCGGGCGACGGCATGGGGCACGGCCCTCACGCCCAGCGTCTCGTAGTCGTGCTTGAGCTCCATCTTGTCGTACCACTCCAGTTCGCCGGCGCGCATCGTGCGCATCTGCTGCGTGGGAAAATAGAGGATGATCGCCTTTTTCACCCATTCGTTCACCTGCCAGAGACTCTGCTCCGCATCGACGGGCCGTGCCGTGCGCAGACGCCCCTTGTCCACTTCGTCGACCACGGCCCTCAGGGCCGCACGCACTTCGTCGCTCGACAGCAGCGAGCGGTCGTCCCACGCACGCTCCACGGTGTTTTTCAGTTCCTTATACATACTCTCGATCGTTGTCGGTTCCTTTCGGTGCGTCCAAAGTTACGGAAAAACTTCGGGACCCGCGGGATAAACCGCCAACTTTTTCCTAACTTTGTACCGATACGGCCTTGCGGACGGGCGCGGAGGCACGAACCGTTCACGTGCCGGCCGTCTGCGGATTCGCCGGCGCGCGTGTCGGCCGCAACCAACTATGAAGAGCATCGAACACCGGCCTTACCCCGCGGCCGAGCGGGGCACGGCGACGGACAACTATTTCGGCACCGAGGTTCCGGACCCCTACCGCTGGCTCGAAGACGATGCGTCGGAGGCGACGGCGGCGTGGGTCGCGGCCGAGAATGCCGTAACGGAGGACTACCTTTCGCGGATTCCCTTCCGCGAAGCGATCCGCCGACGCCTCGCGGAACTGTGGGACTATCCGAAAAAAGGAATTCCCGAACGTCATGGCCGCTTCGACTATTGCTTTTGCAACGACGGATTGCAAAACCAGCCCGTCCTTCTCCGCAAGCCCGTCGAAGGCGGCGAGGCGGAGGTGTTTCTCGATCCCAACACCCTCTCCGCGCAGGGGACCGTGGCGCTCGGAACGGTGCGTTTCTCCGAGGACGACGCCTATTGCGCCTACACCCTCTCCGAATCGGGTTCGGATTGGGCGGAGATCCGCGTGCTGCGCACCGCCGACAAGACGCCGACGGACGATCGGATCGAATGGGTCAAATTCTCGGGCGCCTCGTGGGCCGGCGATTCTCGGGGATTCTATTACAGCGCCTACGACGCCCCGCAGACGGCGGGACGCTACTCGGCCCGGAACCGGCACCAGAAAATCTGCTATCATGCGCTCGGCACGCCGCAGAGCGCCGACCGGCTCGTCTACGAGGACAAGGAGCATCCGCTGCGCTACTTCAGCGCATGGGAGAAGGGGGGCTGGCTCTTCGTCGTCGCGTCGGAGGGCACGTCGGGCAACGAAATCCTGTGCCGCAGGGTCTCCGAGCCGGACGCCCCGCTGCGCGTATTGCTGGCGGGCTTCGACGCCGACTTCGAACCCGTCGATTGCAGGGACGGGTTCCTCTACTACCTCACCGACCGCGACGCTGCGAACAGGACGCTGCGCCGGATCGCTCCCGACGATCCCGCGCACGACGAGGTCGTGATCGCACAGAAGGACCGCCCGCTCGAAAGCGTTGCCGCCGTCGGAGGCTATCTGATCGCCACCTATCTCGAAGAGGTCCGGAGCAGGGTGTTCCAATACGACTCGACCGGCCGTCCGGTCCGCGAGATAGCCCTGCCGGGCCGCGGCACCGTCTCGGGATTCGCCGGCAAGGACGCCGCCGCGGAGGTGTGGTACTCCTACACCGACTTCCTCACCCCGCCGGTCAACTGCCGCTATACGCTCGCCACGGGCGAATCGGAGGCGGACGAGACACCGCCGCTCCGGTTCGATCCGTCGCTCTATACGACCGAACAGGTCTTCTATCCCTCGAAGGACGGCACGCTCGTCCCGATGTTCGTCTCGCATCGCAGGGACCTCGTGCGGGACGGTTCGAACCTCTGCTATCTGTACGGCTACGGCGGTTTCGGGATCAGTCTCACGCCGAATTTCAACCCCTCGGCCCTGCTTCTGATGGAGCAGGGGGCCGTCTATTGCGTGGCCAACCTGCGCGGCGGCGCCGAGTACGGCGAACGGTGGCACAAGGCCGGCATGCTGGGCGACAAACAGCGGGTCTTCGACGACTTCATCGCCGCGGCCGAATGGCTCGTCGCGCAGGGATACACTTCGCCCGCGAAGCTCGCCATCGCCGGCGGCTCGAACGGCGGGCTGCTCGTCGGGGCCTGCGAGGCGCAGCGCCCCGACCTCTTCGCCGTCTGTCTGCCGGCCGTGGGCGTGATGGACATGCTCCGCTACCACCGTTTCACCGTCGGCTGGGGCTGGGCCGTGGAGTACGGCACGAGCGAATGCGAGGAACAGTTCGGGTGGCTCTACGCCTACTCTCCGCTGCACAACCTCCGCGAGGGCGTCGCCTATCCGGCGACGCTCCTGACCACGGCCGACCGCGACGACCGTGTGGTGCCGGCCCACTCGTTCAAGTTCGCGGCCCGGATGCAGCACTGTCAGGGAGGCCGCGCGCCCGTCCTGATCCGCATCGAACGCGACGCGGGGCACGGCGCCGGCAAGCCGACCGCGAAGCGGATTGCCGAAACCGCGGACGTCTACTCGTTCCTCTTCCAGAACACGGGGACGCCCTACGACCCCGACCGCTCGGACGCGCCGCCCGAACGGTCGGACACACCGCCGGGCGTCCCCTCCCGTACCCTGCGGTGCGAGGATTCGCGGACGGACCGAACCCGCGCATGCGGCCGGAACTCCGGCCCGCGGCGGCCCGCTCCGAAAAACGGAGAGACGATAACCGATACAATCCAACGATCAGAACTATGAAAGTCTATAAATTCGGAGGCGCCTCGGTGCGGAATGCCGACGGAGTGCGCAATCTGCAAAAGATCATCGGCGGCGAACGCGACCTGTTCATCATCGTTTCGGCGATGGGCAAGACGACGAACGCCCTCGAACGAGTATTCGAAGGGCTCCGACAGGGCGACCGCGCCGCAGCGGCGGAGCGGATCGCCGAACTGCGCGAGTACCATGCCCGGATCGTCGAAGATCTCTGGCACGGTCCGACGAAGCTCGACCGCGTGGAGGCGCTCTTCGACGAACTGACCCGCATCGCCGCCGAAACGGACTACGATCCCCGCGATGCCGAACTCTGGTACGATGCCATCGTCGCCTACGGCGAGCTGGTCTCGACCTCGATCATCTCCGAGTACCTCGCGTTCGCCGGCACGCCGAACCGCTGGATCGACATGCGCCGCTGTTTCCTCACGGAGCAGCGCCACAAGGATGCGGGCGTAGATATCGAGGCTTCGGCTCCGCGGCTCAAAGCCGCTCTGGCCGACGCGGGCGGCAGCGTCTTCGTGGGGCAGGGTTTCATCGGGGGCGCTCCCGACGGTACGACCGCGACCCTCGGCCGCGAAGGTTCGGACTACTCGGCAGCCGTCGTGGCCCACATCCTCGATGCGGAGTCGATGTCGGTGTGGAAGGACGTGGACGGGGTGATGAACGCCGACCCCAAGACCTTTCCCGATGCCGTGCAGATCCCCGAGCTGAATTACCTCGATACGATCGAGCTGGCTTACAGCGGCGCTCAGATCATCCACCCCAAGACGATCAAACCGCTGCAAAACAAGAATATCCCGCTCTACGTGCGCCCGTTCGGCGACAAACGCAAGCCGGGAACCGTCATCCGGGGCGTGTCGGCGCCCGTGGAGGTGCCCATCCTCATCCTGAAGAAAGGGCAAGTGCTGCTGACGATTCGCTCGCGCGACTTCTCGTTCGTGCTGGAGGAGAAGCTCGGGACGATTTTCTCGCTGCTGGAGCGCTACCGTATCAAGACGAATCTGGTGCATAACTCGGCCGTGAACCTGAGCCTCTGCGTGGACGACACGTGGCATATCGACAAGGCGGTCGCAGCCCTGCGCGAGGCGGGGTTCGATGTGATGAAAGCCGTGGACATGGAGTTGCTGACCATCCGCGGCTACACGGAACCGCTCTTCCTCAAATACGCCCAAATCGGTCCGAAAGTCTTCATCCGCCAGACGACCCAGTCCACGGTCCGCCTCGTCCGCAAGCGGTAGCGGGGCCGGACCGGGTGTGCGGAACGCGATACCCCGCCCGCCGCACGGAGTTCCGCCGACCGCAGGTCGAGGGGCGAATCCGGAGAAAGACTCCTTACGGTCGGCGCCCACCCATCGAAAAAGGCCGCACCTGCTTTCCCTGCGATCGAAGGGGGGGGGACGAAGTGCGCTCCCCGAACGAACCGAGGCGCCAAAGAGGCGCCGCAGCCGTCGGTGCGCACGGACGTGCGAATGCGACCGTGGGGCGGAACGCCCGCCAAGAGCGCCGCGGAGCGGCATGCGGTTCTGCCTGCGACGCGGGACAGATGCGGAAGAGACCGTCCGGCAAGTTTCTCCTCGCAGCGGATCGCGCGTCCGGATGAGCTTCCGGAGCGGTACGAACGAAAGAGGCTGTCTAAAATCTTCAGACAGCCTCCATTTTTTCGGTTTCGGCAGAGCCCCCTCAGATCGAAATGTCGAGAATTTCGAAATGCAGCGTACCGGCCGGCACTTCGACATCCACGTGATCGCCCTTTTTCTTGCCCAGCAGCGCTTTGGCGATCGGGGTGCCGATCGCCAGCTTGCCCTCGCGGAGATTGGCTTCGTGCTCGGCGACGATGGTATAGACCATCTGTTTGTTATTGTTGTGGTTGAGCAGCGTTACCTTGCTCAATATCTGCACTTTGCTTTTGTCGATCTTCGATTCGTCGATCACGCGGGCATTGGCCAGCGTATCCTCCATCTTGGCGATGCGCATCTCCAGCAGTCCCTGTGCCTCGCGTGCGGCGTCGTACTCCGCATTTTCCGAAAGATCGCCCTTGTCGCGGGCCTCGGCGATCGCCGCCGAGATGGCCGGGCGCTCCACCGAACGCATATGATCCAGTTCGTCCTTGAGCTTCTTGTACCCCTCAGCCGTCAGATAAATAATCTCTTTTGCCATAATTTTAAGTAATTTCCTGCGATGAAACAGAAAAAAATAAGAATTCCAACCCGTGAAGGTCAGAACCCCATCGTATCCGTATCACAAAGGTAGAAAGTTAAATCCGATTTTCCAAATCTTTTTTTGGCACGAAGCGTGCCGCGCATCGGGGCATGTCCGTCTTCCTTCCGCTCGTCGCCGTCCACCTCGCATGGACGGCCGCAGCCGCCGTGGTCATCACGCGCCGCACGCGCAATCCGGCGTCGGCCGGGGTGTGGCTGCTGCTGGTAGCGCTGCTGCCCGCAGTCGGCTCGCTGCTCTACGTGCTGGCCGGCTGGCATGCCGGTCCGCACGCGGCCGAGCCCGTGCCGCCGCCGGCCGCTTCCGCCGCCCCGTCGGGTGCGTCGTCCGAAACGGGCGTCCGCCCGCGGACGGCTCCCGATGCGGCCGCGCCGGAGCGGACACGCTCCGCGCCGGTCGGGCGGCTCCGGCGGCTCATCGCCCGCAACTGCGGCACGGATGTGCGGCTGCACAACCGCGTCGAACTGCTCCACAACGGAAACAACGCCTTCTCGTCGCTCATCGCCTCGCTTCAGCGCGCCTCCCGGTCGATCCACATGGAGTACTACATCTTCCGCGACGACCGCATCGGACGCACGATCGCCGAGATCCTCATGCGCAAGGCCCGTGCCGGCGTCGAGGTGCGCGTGATCTACGATGCGTTCGGATCGCGCGGCCTGAGCCGGAAAGCCCTCGACCGGCTCCGCCGGGCCGGCGTCGAGGTGCGTCCCTATGCTCCCATCCGCTTCCCGTGGTTCACTCCGCGGGCCGACCGGCGCAACCACCGGAAAATAGTCGTTACGGATGGGAAGACGGCCTTTCTGGGTGGCATCAATATTGCGAAATACTACCTCGACGGAAATTGCATGGGCCGATGGCGCGACGAGCATCTGCGGATCGAAGGCGACGCCGTGGCCGATCTGCAACGGCTCTTCATCGCCGATTGGGAGCGTTCGGGCGGCCGCATAGCCGACCCTTCGGGCCTGTTCGCACCGCACCGGATCGCTGGGCGGCTCCCGATCCAGATCGCATGGTCCGAGGAAGGTCCCGCACGGCACACGCTCGCCGAAGCCTTCGCCGCGGCCATCGTCCGCGCCAAGCATACGGTCAGGCTCTCGTCGCCCTACTTCATGCCGCCGCCCGTCGTCCTCGATGCGATCCGCATCGCCGCGCACAGCGGCGTGCGCGTGGCGGTGATGATCCCCGCGTGCAGCGACTCGCCGCTGACGGATCTCGTGTCGGAGTCGTATGTGGACGATCTGCTCGATGCAGGCGTCGAACTCTACCGCTACGACAACGGGTTTCTGCACGCCAAGGTGCTCGTCGCGGACGACGACACCGCCTCGGTCGGCACGGCCAACATGGACTACCGCAGCCTGCAGGACAACCTCGAGGTTACGGCCTTCCTCTACGGGCGCGCCGTCGTGCGCGAGCTCGCCGCGACGTTCGACCGCGACCTCGGGCGGTGCGTGCGGATCGGCCGCACCGACTGGCGGAACCGCCCCCTGTGGCGGCGCACGCTGGGCAACCTGCTGCGGCTCGCGGCCCCTCTCATGTGAAACTCCGCCGCAACCGTTTGACATACGTTACGCACCATGAAGCACTGTCTCCTGCTCTTCGCGGCGCTGGTCCTGTCCGGCGCCGCTTCCGCACAGCGTCTCCGGCTCGGCGTGCGCGCCGGCATGAACACGTCGGATTACCGGTTTTCGACCGTCCGGATCGGCGACACCTACGTGTCGCGGGGCGGCGCACGTGCGGGATTCGACGTGGGGCTGGTCTTCCGGTACGACCTCTCGCGCCGCTTCCATCTGCAAGCCGAAACCGACTACGTCTTCGCCAACTACGCCTACCGCCTGCGCGGCGGGGCCGTGCACGACGTGCGCATACGGGCCGAACGGCTCGAAATCCCGGTCGAACTGGGCTTCCGATTCGCCAAGGTGCTCCGCCTGTTCGGGGGCGCGGTCTTCCGAGCGACGAACAGCCAGCGCAGCTCGGCGCCCGGGATCTTCCGGGTCAAGTTCAACGACGGCGACGTAGCGCTGACCGGCGGTCTGGGCGTCCAAATCCGCAGTTTCTTCCTCGATTTCCGCATTACGCTCCATCCGCAGGGGCGCACATGGAACACCTTCACCCTCGCCGGCGCGGAGCCGCAACGTGTCGGGATCGGACGCAACATCCTCTACGGCGGCTCCATCGGCCTGTTTTTCTGACCGCGGCACACGCCCGCTCCGCACCTCTTCCGGCGCGGCGTTCGCGTTTTCGCAGCCGGACAGGCGCCGCAATAAATTTATTTGCGAGATCGTTAAATAATGCGTAACTTTGCGCACTAAAGCGCTGTAAAATTTTCGATGAAGAGAGCGAAACTATACGCCGCGTGCGGCGCCGTCGCGCTGCTGATCCCGGCAGGCTGCGGGGGCCTCACCGGCATTCTCCGGAGCGGCGATCCCGAGCTGGTTTACGACAAGGCGTTGGAGTACTACGACGCGGGCAAATGGTCGCGGGCCTCGACGCTCTTCGAAGGGATCGGCAACATCTACAACGGCACGCCGCGCGAGGACAGCATCGCCTTCTTCAACGCCCGCTGCAAATTCAAAGTCCACGACTACAACACCGCGGCCGAACTGCTGGACCAGTTCCGCCGCCGCTACGGACGCAGCGTCTTCATCGAAGACGCCGAAGGCATGTACGCCCTCTGTTTCTACCACATCGCCCCGGCCCCCACGCGCGACCAGACCATGACCGGACGGGCCCGCGTAGCGATCAACGAGTTCATCTCGCGCTACCCGCAGAGCGAACGGGTCCCCGCTTTCCGCGAAATCGACGCCGAACTGCTCCAGCGGCAGTACGACAAAGCCTACTACAACGCCTACACCTACTACAAGATCGGACGCTACAAATCGGCGATCGTCGCGTTGCGCAACGCGCTGAAGGAGTACCCCGAGAGCAATCACCGCGAGGAGATCATGTATCTGATCGCGTTATCCGGCTACAAGCTGGCGGACAACTCGGTCTCCGACAAGCAGACCGACCGCTATCTTTCGGCGCTCGACTCCTACTACTCGTTCGTCGAGGAGTATCCCGAGTCGACGCACCGCAAGGAGCTCGACCGGCTCACGCAGCACGCCAAGGACTACCTCGCCAAGAACGCCAAGGAAGAGAACACAGCAATAGAATAAGATGGAAATCAAGAAAAACATCCCGAACAACACCATCACCCGCAAACTGGCGGATCTGGACCGCGAGACGGGCAACGTCTACGAGAGCGTGAACATCATCGCACGTCGCGCCAACCAGATCGCCACGGAGCTCAAAACCGAACTCAACCGCAAGCTCGCCGATTTCTCGTCGCCCACCGACACCATGGAGGAGACCTTCGAAAACCGCGAGCAAATCGAGATTTCGCGTTACTACGAGCGCTTGCCCAAACCGGCGATCATCGCCACGGAGGAGTTCCTCGACGGCGAGCTCTTCTGGAAGGACGGCAAGCGGAAAGAGGACAAGGAGGCCTGATCCGCCCATGTTGCAGGGGAAACACATTTTGCTGGGCATCACGGGCAGCATCGCCGCCTACAAGTCGGCGGCGCTCTGCCGTCTGCTGAAGACGGCCGGAGCCGAGGTGCAGGTCCTGATGACGCCGCTGTCCAAGCAGTTCATCACCCCGCTTACGATGGCCACGCTCTCCAAGCGTCCGATTCTGGTCGAGTTCTTCGACCCCGAGAACGGCGCGTGGAACTCCCATGTGTCGCTCGGCGAGTGGGCCGACTGCCTCGTCGTCGCTCCGGCGACGGCCAACACGCTGGCGAAGATGGCCCACGGCATCGCCGACAACCTGCTGCTCGCCGCCTATCTGTCGGCCCGCTGTCCCGTGGCCGTGGCTCCGGCGATGGATCTGGACATGTATGCCCATCCGTCCACGCAGGAGAATCTGCGAACGCTCGGCAGCCGCGGCGTGCGCATCGTCGAGCCCGCCGAAGGCGAATTGGCCAGCGGCCTCACGGGCAAAGGCCGCATGGCCGAACCCGATGCCATCGTCCGCGAGCTGGACGCACTTCTGACGAATCCCGAAAAAAAAAAGCGTTTAGCCGGTAAACGATTCCTCGTAACGGCAGGGGCCACGATCGAGGCCATCGACCCCGTGCGGTTCATCTCGAACCACTCGACGGGCAAGATGGGCTATGCCGTCGCGGGCGAACTGGCCGCGCGGGGCGCCGAAGTTACGCTCGTGAGCGGACGCACGACGCTGCCGGCGCCTGCGGGCGTGCGGCGCGTGGAGGTGCTGTCGGCCGAAGAGATGTACCGCGCCTCGGTCGAAGCGTTCGCCGGGGCCGACGGTGCGGTGATGTGCGCCGCCGTGGCGGACTACACCCCCGACGCGGTCTCCGACTGCAAAATCAAAAAGGGTGACGGAGAACTTTTCCTCCGCTTGCGGCGCACGAAGGACATCGCGGCAGAGCTGGGCGCCCGCAAGCAGGGGCGGCTGCTCGTCGGCTTCGCCCTCGAAACCCACGACGAAGAGGCGCACGCCCGGGTCAAACTCGAAAAGAAGCGCTTCGACTTCGTGGTGCTCAACTCGCTGAGGGACGCGGGGGCAGGATTCCGCGGCGATACCAACAAGGTAACGCTCATCGACCGCTCGGGCCGCGAAGAGCTGCCTCTGCTCTCCAAACACGAGGTCGCGGCCCGTATCGCCGACAAAATCGAAACGCTGCTATCCGAAAATTAACACCATAAGATGCTATGTTACGCCGTCTTTCCGTCGAAAATTACGCCTTGATCGACCGGCTCGAAATGGAGCTCGACCCGCATCTGAACATCATCACGGGCGAAACGGGAGCCGGAAAGTCCATCCTGCTGGGTGCGCTCGGCCTTTTGCTGGGCAACAAGAACGACGGCGCGACCCTCAAGGATGCGACCCGCAACTGCGTGATCGATGGGCTTTTCGACCTCGCGGGACGCGGCATGGAGTCCTTCTTCGACACGAACGACCTCGACTACGCCGATCTGTGCGCCGTGCGGCGGATCATCACCCCCGCGGGCAAGAGCCGCGCCTTCATCGGAGATATTCCCGTGCAGCTCGCGCAGCTGCGCGAGTTCGGCAGCCGGCTGCTCGACATCCACTCCCAGCACCGGAACTTCATTCTCTCGTCGGAAGAGTTCCGCACCTCGGCACTCGATACGTTCGCGGGCAATGCCGCCCTGCTCGGACGATACGAGAAGCAATACGCCGAACTGACCAATCTGAGGCGGGAACTGACCGTTCTGAGGAACGAAGCCGGGAACAGTCGCAAGGACGAGGAGTGGCTCCGCTATCAGGTTGAGGAGCTGACGGACGCCGACCTGCGCGAAGGGGAGCAGGCGGAGCTCGAAGCGGAGCTCGCCGTGCTCGAACACGCCGAAGAGATCGGCGAAGCGCTCGCCGGGCTGCGCAATGCGCTCGATGCCGAGGAGGTCGGGGTGCTGAGCCGGCTGAAAACGGTCGAGACCTCTCTGCTGCATCTGCGCGGCACGTACCCGCAGGGGGCCGAGGCCGCGGCACGCATCCGCTCGGTGATCGAAGAGCTGAAAGACCTCGGGGCCTCGGCCGCCGCCGACAGCGAACGGCTCGATGCCGATCCCGAACGGCTCCGGAAGGTCGGCGAACGGCTCAACACGATCTATACGCTCGAACAGAAACACCGTGCGGAGGGGCTTCCGGAGCTCATCGCCCTGCGCGACCGCTATGCCGCGCGGCTGGCTTCGATCGTCCGCGGCGACGAGCGGATCGCGGCGCTCGAAAAGCGCCTCTCCGAAGCCTCCGGGCAGGCAGAGGCTCTGGCAGCCCAGCTGCACGACGCCCGCCGAAAGGCGGCTCCGGCTTTCGAAAAACGGATCCTCGCCACGCTTTCACGGCTGGGCATGGCCGACACCGTTTTCCGCGTCGGACTGGACGACAGCGGCCCCCTCGCCCGCACGGGGCGCGACAGCGTCTCGTTCCTTTTCACCGCGAACCGCAACACCGCCCCCCAGCCCGTGGAGCGGATCGCCTCGGGCGGCGAACTGTCGCGCGTGATGCTGGCGCTCAAGGCGCTGCTGGCCGAACGGATGCAGCTGCCCACGATCCTCTTCGACGAGATCGACACGGGCGTTTCGGGCCGCATTGCCGACGCCATGGGCGAGATCATCTGTTCGTTGGCCGCCGCGATGCAGGTCGTCGACATCACCCACCTGCCGCAGGTCGCATCGAAAGGCGACACCCATTTCGTCGTCTACAAGCGCGACGGCGAAACCCGCATCGCACGTCTCACGCCCGAGGAGCGCGTTACGGAGATCGCCAAGATGCTCTCCGGCAGCGAACTCACGCCGGCCGCACTCGAACAGGCACGCATCCTGCTCGGCCGATGACGGGCCGCACCGGAGCGCGCCTGCACGGCACCCGGAGAACGGACGAACGCCCCCGCCCCGCAGACGAACCCGATCCCAACCGACGAAACCCGAAAAACCATGAAACTTAAGGACCTCCTCTTTCTCGCCGTCGCCGCTCTTCTGCTGGCGCCCTTTTTTCTGTTCCCGGATGTCTACGCGAGCTACACGGCGCTCAACGCCGCACATCCCTATCTGCTGGCTTTCCTCAAGTTCGCACTGCTGAGCACCGCCGGCGAGTGCATCGGACTTCGCATCAAGACCGGATCGTACGGCCAGCCCGGATTCGGCATCCTGCCCCGCGCCGCGGTGTGGGGTGTGCTCGGCATGTGGATCGCCTCGGCCATGAAGGTATTCTCGACCGGCGTCCCCGTCTATGCCCAAGGGCTCGGCCTCGGGGATATTCCCGCGGCCATGCAGGGCGGATTCACGCCGCTCAAGCTGCTGGGCGCCTTCCTCATCAGCACGGCGATGAACACCACCTTCGGCCCCGTCTTCATGACGCTGCATAAAATCACCGACACCCACATCCTCGAAAACGGCGGTTCGCTCCGTGCGCTCGTGAGGCCGATCCCGATGGCGCGCATCTTCGCGTCGCTCAACTGGGACGTGCAATGGAATTTCGTCTTCAAGAAGACGATCCCGTTCTTCTGGATTCCGGCTCATACCATCACCTTCCTGCTCTCGGCGCAATATCAGGTGCTCTTCGCCGCCCTGCTGGGCGTAGCGCTCGGCATCCTGCTCTCCGTCGCGGCGGTCGCCTCGCGCAAGTGAACCGTCGCCCGCCGGCCGCAACTTCGGGACGGAAGCCAGCTTCGTCCCGAGATGCAGCATGCGATTTTTTCCGACCCGATTACGTCTTTTTCCGCCGGTTCCGCGTCTTAGTGGTAAACGCGTTTTTCAAAAAAATGAAACGACCATGAAAGAAACTCCAGAAAGTTCGTCGGAACTGCTCGGACGACTCGTCGACAGCCATCACGAACAGCTCTTCCGCTTCGCGTTCTTTCGCATCGGGTCGCAAGCCGATGCCGAGGACGTGGTGCAGGAGGCCTACCTCCGGCTCGCGTCGTGCGATCTTACGCGCATCGCCAATCCGAAAGCCTACCTCTTCCGTACGGTGGCCAACGGATGCTGCGACCTGCTGCATCGCAAAACCCGCCTGCGGCCTCTCGACCGGCGCATCGAAACGGTCGACGATGAGTACGACGCCCGCGAAGAGTACGAGCGCATCGAGGCACTCCTCCGCGAATTGCCCGAGGAGCAGGCCGATGTCATCCGTCTGCACACTGCCGGTGCGCTTCGCTTCACGGAGATCGCCGAGCTGCTCGATCGTCCGGTCTCGACCGTCAAGTCGCGCTTCCGATACGGTATCGACCGACTGAGGCATTCGTTGAATGTTTTCGATAAGCCGGGTGCAGAGCCGAACGCAGTCCGGGTTCTGCCGAGACGAGAAACTGACGAAAAAAAATTCCACCTCTAAAACCACCGTAATCATGAAATGCACCGATTTTCAAACCCGTATTCCGGAACTGCTCGACGGTTCCGCCGATTTGTCCGATGATATGAAACGGCACCTCGCCCAATGCCCTGTCTGCACCGCCGAATACGAAGCGGCGCGACGCACGCTCGATGCCGTAACTCCGCGATGCCGCGTCCGACCGAGCGACGGATTCCGCGAACGGCTGCTCGGCACTCTTTCCCGTGCCGAGCGCAACCGCCGGAGCCGGCGGCGGACGCTCCGAATCGTTACGGCGACGCTCAGTGCCGCGGCGATCGTCGCACTGATCCTCCTTCCGGGTTTCCGCACCCCCGCGCAGGCCGCCCGCGGATGCTTCCGCAATGCCGCAGCGGCTCTCGACAAGGCCCGCACACTCCGCATGGAGCTGCGCATACGCACGCAACCGCAGGAGAACTTCAGCTTCACCGATCCCGAAGGGGAGTTCGTCCCCCACGTCGTTCAAGCGGTCTACGCCCCGGTGCTTCGCTGGCGCGTGGAAAAACCCGATCGCAAAGCCCTCTTCGACGGACGGCGCACGCTGCTCTGGCAACCCTCGTTGCAGGAGGGGCTGGAACTGCCCGCCGGAACCTGTGTACTCGAAGAGCTGGGAATGCTGCTCGATCCCCGCATGCTGTTCGCTACGGAAGAGCGCGCCGCCGAAATAGCGGGCGGCACCTATACCCTCACGGAAGAACGCGATACGATCCGACTGAACGTTACGGCGCCTGCCCGAGGCGATTTCAGCGAGAGCCGCTATATGCTGAACAGCTCGATCACCCAGAGCAATACCCGACGCGAATACCTCTTCGACCGGAAGAGCGGCCATCTGTTGAAAGCCCGCATCGTAGCGCTGACCGGCGCGGGCGAGCGGACGCTGCTCGAAACCGACCGCATCGACTACGACCTGCCGATCGACACCGTGCAGCTCACGACGCCTCCGGCTGGGATCGCATGGCTCGACCGTACACAGCCTCTCGCGGGCGAGAAGCTCGCCGGCATAACGGCGGAAGAGGCTGCCCGACGGATTCTGCAGGCCATGACCGTGTGGGACGAAGCGATCATCGACGAAGCCTTCTCCTTCTACGGAGCGAAACTCCGCGGCATGTTGCGCAAAGACTACGAAGGGGCCGCCGATTTCGAAGTCGGCGCACCGTTCCGTTCGGGCGCCTATCCGGGTTATTTCGTTCCGTGCGTATTCCGGATGCCCGACGGATCGACCCGGCAACTGCGGCTCGCATTGCGCAACGACAATCCCTCGGGCAGTTGGATCGTCGACGGCGGCATCTGACCGCATCGGCCTATTGGCAGGCATGAGGATCTCCGGCGGATTTACGCCTCACGAAGAATCGCATGCTCGGCAGAGGTCCCGAAAGCCGTGCGAACGAAAGAAGCTGTCGGATAGTTTTCTCGACCTTTCGAGAATTCGTCTGTCGGGGAAAACACCCGAATAGCAAGTACGAATAGAGAAGAGGCTGTCTGCGACTTGCAGACAGCCTCTTCTTCGTATGCACGGATCCGGCGGATTACATCATTCCGCCCATGCCGCCTGCGGGCATCGGGGGCATGGCGGGCTGCTCCGATTTCTTCTCGGCCAGCACGCACTCCGTCGTGAGGAACATCGACGCGATCGACGCGGCGTTCTCCAGCGCGACGCGCGACACCTTCGTCGGGTCGATGATACCCGCTTTAAACAGATCTTCGTATTTGTCGTCGCGGGCGTTGTAACCGAAGGCGTCCTTGCCTTCGCGCACCTTGTTGACCACTACCGAGCCTTCGCCGCCGGCATTGGCCACGATCTGACGCAACGGCTCTTCGATCGCACGCTTGATGATCTGGATACCGGTCGTCTGGTCTTCGTTGTCGCCCTTCAGACCTTCGAGGGCTGCCGTCGCACGGATGTAAGCCACGCCGCCGCCCGGAACGATACCCTCCTCGACCGCAGCACGGGTGGCTGCCAGCGCATCGTCCACACGGTCCTTCTTCTCCTTCATCTCGACCTCGGTCGCGGCACCCACGTACAGCACGGCCACGCCGCCTGCGAGTTTGGCCAGCCGCTCCTGCAGCTTCTCCTTGTCGTAATCGGAGGTCGCCTTCTCGATCGAGGCGCGGATCTGGGCCACACGTGCGGCGATGGCCTCCTTCTGACCCGCACCGTCCACGATGGTCGTATTCTCCTTGTTGAGCGTTACCTTGTCGGCCGTACCGAGCATCGAGAGGTTGGCATCCTCGATCTTCATGCCCTTGTCGGTCGAAATGACCGTACCGCCCGTCAGCACGGCGATGTCTTCGAGCATCTCCTTGCGGCGGTCGCCGAAGCCCGGGGCCTTGCAGGCGGCGATCTTCAGCGTGCCGCGCAGCTTGTTGACTACGAGCGCCGACAGAGCCTCGCCGTCCACATCCTCCGCGATGATCAGCAGCGCACGCCCGCTCTGAGCCACCGGCTCCAGCACGCCCATCAGCTCCTTCATCGTCGAGATCTTCTTGTCCGTGATGAGGATATAGGGCTTTTCGAGCTGCGCCTCCATCTTCTCGGCGTCGGTGATGAAGTAGGCCGAAATGTAACCGCGGTCGAACTGCATGCCTTCGACCACCTCCACGTGGGTCTCCGTGCCTTTGGCCTCCTCGACGGTGATGACGCCCTCCTTGTTGACCTTAGCCATCGCTTCGGCGATCAGCTTGCCGATGTTGTGGTCGTTGTTAGCCGAAATAGAGGCCACCTGCTCGATCTTGGCGATGTCGTTGCCGACGGTCTGACTCTGCTTCTTGAGCGATTCCACGACCACGGCCACAGCCTTGTCGATACCCCGCTTGAGGTCCATCGGATTGGCGCCCGCCGTAACATTCTTGAGGCCCACGCCGATGATCGACTGCGCGAGCACCGTAGCCGTCGTGGTGCCGTCGCCGGCGTCGTCGTTGGTCTTCGATGCCACCTCCTTGACCATCTGGGCGCCCATGTTGGCGAACGAATCCTCCAGCTCGACCTCCTTGGCTACCGTAACGCCGTCCTTGGTGATCTGGGGGGCGCCGTATTTCTTGTCGATGATGACGTTGCGGCCTTTGGGGCCGAGCGTTACCTTCACTGCATTCGACAGCGCGTCGACACCCTCCTTGAGCAGTTCGCGCGCCTCAACGTTATATTTGATCTCTTTTGCCATGACTTTTCACGTATTTTAGATGATTGCCAGAATATCGTTTTGCTTCATAATCAGGTAGTCGGTTCCGTCGATCGAAATCTCCTGTCCGGCATATTTGCCGTAGAGCACCTCGTCGCCTACCTTGACTTCCATCTTCACTTCCGAAGTTCCGGGTCCTACGGCGATCACTTTGCCTGCCAGCGGTTTCTCCTTGGCGGTGTCGGGGATGATGAGGCCGCCGGCGGTCTTCTCTTCGGCGGGATTGGGCTGGATCAGTACACGATCCGATAATGGTTTGACTTTCATAGTTCTACTAATATTTATAAAATTGAATCCAGATATCTTTCGGGATTTTCTTCCCGTTTGCACCTACTGTTCCAACAAGAGATATGCCAAATGGATTTTGGCAGGCAAATGTGCCAAAAACGCGGAAACGGACTGACATTTTGTCATAAAGCAGATTTTTAGTCCGTTTTTTTTGCGCGGAACGAAAAAGTGTATTACATTTGCACTCCGATACGGCTTTCGTATCGAAACGGTGGATGTAGCTCAGTCGGTTAGAGCACCGGATTGTGGTTCCGGGTGTCGTGGGTTCGAGTCCCATCTTCCACCCTGCAAAGGCTCTCTTCGGAGAGCTTTTTTCGTCGATACGCCTCCCCGGCCGATCCGTCCGGCGTTTTCTCATGCCGCTTCCACACGCTCAAGTTTCGGCGCTTCGCATCCGGATGCGGGCATATACCCGCCGGAGCCGCTCGCACCGCACCCCGATCGTTTTTGCCGGAAGATTCTGTCGAAAACGGGAGAGGTGCAGAATAGCGAAATTCTGCACCTCTCCCGTTCCGTTGCAAGGACCAATAAGAAGACCTCAAGACTTAGGTCGGAGGTCGCATGCCGAACCGCACGGCCGGACCGTGATAGCGGTACGGACACGGCCGTGCGCTCGTCGACGACACGTCGTCCGAACTCTTTCCGGCCTCGGCGCCCTTATGCCCCGATCACAGTTCGCACCACGGCAGGATCATCCCCGTGTGCGTCGCATCGCTCCACAGCCACAGCCGTTCGCCGTCCTGCTTCAGCAGCACGACATCCTGCATCTTCTTGTCCGAAAGTTTGAAACCGACGCTGGTAAGTTCGCCCGACACGGCCTTGCTTTCCTGCGGCATTCCTCCGAGCACGATCTCGACATACTGCATGCCGGCGTCATCCATGATCCGGAACCGGTATGTCGACGGGGCGACGCTCGCCTGATGCGTTTTTTTATCGAACCGCAGCGCGGCGCTGCCGTTGACATAAATGCCCATATCCGTTTCGGCCAGCAGCGCCTCGCGCTGACCGGCCAGCACGGAATCGCTCGTTTCGTCTTCTGCGCAGGACACAGCGCCCAGCAGCAGAACGGCAATCATATATTTCAAAAGTTTCATCCGATCGACTATTTAACGGTGATATATTTGATAAGGTACTCTTTCGTTCCGTCCTGCGCAACGACCGCAGCGACGAGCCGGTGTTCGCCCGCAGGCAATTTCGTATAATGCTCCTCCAAGAGTTCGTCGTTCACATACCACTCCACCCGCTCCGGCGTTCCCGCGTAGTTGCGGATGCCCAACGCCACATACTCGTTCGAATCGTACTCGGATTGCGAAAGGTTGATGGCAGCCGCCCGGTTCTCTTCGATGGCCAGCGTCGTGAATTCGTAGATCTGCGCCTTCACTTCCTCGCCGCCGGCCGGCGTAAGCGTCAGTTCGTATGTCGTCGCAGGCATGAGGTTGTCCAGATAGAGCACCCCTCCGTCCGCCTCCGTTTCGCTGGATTTGCCGTCGCTCAGCGAGGTACACTTCACGTTCCATTTATCCGCCTGCGAATCGTCCCACGTAAGCAGGGCATCGAACTGATTGAAGCGCACGAGGAGTCCGTAGTCGGTTTCCCCGCCAGCCGTCCGCGTGCGTGCACGCATTTTGACGGCATCCTCACCGACGACGATGCCGGTAAACGACAATTTGGGTTCGCTGCCGCTCCACGAGAGATAGTCCCTGTTGCTGGTCGAAGTCAGGGTTACGACATTCTCGGCCCCCGGGAAAAACGTGCGCGAAGGCGTCATCGCCGAAGACTTGCCGGGTACGGAGCGCACGATCTTGGCGCACTCGTGATCGGGATTGACATTGAGCGTATTGTCGATCCACGCGCTGCGGTACTGGTCCGTATTGTCGATATGCATTACGAACAGACCCTTGCTGCCGTCCACATTGCCGTAGTAATCGTCGATATAATTGTCCCACTTGAATCCGCCGAGCGCCCGGGCCTCGATCAGAAAATAGTCGTCGTTGGTTCCCGTAGGCACCAGATACCCCTTATCCTCCCACACGGGCGAGAGCGTATATTCGCCCGCTTCGGCGAGGAGCTCCGGCTCGGCCCAGCCGACCATCCAGCGTTCGAGCATGGTCAGCGCGGGCGGCGCCATACTGTTGTAATTGTAGCTGCCGGCATCCATCAGCGAGTAATTTTCGAATCCGTCCGCCCTGCCGCCGGAGCCTTCGTAATCCGTATCGTAGAAGTCGGGCCAGCCGAGTACATGACCGAATTCATGGCAGAAAGCGCCGATTCCGGCCATCGTCGCGCCGCTGACCCCTTTCAACTCCGACGAACAGGCGTATCCGACGAGCTGCACGCCGTCGAAACGGACATCCTTGTACTTGGTGAACGCATCCACGAACCAGCGGTGGGGCCAAATGGTGTTCGCCGCCCCTTCGGCTTGGTTGTATCCGGCATAGAAGATGAAAATATCCCGAATCACCCCGTTATCGGCGAACTGCGAAAAGTCCACTCCGTCCTTATCGGCCAGTTCGCAGGCTTCGACCACGAGCTCGGGCACCCGGTCCGATCCGCTGCTGCCCGCATAGTACGAAGCCTTGTTCGATACCTTATAGGGTCCTATCACCACGAAGTCGGGGTCGAAGCGGCCGTTCGAATTGTCGTTATAATAGTCCCACGCGCTGCCGAGCGCTCCGTTGCGGCTGTATCCCTGCTCGTTGAGCAGCGCCGAGAAAGCCTGCTGCGGGGTAGGCGTGGTGAACGATTTATCGCTCGTCTCGACCAAAATGACCAGCGAACGGAGCTTACCGGTCGTTATGGATGAGGAGATCCGCCCGGGAGGTGCCGGCAAATTGCCCGAAGCGGCCGCCGCGGCAGGCACTCTCACGGGGACGGGTCTGGGGCGCTGCAACAGCGGATTGTTGTTCGCAGCGGGTCTGAGCCCACGCTGCAACGACGAGATTTCGGCGGCCTCGCTGCGGGTGAGCATCGAGACGGGCCGCGCCTTCACCGATGTCGGCACGAGCGTCCCGTCGGGAGCGAGGGTCGCATAATAGTAGTCGCCGTCCTCGCCGCCGGTCAGCGTATACCCGTCTTCGGAGAGCACATAATGGTGGAATTCATCGCCCACGACGCGCACCGTAATCTGTGTTCCGTCGCTGAGCGTGTACACGACCGGACGGGGATAAGCCGGCACGGCCGACACACTCCACACACCTCCGATCAGCACGGCGGCAAACGCCGCGATCAAATAATTTTTCCCAATCATAAATCAATGTTTTCACCGGTTCGACAAGAACCCGACTCCAAATATATACAAAATTAACTAAACACCGCACGTTTCTCCGATTTTTTTCGAATCCCGCCGCCTTCGAACCAAAGATTTAACAACCGGCCGGTTTCGTTTCCGGCAACCTTTCCGACAAAAAAATCCGCGCATCGCATTGCATTTGGCGGAATATGGTTAACTTTGTCCTATGACTTCACTCTACCACGACATCATTTTCGGTCCCGTGCACTCGCGCCGGCTGGGGCTTTCGCTGGGCGTCAACCTGCTGCCCACCGAGTCGAAGCTCTGTTCGTTCGACTGCATCTACTGCGAATGCGGCTGGAATGCCGAACATCCGGGGCGCCGCCGTTTCAATGCCCGCGCCGACGTGGCGCGTCTGCTGGAAGAGACGCTGCGGCGCATGGTCGCCGACGGCACGCCGCCCAACGTCATCACCTTCGCAGGCAACGGAGAACCCACGATGCATCCCGAGTTCGAAGCCATCATCGGCGACACGCTCGCCCTGCGCGACGCGCTCTGCCCGACGGCGAAGGTCTCCGTGCTGAGCAACGCCACGCAGATCGGCCGCGAAGAGGTGCGCCGCGCGCTCATGCGCGTCGACAACAACATCCTCAAACTCGACTCGGCATTCGACGAAACGGTGCGCCTGATGAACAATCCCATGGGAAGTTATACCGTAGCCGAGACCGTGCGCAACATGCAGCTTTTCGACGGACGTCTGATCGTACAGACCATGTTCCTGCGAGGCGAATGCAACGGCCGCACGATCGACAACACCACCGAAGAGGAGGTCGCGGCATGGCTGGAACTCATCGCGCGGATCCGTCCTTCGAAGGTGATGGTCTACTCGCTCGACCGCGATACGCCCTGCCAGACGCTCGAAAAAGTGGACAAGGAGGAGCTTCGTCGCATCGCTGCGCGGGTCGAAGCGCTCGGCATCCCTTGTCCCGTAGCCTGATCCGGCGGTAAGGGAGCGGGCATGCCGTAGGTGACGCCTCTTTAAAACTAAGAGAAATTACGGCATTGCCTGCTCCCCGCCTCCGGTTCGGAACGCAACATACGGAATGACCGCTCGCCGGCTCGAAGTCGGATGTTCCCTGTTCCGCCGAAGGTGCGTGCGTTCCCGGCAAGGGGCGGAACGGGTTGCAGCTCCACGGCTGCGGCTCTCCGACCGCTCTTTCACCCGCCGCGAACCGCATGCCCGAAGAGGGGTTCGGCCGGCGATACGCATAAAAGAGGCTGTCTGCGCTCGTCAGACAGCCTCCGTTTTTTCATCTGCCCCTCGTCGCCGGACGGGGCCGAAACACCCGCCCGGTCGCATTCCGGCCGGACCCGGATGTCGGGAGGGGGCACAGGACGCCCTCAGCTCCGCATCCGGCAAGGCCACCGGAACCGAAGACCGTGGACGCACCGTTCCGCCCGTGCGGGCGATCCGTCCGACATAGGCCATGCGCCGCGGCGGCAGACGTCTGCGCCGACCGCGGATTCGCGGAACTTATTTCAGCGCTTCGATCACCCGGCCGATCAGTTCGGGAATCCGGTGCTCCTCCTGTGCGGTGTAGAAGTTGCCGTCGATCTCGAACGGGGCATCCGTCGCCGTACCCTTCTGCACGGCGGCTTTGGCGAGCGGATGGACGGCCAGCCGTCGGCCGTCGGCGATTCCCGCGAAGTCGAACATCATTCCGGCGGCGCAATGTCCGATCATGATCTTCCCTTTTCGTCCGAACGTTCCGAGCACCTCCATCAAATCGACGTTCCACGGCTCCGACGCATGCTGTGCGAAGACCGGCATTGCGTCGCCGCATGCAAAGACAAGCGCATCGTACTCGTCCTCGCGGCCCTTGAGGCGTGCGATCGCATCGTCCGCCGTCAGCGCAACGCCCGAATTGGTCCGGATGACCGGACCGTCCGCCACGGCGAAGAGCGTGTAGGGAATTTTGTTCTCATAGAATGCTTCCAAATACTGGAACAGGCCCATCCCGTTCACGGGATTCACGGCCAGCACGGCTGCTTTTTTCGACATGTTTTTTCTTTTTTTAATGATACGACGGTCGTCGAACGTAAGTTCGCTGTCCCTGTCGGCAAAAGTAGCCGAATCGTACCGGATAAACAAGAAGGCTCCCGCGGATGGATCGGTTCGGTATTGCAAATACTGCTGTAAATCAAAGAAATAAAATAATGGAAAACCGAAAGATTTTCATCCGCGCGGAATGTGCCCCGTCCGGGACGTACCGTGCAGATCGGGCGCCGGATGGCCGAAGCCGCTCCTGCCGGCGCTCCGGACCCGACGGCGCGATGCGCTTCAGCGAGTTTCGGCGGAGCGTGGAAGCCATTTCGCACCGGATGTTCGCGGCAGCGCTCCGTATGTCCGAAGTGAACGGGACGGTCGCCTCCCCGCCCCGGTCTATGCCGAAG